>JASJDH010000506.1 GCA_030065175.1 Leptolyngbyaceae cyanobacterium MO_188.B28 | reverse complement strand
TTCAAAAGGAGCTGATTGTCGCCGAAAAAGCGACGATTTTGTTTCTTTCATTTCTAACGGGCATTCCCAATGTCCGTAGGGAGCTGTATTTCTTCTCTGTTAGATTGTCCCGGCTTAAGCGCCAGGCGTACAATTTAAGTTCAGATAATCCTGTATTCCTTCCTCTCCAGATAACCTGTCGCCTAAAACCTGTCGCCTAAAACTTGTCGCCTAAAAGAGATAGCCTGGCGCCTTATCAGGGTGAAGTCGGACTCAGGCTTATGTAGTGACCTAGCAGGTGGGGATATCTCACCTTTGCTGGGTTGCTCAGACCTTTTATTCTAGTTGCATATAGCAAATGCTTAGATAAGGCAACTTTAAGCGAATAGACTATCCAATGACTGAGTGCGATCGCCTTTCCTGTGGGATGTTTAAGCAAAGATGCTTAAGCCAATTCCTGGATTCACCTGAAAAACAGCCAGTGATTTTCCGGGCGTCAGCAAATAATGCGCAGTTTCGGAATAGGTCTAGTTCAGAGCGTTAGCGTCCCGTTAGTATGGCACGGTAATAGGTTAGGTAGGAGAAGGATGGGATTTTTTGATTCTGAGATTATTCAACAGGAAGCGATGAAACTGTTCCAGGACTATCAGTCCCTGATGCAGTTAGGCGGCGATTACGGCAAATTTGACCGTGAGGGTAAAAAGCTCTTTATAGAGCAAATGGAAAATATCATGGATCGCTATCGCATTTTTATGAAGCGATTCGAGCTGTCTGAAGATTTTATGGCTCAAATGACAGTCCAACAGCTTAAAACCCAGCTCAACCAATTTGGAGTGACTCCTCAACAAATGTTTGAGCAGATGAATCAGACCTTAGAACGTATGAAGTCAGAAATTGACGAACCCTCTTAGGAATTTGCGTAGAAAATAAAGTCCCATCAGAAGCCAGTAGATGGGTGGATGGGTAGATGGGTAGATGGGATGCTATTTCACAGCAGATCCCTTAGGTAAAAGCCGCCCTAGGACTCGGAGCCCTAGGGCGTTTTTCGGCATATCATCCAAATCGAGATACTCCGGCGGGAAAAAATACAGAATGTAAAGGCCTGTTAGGAACTGGATTCTGTCTCCTGACTCCTGTATTCCTTCCTAGGGAAAATCTGTCGTTTATTAGTTATCAGCTTATTTCCCTTAAGGTCTGACAAAATCGGAGGGTCGCCGGAATTGTTCCACCGGAACTCCAGCTAACGCCTTAGACATAAAATCTCGCCAAATAGGGGCGACAAAACCGCCGCCTGTAGCGCCTGCTCCTAGAGGCGTATAGTCATCGTTACCCACCCACACCGCAGTGGCGAGTTGGGGAACATATCCGACAAACCAAATATCCCTTTGTGAATCTGTCGTCCCTGTTTTGCCAGCAGCAGGACGATCAATTCGGGCAGACGTCCCCGTCCCTCGATTAATCACCCCCTGCAAGACATCCGTCAGCGCCGCCGCCGCCCAAGGATCTAACACCAGTTGAGGTTTAGGGGTATTGTCCAACAGCACATTACCTGAGCTATCGGTCACTTGAACAATAAAGGTCGGCTCTGAATACCAACCGTTACTGGCAAACGTGGCATAGGCGCCCGCCATCTCCATCGGCGTTAAATCCACAGCCCCTAACGGCAGAGAAATCACGGGATCCATCGGACTCTCAATTCCAAGCGTGCGGCATATCTCCACAATTCGACTGACACCCACTACTTGCCCTAGTTTTACAGCAGGCACATTGCGAGAAACTTCCAGCGCTTTCCGCAGGGTGATCGATCCCATAAACGACCCATCATAGTTTCGAGGAGCATAATACTCATATCCATCGGGATAGCTGACAGGCGAATCGGTAATGGTGCTGTCAGGGGTATAGCGACCAGAGGCAAAAGCAGCGTAATAAACAAAAGGTTTGAAGGAAGATCCTGGCTGACGATGGGCCTGGACAGCTCGGTTGAATTGACTCGTTTGATAGTCAACCCCGCCTACCATGGCCTTCACAAAATGGGTGCGAGGGTCAATGGCCACCAACGCAATCTGATCGGCGTAAAGTCCCCTTTGGTGCAAAATCCGATGATTGCGTTTAACCGTCTCCTCAGCAAATTTTTGAAATTTAAGATCAATGGTGGTTTGAACCCGAATACCGCCCTTGACGATATACTCCTGCCCGAACTGTTCAATGAGTTCCTGAACGACAGCTTCGGTGACATAGGGAGCTTGACTTGACCGAAAAGATGTAATCTGACCAAGGCGGATCGGCTGAGCTTTAGCTGACGCCTCCTCTTGAACCGTAATCCACTTTAGCTGGCGCAACCGGCTAAGGACGATCGCTTGGCGTTCTTTGGCCAGGGGATAATTTATAAACGGACTATATTCCTCTGGAGCCTGAATCAACCCTGCCATCATGGCGGATTCGGCTAGAGTTAAATCCCTGGAAGATTTGTTGAAGTAGCTTTGGGCGGCGGTCTCTACTCCGTAAGTGTTGTGTCCCCAATAAACCTGATTCAGATACATTTCTAGAATCTGGTTTTTATTGAAAATCTGCTCTAGCCGCAGCGCCAGGACAGCCTCAGCAATTTTGCGGCTCATAGTACGCTCGGGATTGAGGAAGAGGTTTTTCACCAACTGCATGGTGATGGTGGATCCCCCTTCAACCGTTTCTCCCGCGCTCATGTTCGCCAAAAACGCCCGGGCCACACTGCTGGGATTAATGCCTTGGTGATTGTAGAAGTAGCTATCTTCAATGGCTAAAACGGCCCGCTTCAGATGGGGAGAAATGTCGTCCAGGTTAACCACTTCGCGGTTGACTTCATCGTGAAGGCTATCCAGCAATGTGCCGTTGATGTCATAGATGTAGCTGGTTTCAGTGGGAATGTAGTTCCGCAACACCCGAACATCCGGCAAATTGCGAAAACTGACGGCCAACCCCACCAATCCGCCTGCAATCACGGAGCTTGAGAGCATGGTGACCCCCAGAATGGTGGCCGCAGTTACTTGGCCCACATCTTGAATAAATTTCAAAATATCCGTTGATTCTTCCGGCTCTCGCGATCGCGCTTGCTGAATAGTATTCGATGACACAGTTGGGCTACTTCCTGGCGAATGGGTGTTCGGTCGTCTACGAGTTCTGCAATTATAGAAGCTTGATAGTTAAATGATGTTGGATTGATCTAAAGATGTCGTCTTAATCTAAAAACAGAGCATTAAGCCTCGAAGCTGGCTAAATCATACCCATCTATCCTGCGCCAATTCGTTTTTTTCCGTAACGGATCGATCTGGTCTTCGATCGGTCAATGTCCAATCAAAAAGTTAAGATGGCCCTTAGAAAAATTAGACAACCGAGGTCGGTCTCCCTCAGGGATAAATTTGCAAAGATTGAGATGCTCTCCTAAAAAGTTTCTAAATGTCCAGTACTAACCCCATGAAAGATATCCACACCAAAACTGATAATGATGCGGTTCAATCCGCCCAGCTTCCCGAGGAACTCCAGTGGATATACCGGGGTGTGAGTGAAGTGTTCCCCCATCAGCCTGACACAGAGGACCCGAACCAAAACTTAATCGCCCGCATCCAGCAGAGCGATCGCCCACTCCGAGTCAAACTAGGCATTGATCCCACTGGTTCAGAAATCCATTTGGGCCACAGCATTCCCGTCAGGAAACTGAGAGCATTTCAGGATGCCGGACACAAAGCCGTCCTGATTATTGGCGACTTTACCGCGCGAATTGGCGACCCAGAAGGTAAATCTGAAGTCCGCCGCCAGTTGAGCGAAGCAGAGGTGAAAGCGAATGCCGAAACCTATTTGGAGCAGGTGCGCCCAATTCTAGACTTTGATTCAGATCGGCTAGAAGTGCGCTACAACTCCGAATGGCTCTCCCAGTTGGATCTAGCCAAGATTCTGGAAGTTCTGTCCACCATGACGGCGGGGCAAATGCTCGCTAAGGAAGGCTTCGCCCAGCGCTACCAGCAGGGCAATCCCATCTACCTACATGAGTTTCTCTATCCCTTGATGCAGGGATATGACTCGGTTGTCGTACAGGCGGATGTGGAATTAGGCGGCACCGACCAAAAATTCAACATTGCGGTGGGTCGCGATCTCCAACGTTTCTATGGCCTAACGCCCCAATTTGGCATGTTGACGCCGCTGCTGTTGGGGACCGATGGCGTCCAAAAGATGTCCAAATCCCTGGGGAATTATGTGGGGCTGAAGGAAGACCCCCTCACCATGTACTCCAAACTGGAGAAAACGTCGGACAACATGATCGAACAGTATTTCGAACTGCTCACCCGTTGTTCCCTCGACCAATTGCCCGAAGCCCCCCGCGATCGCCAAAAACTCCTCGCCTTTGACATCACCGCCCAATATCATGGCGAAGAATCCGCCCAACAGGCCCAACAAGCGGCAATGGCGCTGGTGAAAGGCGCCGGCGAACCCGCCGAGGGCGTCCCAGAGTTCTCCCTAGAAGCGATCGAATTCCCCGCCAAACTCTTCTACATCTTGAGCGCCAGCAAACTCTGCGCCAGCAGCAGCGAAGCCCGACGCCAAATCCAGGGAGGAGCCGTCAAACTTGAGGGAGATCGCATCTCCGACCCCAACCAAATCTTTGACTCACCCACTGGTTTGCAGGGCAAGGTATTGCAGGTGGGAAAGAAGAAGTTCATCAGGCTGGTAATTTGAGAGTTCACCGCTCAATAATCATCCTTCACCCTACTCACGGCCCTCACCCTAAATCCCTCTCCCTAGGGAGAGGGACTTTGAATCTTACCCCATCCACCCATCCACCCATCCACCCATCCACCTATTCAACCATGTCCCCCCAAGACCGCATCATCGTCCCCCTAGATGTCGCGAGCGAGGCAGACGCGATCGCTTGTCTCGACCAACTGCCTGACGTCACTTTCTGGAAAGTGGGCTTGGAGCTGTTTGTCAGCACAGGGGCGGGGATTTTAACTTTGTTGAAAGACCGCGGGAAGCGAATCTTTCTAGACCTCAAATTTCACGACATCCCCAATACAATGGCGGGAGCTTGTCGAGCGGCGGGCAGATACGGGGTGGATTTGCTCACGGTCCATGCGCCAGCGGGACAGGCGGCTTTAAAGGCGGCGCAAGCAGCAGCCCAAGAGGGAGCGGCGTCTGCAGGATGTGAACCGCCCAAGCTAATCGCCGTCACCCTACTCACCAGCATCAATTCTCGAACCTTGGCCTTTGAGCTAAAAATCCCGCTGGAATTGCCGGACTATGCGCTGCAAATGGCGCTGTTAGCCCAAGAGAGCGGATTGGCGGGGGTTGTCTGCTCACCCCAAGAGGCGAATCAATTACGGTTTACCTGTGGGGATGATTTTTTGCTGGTGTGTCCAGGGGTGCGCCCCACCTGGGCGGCTAAGGGCGATCAGCAACGCGCGTTGACGCCTGCTCAAGCGCTTAAGACGGGGGCGGATTATCTGGTGATTGGCCGACCGATTACGGCTGCTGAGGATCCGCAGACGGCCTTTCAGCGAATTTGCGAGAAGTTAGGATAATTGCAAGATTTTACTCCGTCAAGCTTCTTTTGACAGGTGAAAAACCTTTGAAAATCCTGAAAATAGAATCAGCGATATCCCGTCAAGAATCAATTGACAGAGTACTACAGCACGTCCGATTCTGAAGACCATCTCCGGGGGCGACTCCGGAGAGGTCTTTACCAAAAGATCTGATATTTGAAGGGCCAGTTCTAACAATTTCCTCGGTCTGCCTTGCTTTGCTGCTTTATAGCTAAAGTCGAGTTCAGGATAAACCATGGAATCAATTTCTCTTATTATTACTGCACTAGTTGCTGGAGCTGCCAAATCTGCTGGTGATGCAGTTCCAGATGCTTATAATAGTTTGAAAGCTTTGATTAAGCATAAGTTTGCTGATGAGCCAAAAGCAAAAATGGTTTTAGAAGAACACGAAACAGATCCTGAAACCTATGCAGCACCACTCAAGAAGAAATTAGCTGAAGCTGGCGCTGATAAAGATCAGGAAATTATCAAAGCAGCTCAGAAATTGCTAAAACAGGTAAACCCTGAAGAATCAGCAACAGGTAAGTACAAGGTGGAGTTTCAAGGTGAAGTTAAGGCAGTCCAAATGGGCGATCGAAACACACAAACAAATACATTTAGCTCTTAATTACTGAAGAATCTAAATGGCTGAAGATAGTTCAAAATACAATCCAATATTTGAAGCTCAAGCACAAGGTTTTGCGGTTGGCAACAACAATATCATCTATAACTATTTCGGCTATAGAGAAGAGTTAAAACCTGCACTTGTTGATGCTGATGATGATAATCTTCCAGGTCCTTATCGTGGTTTATATCACTTCAATCCTAATGATGCTGAGCATTTCTTTGGACGCGATGTTTTTATAGAAAAAATTTTTCAAGCAACTAAAAGACGTAATTTTATCCCCGTGCTGGGTGCGTCGGGAAGTGGTAAATCTTCAGTAGTTCTAGCGGGATTAGTGCCAAAGCTGCAACAATTAGGTCACTGGAGGTTTACCCATTTTCGCCCCGGTTCAGATAGTGGGTCAAATCCTTTCCTTGCCCTAGCAAGGGCACTAGTTCCTCTTTATACAAAAAATCTGGATGCTACCGATAAGATAATCCAAGCTCGCAAATTGGCGCAGTCTCTTGGTAATGGCGAAATTCCTCTGACTGATGTATTTGCCCAGATTCACCAAAATTACCCCACGGATAGGGTGTTGCTGATTGCCGATCAATTTGAAGAGATTTACACTCTATGCGCAGATCAGACAATTCGCCGTAATTTCCTAGATACTTTATTAGCCAGCTTTAAATCTTCTAGTGGAACATCATCTTCCACCGTACTTGTAGCAACGATGCGGGCTGATTTCTTGGCAAACGCCCTTTCTTATCGTCCCTTTGCGGATATGTTGCAAAATGCAGATATTAAGCTTGGCGCAATGAGCCAAGAAGAATTGACTGAGGTAATAGAAAAACCTGCCCAAAAGTTAGGGGTTACGTTTGAAGCGGGCTTAGTAGGACGTATTATAAATGATGTTAAAGATGAGCCTGGAAATTTACCCTTGCTTGAGTTTGCTTTAACTGAATTGTGGAAAAAGCGAACAGGCAAACAATTAACTCATGACGCATATGAAGCTATTGGTCAAGTCAAAGGAGCTTTAGCTGATTATGCAGATGTTAAGTATAAGAATTTAACAACAGAAGAAAAAGAACAGG
>JASJDH010000505.1 GCA_030065175.1 Leptolyngbyaceae cyanobacterium MO_188.B28 | reverse complement strand
TGGGGCAGTCTATGCTCTCGAAAAGGAAAGACATGTTTAAACCACCTGAAAAAAACACAAAAATAGCATGAAGATTTCTCCCGGAAATCTATCTTGATGGTACTTGCTAGCTTCAGCCCCTAGCATCTGATCAACATAATCTAAAAGTGAACTGCTCGCTTCAAATGAATAGATGCGCACAAACCTGGGAGCCACCTTTTGAAAAACAGCCCGGTAAGGAAACACTTCGCTGGGGAACTGGCAGGCCAAGACGGCCTGAGACGATACTTGCCTGGGTAGGGGACAGACTGCTTTGGTTTTAAAGGAGATGGGAATGGCGACGCTTAGACGTTTGATGGACTTAAACGGCGCCCCATCTGAGAAAACTGCGCCGACTTCTAACCCCTGTATGATGGCGACAATCTGTTGATTACAGATCAGCCATCCTTGGGAGCCGTATGTCCTCTCTGGGACAGAGAGACAGGTCGAGGAGACTCGGTGTTTGACTAGCCTTGCCGTGGTTGGCGCAGCTATTTGAAAATGCTTTAAATCAGCAAGAACCACCTGATCAAATTGATTGCTGGGAAATAACGGAACATTCACTAATCTGATTGCGCCTCATATTAAGTAAGAAGTCCCCATTTTTGGGGTGACCATCTCTCCGATGGGCTCAAAATCTTTTCTCGCCAGTTCAAGATGTTTGATTGACTTCGTTACACCATCCCAAAGATGAAGACGGGCGTAGAGCGCTTTTTGCGCAGATGTTGTAGCTTGCCTCCATTTCAGCGGATCTTCGCCACAGACATTTTTCAAAAGTTGCAGACCCATAGGCGCATGAATTTCTTCATCTAGATGAATATGCCGATTCAAATAGAGGCGAAAACCCTTACATGAAATATCATGGGTTAACTCAATCTGAGTCAAAATTCGGTGGAACATGGCAGGAATGATGTTTTCTCGACCCAGTAGGAACGCAGCCGCTACCTCAGGAATGGTTCCATTAGAAATATTGAGGGTGTTTCGGACAAAAGATCTCGCACAATTTGGGATCGCTAAATTATCCCAAGCTTGTTCAAGAGAGTAGCCCTGCCTCAAATGGTTGACAAAGCCTTGAACGGGCGTTGTATTTGCCTGAACTTCGCGCATAGCAGAGATATAGAGCTCAAAATGACTGGAATAATAACCCAGTGCAATCTCATCGGTTTCTTCTGCCAGGACAATACTGTTAATCAGCCGAGCTGAGTAGATGTCAGCAGGCGGAAGCCAAGGTGAATTGACGCATGTGAGGTGACGCTGAAGTGCTTTAACGAGTGTCATAAAGTCCCAAACGGCGAATACGTGAGACTCCATAAACACTCTCAGCGAAGCAAGATCGTTCACTTGACTGTAAAGCTTATGCTGTAGAAGTTCAGTTTGTAGGGGTTCGATTTGCTGAAGCAGTCGAACGTAAAAGTCCATTTTTTTAGAAATAATCATCATCAAAAAATAACTCTACACAAGTTTTGAGAAGAGGATTTCGAGGTTTGAGTAGGCTTAGACCTTTCTAGGGTTAAGCGCAGAACCTATGCAGCGCTTGGAGCGCTTATTATTTATTGGAATTTAGTCATTTCATAAAGTCTAGATTTGAACCGTACAGAGTCTATCTATCTGATCAACGCGTGTTCTGGAGAGAGACCCCGCAGCATTTTTTCGACACAGTTTTGTATTGGGATGATTGAGGCCAATACTGGCCTCGAAGATTGAGATCGCTCGCTTAAATCGCCCCTTCGCTTTGGCGAGTTGATTCGTTTGTTGTAGTAGAGAAGCCAGATTGTTTAAGCTAATCGCCACATCGGGATGGTTGACTCCCAACAGGATTTCCTTAATCTCCAAGGCCCGACAATACGCCTGTTTCGCCTGCTCAAACTCGCCTTTGGCCTGTAACGAGGCCGCTAAATTGTTGAGGTTAATGGCGATCTCGTAATGCACTGGGCCAAACTGCTGTTCAAAAAAGGCGATCGCCGTTTCAAAGTAGAGAATGGCCTCGTCCCACCGTTTAAGCCCGTGCAAAATTGAGCCTAATGCTGCGCCATCGGCAATGGTTTTGGCATGCTGTGGGCCGAGCAAATCGACATGCAACTGATAAGATTTTCGGGCATAGGGTTCTGCCTCAGCATGGTGACGACGGGCATGATTTAACCCCGCCAGATTATGGTAAATGGCGGCTACCTCGATGTGCTGTTCTCCGTGCGACTGGATTAATTCGACTAACGCTGTTTGATAGAGGTTTTCCGCCTCATCGAAGCGTCCCCAATATTTATAAGCAATCGCTAAGTCGTTTAACAGCGTCATCCAACATGGCTGACGCCGGAGTCCGTGCTCTTCAGCCCGTTGAAGGGTTTGCTGGAAAATCTGTGCGGCTTGGGCGTAGCGGCCTTGAATCCGAAGTAGCTCGCCCTGTTGCGACAGAATTTTCAGTTCTAACGGCAGGGAGATGTTGATGGAATAGACGGCTTTGATGTCGCCCAATGTGGCCTGGGCTGACTGCAGCTGAGCCTGTGCTTCGTGATAACGGGCTTGGGCTGCTAAGCTCTGTATCAGATGGCTTTGCAGCTTGACTTGAATCACAAGCCCCGCTGGCGCAGTGAGCAAATTCGCAAGGTGTCGACGACAGAGTGCTTCAACTTCGGCGTAGCGTTGCTGCGCCTGTAAGCGGTTGATTGCTTCAAGCTGGCGCCGCCAGTCGATTACGTTACACATCATCACGGGAGACATGACAAGTTCCTCTGAGATAGGAAATCACCTAGGGTGCTTAGGCGTTGATTGATCAAAATAACAGGACGAACCTCGGCAGTTGACGCCGCAACACACTGTTATTCAATGGGTGGGTGAATACTTTCCAATGTGCTTCATCTATCTAGAAACCGCCAGGAAAGATAGACAGTTAAGCCAGACACTTAAGGATGATTTTTCTAATCTTGAGGTCTAGCGTCCTGAGCCCGCTGGCTGCTTTCGTGTAATCGGGTGGATTTCATGTGTAAATGATTGCATACCTACTTAGAAAAAGCGACCGCATTTACTTTTAATGAAATGCGATCGCCGAATTCTTCAGGAGCTGAAGATGAAACAGATCAGATGAAACAAATCAAAGATTGATGGGGAGTATTGAGAAGGGTGTTTAAGTTCTCGGTTTGTGGGATGCGATCTCGCCAGACGCTCTATGTCTCTATTCTGAACCGTCCATTGAGTAACCACTAGGGAAAATAGACACTTAAGGAGACACTTAAGGCGCTATTATCTCAAATACTGGAACTCGATGCGGCATATGGGCGAATACTCTCGGCGATCTCGACGCAGACGAGGCGTCCTGCTTTCCAAAGAAGGTTGGCGGCGATTACAAGAGGTTGAAGAACAATCTGCTATTCAACAGAATGGCTGCAATCCCTATACGTTGGAACAGCTCAATCAGCTAACCGGCCTTAGTACGAAGACCCTGACCCGAGTCCGTCGCCGCAAAACCTCCATTGATCGCAGAACCCTAGAGGCCTACTTCAGTGCATTTGGCTTGCAGTTGACCCCCACTGACTACACCACTCCGGAGGCTAAGGAGAACTCCAGAGCAGTCAGAGAAACTTTGAGCATCCCTGACGCCAAGGGAGATAGGGGTGCTCATCCAACTGCTCCTGCTTCATTCCCCACGCGCCTCGATTGGGGAGAAGCACCCGATGTCTCGCACTTTTATGGCCGCACGGATGAACTCCAGACCCTGATTCAATGGATTACGGGCGAGCCTCCAATGGGAGGCTGTCGCCTAATAGCTGTATTAGGGATTGGCGGTGTGGGTAAAACAGCGGTTGCCGTGAAGTGCGTGCAACACATTCAGTCAGAATTTGATGCTGTTATTTGGCGGAGCTTGAGCAATGCGCCCCCGCTGGAGACGCTACTGAGTGAAGTGGCGCCCTTTATATCGGATCAGGAGGAGACTGAAACGAGTAGCCGCATACTGTTGAAATACTTACGGCAGCGGCGATGTTTGCTGATCTTAGATAATCTGGAAACGATTTTACAGCCCCAACAGCCCGGCGCATTTCTGCCCGGCTATGAAGGGTATGGTCAATTGTTGCGTCAAATCGGGGAAACCGCCCATCGCAGTTGTCTACTCCTCACCAGCCGCGAAAAACCCATGGCGATCGCCGCCTTCGAAGGGCCTCAATTGCCGGTGCGATCGCTTCAGCTCCAGGGATTGCAAACAGAGGCCATTAGCCTATTAGCCGATAAAGGTTTGTCAGGACCTCCCGAAAATTTACAAACCTTAGCCGCGAGCTATGATGGCAACCCCCTGGCCCTGAAAATTGTAGCCACCTCGATTTTGGATCTGTTTGACGGAGACATCCAAGCGTTTTTGTCCCATGAAAGCCTATTGTTCAACGGCGTACGACAACTCCTCACTGTGCAATTCGCCCGGAGTTCGCCCTTAGCCCAAAGCATTATGTATTGGTTAGCGATTAACCGAGAGTGGACATCCCTCTCACAACTGGAAGCGGACTTGATTCCGCCTGTTTCGAAAGGACGGATCTTAGAAGCATTGGAAGCGTTATGCTGGCGTAGTTTAGTTGAACGGCAAGGGGCGTCTTACAGTCAACAGGCGGTGGTGATGGAGTATGTCGCGAGTCGTCTGATTGAACGAATAGGGGGCGAATTGACCGCCTTAGACTTTGAGTTATGGACCCGGTATCCCCTAGTCAAAACAACCAGCGCAGAGTACGTTAGCCAAAGTCAGATGCGGCTGATTCTAACCCCCATACTCACCCAATTGCGCCAAAGCTTTACGGCGATCCCCCGTTTAGAGCAACACATTCAAAGACTCCTGACGATGCTGCGGCGATTAGAACCTCATATGTTGGGGTATGGCGGCGGCAATCTGGTCAACCTCTGCATTCAGCTGGGCGTAAATCTAGCCAAGTTTAATTTTTCAGGCCTGACTATCTGGCATGCCTTCCTCCAAGGAAGAGAGTTGCATCAGGTCAACTTTGCCCATGCCGATCTATCCAAATCGATGTTTACAGATACCTTTGGCTCCGTATTAGGGGTTGAGGTGAGTCCCGATGGAACGCTATTCGCAAGCGGGGATACTCAAAATAAACTCTATTTGCGACGCTTGTCCGATGGTCAAATCATCAGCATCTGCGAGGGGCATCAGAGTTGGGTGCGATACATCAGCTTTAGCCCCGATGGAAAGCAGATAGCCACTAGCTCAACCGACTTTACAGTCAAACTTTGGGATGTGACATCCGGGCGATGCTTAAACACGTTAATCGGACATGCTAGCCCAGCGCATCAACTCGCTTGGAGCCCCGATAGCAAGATATTAGCGAGCACCAGCTTGGACCAAAGTATTAAGTTCTGGAATCCAGAGACGGGCCAATGTCTCAGCACTCTACAAGAGAATATCCCTCTCTATCCCGCCATTAGCTGGAGCCAAACTGGAACAGTCATTGCCATTAGCTGGAGCAATTTCAATATCCAGATCCGAGATAGCCTTTCCCAAAAAGTGCTCTCTGTCTTGCAAGGCCATACAGATTTAGTCATCAGTATTGTCTTTAGCCCCGACGGTCGGATGCTGGCCAGTAGCTCTCAAGATGGCGCAATTAAACTTTGGGATGTGGCGACAGGAGACTGTCTCAAAACTCTGTGCGAAAATATGGTCACAGTCTGGCAAATTGCCTTTAGTCCCGATGGCCACACCTTAGCCTATGGCGCGTCAGATCGCACCATTCGATTCTGGGATGTGCATTCTGGAGTCAATTTCAAGGTTTTACAAGGCCACAATAGCTTAGTTGTCACAGTTGCCTGGAGCCCTGACGGCAAAACCTTAATCAGCGGCAGCGACGACCAGACGATTAAAACCTGGGACACCGCCACCGGGCATTGCATCAAGACTTGGCATGGCCACACCAGTGGGGTATGGGCTGTGGCGGGTAGTTCAGCAGCCCCCATCCTGGCGGCGAGTTCCCAAGATCACACCATCCGTCTGTGGGATTGGAATACGGGAGACTGCTTACACACTTTAAGGGGCCATAGAGACCTGATTTGGGCGGTTGCTTGGAACAAAGAGAGTCAGGTTTTGGCAAGTGCTTCCACAGACCAAACCCTGCGTCTTTGGGATCCCAGTACGGGTGAATGTCTCCAAACCTTGGAAAATAATGCACACTTGTTTTCTATGGCATGGCGTCCCAACGGCCAACAGCTGGTGGGCGCAGGGTTAAATGGGGCCGTCAGGATTTGGGATAGCCGCACCGGTCAATGTCTGCAGACGTTTGAAACGGGAGATGCGGCTTTTGCTGTCTCCTGGAGCCCGATTGAAAATATCATTGCTATCGGCACTCAGACGCCAACTGTCTGGCTATGGGATACTCAATCTGGGAAATGTTTGAAAGCGTTAGAAGGACACACGAACGCCGTTTGGGCGTTTGCGTGGAGTTCGGATGGGAAACTGCTGGCGAGTGGCTGCCACGATAACACCATCAGACTTTGGGACAGCCAAACCGGCGACTGCCTCAACATCTTGGAAGGCCATACGGATTGGATTTGGTCGATTGACCTTAGTTTCGATGATCGCTTTTTAGTGAGTGCTTCTCAAGATCAGACCCTACGGTTATGGGATGTGCAAACGGGGCAGTGTCTTCGGACTTTTGAGGGACATAGCGACGTCGTTCGTTCGGTCAGTTGGACGTCCCAGCAACAAATCTTTGCCTCTGGGAGCCCGGATGAAACCATCAAGCTCTGGGATATGAATACAGGAAGATGCCTCAAAAGTCTTAGGGCTAAGCGCCTCTACGAAGGTATGAACATTACGGGGGCGACGGGCTTAACCGAGGCCCAGAAAGCCACACTGAAAACCTTAGGAGCCATTGAGGATGCTCCCAACAGTGAGGGTAAATAAAGCCTGATCCAACAAAATTCTGGACCACAACAGAGGGCGAGGTTGTATACCATTTTGGCTTCAATTCGACTGACTTGATGAGCACTTTCCAATAGGCTTCACAAGCCAGAAACCGCTAGGAAAGATAGACAATTAAGCCGGACCTTTGAGACGACGCTTAAGACTGCACTTTTACTCTATAAGGCTTCCCGACATCTTCTCGATCGTGTGATAGCGTATCGCTATGTCAATACAACAAGTTGGGCTTTAGGTAGTGACCTGAAGGAAAGGATGAATGAAGTTCCCTCCTAGTCTTGGATGCATTGATTGATGACTGGATGAAAAGGTCAAAGTATC
>JASJDH010000504.1 GCA_030065175.1 Leptolyngbyaceae cyanobacterium MO_188.B28 | reverse complement strand
CAGGAAAATCTGGATTTTTGGAGCGGATTGAGTCAGGCGTTGGACCAGCGGGGCAGCATCGTTAAACCGGGCTCCGCCCGCCCCCAAAAAGCCATGGGGTTCGCGATCAAAGCTGGCCCAAAGGCGGAACCCAGCTCGCGCGATCGCGAACCCCATGGCTTTTTGGGGGCGGGCGGAGCCCGGTTTAACGATGCTGCCCCGCTGGTCCAACGCCTGACTCAATCCGCTCCAAAAATCCAGATTTTCCTGCTCCGTTTCGCTTAAGGGCTCCGGTTCAGGTTCGGGTTCAGGCTCAGGTTCGTCTTCTGCCTCTGGCTCGTCCTCTAGATAAGGACTACAGACGGGAATGAAATTTGCCGCCATGGCCTTTTTGCCAATCTGCCACAGCTCAACGGTCACCGCCCAAAAATCCACCTCAGGCGAAATTTGATTCAGCCACTCCAGGGTCACTTGGGGCTCCACTGCAAAAGCACGCGCCACCCAGACAATCGCTGCCGAGTCCGCCTCTGCCGCCGCCGCCAGCAGAGGACCGACTGGGCCAATGTCCGCCTCTTCGAGTTGGCATGCTACCAGCACTGAGCGATCTAGGTTAGCCTCTCGACAGAAAAAATAAAAATCCGAGGGTGCGCTCGCTCCCGGCAGGGCGTCTAGCTCCAACCCAAGGGCTTCCCCCAGCAGTTCTAGATTGTCTGCTTCCGACTGCCAGGCGATAAAGTCCGCCTCTGTATGCCAGTAATCCTCCAGGTCAATTTTTTCCAACCGTCCCAAAGGGGGTTTTGCGCGTTTACGAGGCTGCATGGGTGAATGAGTAAGACGATAGCCAATATCTGATCCTATAGCGCAAAGGCGGTTCAGTGCAAAAGGAGACAATTTGATTGCCTAATCATTCGCCGTACACCGTCACCATAATCTTGCGATGTCGCGCTTTATTATCGCAATCAATGTGAAAAATTTGTTGCCAGGTTCCCAGCATCGGCTTTCCCCCCTGCACGGGAACCGTCATTGACGGCCCTAACCAGGTGGCCTGCAAATGGGAGTGGCCATTACCGTCATGCCAAGCTAGCTCATGGCCATAGTCCCGACTGGGGGGGATCAATCGATTCAGAATCTCTGGCAGGTCCTTTTGTAAGCCGGGCTCAAATTCAATCGCTCCAATGGCGCCGGTGCTGCCAATATTAAATACGTTAACCAGCCCGGCTTGGATCGCCGATTTTCTAACGATTTGTGTAATCTGATCGGTCAGGTCATGCATCTGACCATGACCTTGCGTTGAAAGTTGAATCTGCTCTTGGTACACCATAAAACTTGTTTCTTAGTTTCCCAATCCGTAACAGTTTAGGCCCGAACTCCTAATTCTCGACGTCAGGTATCCCTACTAATACGCTGTCGTCTGGCTCCGCCATATATGTGCGCTTTTCAACGGCGACATAGTAGTTGGGACGCAGAGGGCGTGCGATCGCGTCAGCAATACCGACAATCAATCGACTGTGAAACTCAGGCCAGAGGTCAAGATGTTCTAAGTAGGGATCCATCCCAGGGAAGGGCGATCGCATCGCGATTTCTCCAAAAGCGCCGTACTTTGATCATGACTCAAAACAGATAGCTGCTCAATTTCCTGAATCACTTCTGTATTCTCTATTTCTTTTCCGCTGAATTATTCCAGCTTGAATTGGAAGCCATATATTTTAGGCTTTAACTCTCTGTCAAGCCAAAATAATTTTCTTAATCAGCCCCAGTTTCCTTTGTAAGGCGGATAGCGGATCGACCTCCAGCCAAAAGAGTTTTCGCAGCGCTACCTTTTGGTGGGAAAAAGTGTCAAAGCCCGTCTTGCCGTAGTAAACGCCGACGCCGCTGTCCCCAACGCCGTCGAAGGGGGGAGAAGGGACGTCTAAATGCATTGCCGTTTCGTTGATACCCTCTTTGTTGTCAGAGAAAGATAGAGGGCGCGAGGTTTGAGTCGTCCTGGTTTCCACTGACTGAAATGAGGAGAAATTTATAGTATTTCTCGTAACATTTTGCCTTGCACCACTGAAATTGATTTAAGCTTGTTTTTATATTTTGAATTAACTCTTTTTGTTTTCTAAATAGAGAACTTAAAGATGTTTAGGATGCCAAACAAGTCACTTTCGAGGAAACTCTCTTCACATAAGCTTTCTAGAGGATGAGAAAAAAAGAATGACGGTTGATTGATTTGCTAATGTCGCCATTAACAGTGTTAATCAACAGTTAACTGCACCCGTTAAAAAATTAACTCTATCGCTAAAACCACCAACATTTCCTTTTTTTAGGGGTATTAATGAAAGTGGTATGTCGCAAATAGATTATTGTCAAACTAATAAGGAATTAGGACAATGAGTGAGCAAGACAAGAAAAAAGCACCCTTGTCTGAGGGTGAGCTTTCGGATGAACAGCTAGAAGGTGCGGCTGGCGGAGTTAACTTCGACAAATTACGCCAAGAGAATCTTGATAAGGACGCGGTTGATTTTGACAAACTTCGTCAGGAGAATCTTGAGAAAGACTAATGCCGATTGGTTAGGAGTTTATTTGCTTAGGTCTCCGGTCGTAAGTATTTCAATCTGCGACTAATGCAGATCTAACAATCGTTCAATAGAAGGAGCGCTTGTGAGTGGACTAGTTCATTCATAAGCGCTCCTTCTATTATTGAGCCTGTCATTTAAATCTGGCGATGAGGTGTTAGGGGAGCCAGGAAAGCCTATTCGGGAAGGAATACAGCAAGGAGGGTAAGGGATTTACCCATAACTCTAGTTACACTCTAAGAGGATGGATAGGCAGGTGGGCTCTAAATTTATCTAAGGAACCCAAAATAACTCGACTTATTTTCCGTAATGGGTAGGAAGCGTATTGGAGAGAACTTATGAGATGTGCATTATAAATAAGTGATTAGGACATAAATGCCATGCTTCCCATACCGTTGCTTATTATCATCTTAGCTGTGTTTTGCCTTTGGACCCGAGAAATGATCTTTCCCAAACCTACGGAGAAGAAAGATCCAGAAGGTGATTTCGCTAGAGCCTTAAGTGAATTTCTAAAAGAGAACTCACAAAATTAGTCAAACCTTAGGAGCAAGATATCTAAGACTTTGGACTTTGATTGAGCGGTTTTCAATAGAGCTACTTAGGGTGTGACGATGATCTAAATCGTTAATTTCTCAACCGTTAATTTCAGCGGCTTGGGCGCTAGATGGGCAATAATGGCGACAGAAAATCTGGAAAAACATTATACAGCAACCGTCACAGGGGTTAGGACATTTTAGGAGCCTGAAATTAAACAAGGGCTTAAACTCTCTGTTCTCATCTAATTGGTGACGGCTATAAATGGCGAGCAGCATCAATAAGTATGCAAAATCCCCCTGCTCTTATCTGTCAAAGAAGGAACGGCAGGGGGAAATCATCCAGAATAGTTAGCCGTGAACAATTAGCTTCTATAGAACTTATTTGTCTGCATGATATTCAACATCATCTGCAGGCTCACTGAAAATCGACACAAGGAATATTAGCATGACAGGCATAAGGGTTAACCAACGCCACCAAGGTAGGTAGTTTCCGGAGGACGAAGATTTTCCATACCCCGATTGGGCCAGGGCGGTTTCCGTCGCTTCACCTGCTTTCGGCTCTGATGACGAGGCGGTGTCAGCCGCCATTAGCGCCACACCGCCGGACGCCTTGACAATTGCTTCGCTTGGAACCGCTTCAGGAGAGGCAAAAGCTGTCAGTAGATCGGATGATTGAATCAGCGAATCCCGATTTGCAGGACTAATTGCTAAAGATTTGGAAGGGATTGCCAAAGCGGCCGCTAAAACTAGAGCAGATACTAAAGTCGATTGTTTACTCATTGGCTTTATACCAAACTCTTCTAGGCTACATGGATAACGTAAATGCACTTACCGATCAAGGATCTATGATCGATAATTTACTTCTGCTGATGATAGTTTGTCTGTATAGAAATGCCTGCCTTGCAAAAAGCAGATGCAAAAAGGGAAAAAATTGAGTGCGTGTATTACGACTAATTCGCCTCTTCATGCGAATCATGGTCATTGTGGCTCTGCAAATGCATCAAGTAGGCGCTTAAGGCGACAACCAGGATCGAGCCAGCCATCAAAGCTAAATCTTGTGTCGATTCAATCTTCAAGCTCAACGCTTTCTTGAAGAAAGAAATCACCAGCACCAGAACAATAACCCCCATGATCTTGTGCTTCAGCTGATCAACTGTAGCGACCTTGAGAATCTTCACCTCCTTGTGCCTGAGCCTGATATCCAACGGCGAAATAAAGATTTCGTAGATGCCAAAGCTGAAAATCAGCAAGACAACTCCGATTAAATAGTGGTCGATTCCTCCAATAACTGAGGTAATAACCTTTTCTACAGAATCCTCATCAAAGCTATTAAGACTAAAGCTGTAAATAAGCGTGTGCAGGATTTCAAAGCTTCCGATAATGAAAAAATTTAAGGTGCTGAGAAGACCAAAAATTACAGGCAGCAATGCGAAAAGCCTAAATTTCCAAATGAAGACTTCCCAGATGTTCTCAATCCTTTTTGCAGAAGTTTGTCTAGATGCAGGTTTCTTTAGAACAGTCATAGGCAACTAAAGCTTTCATGAAGATTATGCGGATTTTATCACCCTATTCAAAATCTTTAAACAGAGCAGATGAGGAAAATACAGAATCTTCATGATTATACTCCGGACCGCTGAAGAGTGGACTTTTTAAATTTACACAAGGAGGCTAAACCGCTTTCCTTAAAGGGTTTTGACGACTATAGCGGAAAATTAAATTTCCAAGAAATCAGCAGTTGGCATGGAACCCGACTCAGGACGTATTACGCAAATTTCACCCAATGCGTTTGCGTGAAAATCCTGATGTAAGCCAGTGCCTAATTGTTCAAATCCTGTTGCCATTGATGCATTAACCGCACTTAGTTAAATTTTCTTTCAATCGTTGTGTCTTTTTAACCGGGCGAACCCTAAAGTTTTAGCGGCTCAATATTCAACTTGAAAGTGAAACTTCCAACAGTTTCTATTCGTACTTTTGGCTGAGTATCAATTTTTTTGTTTTCTTTGATTACATATTGACTCAAGTTATGGTGATTTACGCTAAATATATTGTCTTTTCCACTCGTCAACTTAATCGAACATATACTTTAAAGTAATGTAACCCTTAGTGATTTATTAATCTTTTTTATTTTCTTATGGGAACTTTTCATATTTAAGCTCCGTCAATCGTTTCCCGGCTTCTGGAATTTGTATTGAAAGAGTTTAGATAAGTGTTTGTTTGACCTTGGTTTGAGTGGGAAAATTCTTTAGTGGAGGAATACAGAATATAGAGGTCAGAAGTCGGTAAACCCTTGGGGTTTGCAATCAAATAAAGTCACACTTTGGTATGAACTTGCCAGCAAAATCTCTTGGACTTGGAATACAGAATACGTAAGTTAATTACAGATTGAATTCTGCATTCTGTATTCTGTATTCCATCCCAATCAGATTATCCGGGCTTAAATGATATGCCCAGAATTTCTCCTTAGTATTTCACTTGAAGTTACTTTTCTGCTCTAGGTTGAACGCGGCCTACAACAATCCCCGATAGCGGATAAAGAGCAAAATCGCCGCCCAAGAGCCCAAGGCAACTTTGACTGCTACCAGAATATTGAGCAATGGAATCCATCCACCGCTGACCAATGTACCCAACTCCCCATGGGGTAATTCGACGCCGATTAACGTTAGAACAGCTAGCAGAATAAAAATCAGGACAGAGACTTTCTCCCAGGTTGCGACACCCAAGCGTCGATAGATGGTCTCCATCCATTCTGACGATGCGGTAATCGCGACCAGACCAATTGCAGTTCCACCCGCTACGCCGGCTGCAAATCCGCCGCCCGGACTCAAGTGCCCTCGAATCGCTAATTCGATACTGACTAATGCAGCAATGGCGGCCCCTAAGCGCGCCAACACAATCGAAGGATGATCCGTAAATTGGTGGACTATGCGGGTGGGTTGTTCATCGGCCAATAAATACCGCACCCCCATGATTGCAATGGTAAAGACCAAAACTTCGAAGATCGTATCGTAGAGTCGATTTCTAAAAATGACGCCCGAAACGGCGTTGGACACTCCGCTATCTTGAACAATCGACTCAACAATTGGGAGATCAGCTGAATCCATGGCCAGATCAGGGAAGATAAGCATCTTTATGTACAGTGCTATTCCAGCTGCAATATAAATCCACTTCATAGTTGCTTCTCCATTCGAGTCAATATCTCGAGCTTTGATTGATTCGCAACGGCCTGACTGGGACTAGATAAGTCGACGTAAGTTAAATTTGCCAGGGTGGGCGGAAGGTCGGCCTGCATAATCTCTAAGAGACGGTGAACTCGGGTCTGAATATGATGGAAGGGATCTTCTGTGACCAGTGATGGAGTGGATTCACTGTTTGCCCCTTGTTCTGATAAAACAAGGGTGGTGTGAACTTCTTTAGTTGCCAGGGCTGTTTGCAGCGCTTGAACAGTTTCGTAAGGAATCAGTTCAAGTCGCATATGATGTTTGCCCAATGCTTTTTCTAAAGTCGAGAAAACTTGTTCGGAAGGATGCATGCGTTCTGAATGCTCGGTTTGAGTAGTCCTCCCACCTGACCTTGGTTTGAATTCGTCAGAAAGCACGCCAATGCGCATGCTGAGTGAGGATCGCACCGCGATCGCATAGAGGGTGATGGACAACATGGTGCCGACCAAGGCTTCGGTCAAGGCGACATCCGCCGCCCCAAAGAGGACGTAGACCAAGGCTGCGATCGCGCCCAAAATGCCGCGAATTACTAGGGCGTGATAGGGATTGGCCTGAAATACCAGCATGCAAGCCGTCAAGGGAAGCAAAGCCGAGATCGCCAGGATGTAGAAATCTTCAGTCATGATTACCTCCACTAGTGGAACAATAGGCCAACACATAACCCAGAACCGTATTCCAGATTGCCAGGGAAATCAGCGCCAGAACCAGCAACGGCCATTCACGGGATATCTTGAACAGCAATCCGACAATAATGCTCATTGAACCCAACGTATCGGCCACCGAGAGGCTGTGGAGTTTAAATAAGACAGAGCGATCCCCGAGAAGGGGGAATGTCCCCCAGAACCAGAAGACGATGCCAATCCCAATGCAAAAATAACTCAAGAGATCAATCATAGTGTGTTCATCCTCCTGAGAACGTGAGCCAGCAACATTAAGGCGGCGTTTCCAACGCTC
>JASJDH010000503.1 GCA_030065175.1 Leptolyngbyaceae cyanobacterium MO_188.B28 | reverse complement strand
CGGATATTGGCTCATCAAGCCACCGTGGGAGTTACTTTACTCCCGGAACGCTCAAAGCTTTTCAAGTCGCACTGGTAAAACCAGTGGCTTACCTCAGATGTTTAGTTACCACTCACCCAAAAAACTACTCATCAGGGGTATCCTTTGAATTACCATTACTGATAACAGAGGACACCAGATTCGAGATTTCGCCCTTTTGGAAGGCTTCGGCAAGGGCATTCAATACGGCGGCGCCGCTATTGGCGACTTGCAACTTCATCAATTCATCCACGCTATTCCCATTGGAACCTCCCCCCACCATAATAGTGGCGTCTTTGTAGACAGCCTCTGTGGGCTTTAGGGCTTGGAGAGCCCTTGGAAGTAGAGTTTCGAGTTTAGGCGCAATTTCTTCCACCAACTGGAGTCGCAGCAAGTAATCGCGGACTTTTGGATCAAGGGCGTTTTCAGCGTCAGCCTTGAGTTTGATCACGGCTGCTTCCGCTTGTCCAGCCTCCAGTTGCGCCTGGGTCTTGGCCTTGAGGGCGTCAGCTTCTAGCTCGGCGGCCTTGAGAGCGGCTTCACCCGCCAGCACCCGCGATTCTTTCTCGATTTCAGCCGCTTTGATCTGGCGAATGGCTTCTTCCTGCGCCAACTGTTCAGCCGCAATTTCGGCCAATCGCTTGGTCCGATCCGCCTCAGCCAATTGCTCCACAGTCAACGTATTTTGCTGAGCTTTGATCCGCTCGGCTTCAGCTTCCTGACGAAGTTTCTCAGCTTCGGCGATGGCGATCGCGGATTCCTCTTCCGCTGTCCGTTGTTGTTGTCTAGCCAGGGCCACCTGGATAGCCTTGCGGGAATTCGCTTCTTCGATCGCCGTCTGCGATTGAATAGCGGCCACCTGAGAAGCCCGCAGTTTCTCCGCTTCAGCCTCCTGGATAGCAGACTCCTGTTGTAGGCGAGCCTTTTGAGTCGCCTCTTCCTCAGTAATTTGCTTGATCGAAATTTGCCGATTTGTTTCCGCTTCCAAAGACTGCACCCGCTGTCTTTGCGCTTGAGTAGCCTCCGCCTCTTCTTCTTCAATCTGCAGCGTTCGCAGTCTGGCTTCCTTACGCACTTGCGCTTTTTCGACTTCGGCGGCTTCGATTTGTCGGGTCTGAATTTTCAACGCCGCAGCCGATAGGACACTGCCGGTGGATTCTGCATCCGTCACCGGGATTTGAATCACATCTGTCACGGCGACATCCAACAGTGTGAGACCAAATTCCGAAAGATCGTGCTCCATCAAATCCCGAACTTGCTCGGAGAATTTCTTCTTGTTGGCCCTGATTTGGTTAAATTGCAGATTTTGGCCCGCGCTTCGAATCGCATCAATCCCCTGTTCGTAGGCGCGGTTGTGAACCGCTTTAGGGGTCACCTCTTTGCCGTTGCCAAGCCCCTGCGCCGCCTTAATGATTGACTCCTTAACACCATTAACCTTGACATACACTTTCGCCTGCACCTTTACCTTTAAGGGATCCTCGGTAAATAATTCCACTTCAGCCGGAATCTCAAATTGAGTTAACGGCACCCGGGTCACTTGGTTAAGCACCGGCATAATAATGGTGCCTCCCCCCATGATCACCCGGTAGCCATCCTTACAGCCCACACCGGTAATCACATAGGCTTCGCTTGCTTGGGGAACCTTGTAACACCTCAACATAAAGGTGCCTCCCACCACACCGAATACCACCAAAATGGCGACGATAACGACACCGAAGACGGGGAGTTCTCCGATCTGCAGTTGACTTGGAACCACAGGAAACCGTGCATTTTCTGGTGAAATCTCAAGGATAGGAACACCTTCGACAAGGGTATGCTCTAAAGACTCAGAATTGGTTAGTTCAGACATTTCAACAGTCTCCTTCCCTGAAAAAACAGTACAAACAATGGTGGACTCTTCAGCCTAGCGGAGGCGCAAACCTTAGTTAGGAATATCGTTAGGAATATCTAGCAAGTTCGTCATCAGAGTCCTTCAGCACAGCGAAGTAAACCAAAGGGGTCTCAGACGCCAACTCAAGCACGCGAACGGGATCGTTTTCCTTCAATGTCGAACCGGCGTCGTCTGGGAGAACAACATTTATGAAATCCCCACTGACGTCCATTTTCACCCGGCCCAGCTTTCCAGTAGACAGTCGTGGAACGGTGGTGCTCTTGACGGCGCCTAACCCATAACAATGTCGGGCTGAGTTCACGTTGGCGGTGTTGGTTTTGACCAATCGCCCAATCACGCGGGAGAGCCAGCCTGACGGAATAAAAGCGACGATGAAGGCGGCTAGGGTCACGCCATTCGCCAGCAGTCCGGTCGCCAGTGATCCGATTCCGCCGCCCACAAAGGTGTGAAACATCCACCCGAATAGTGAAAACCACATAATGAACGACCCTAGGGATAGCAATAGAGGGACTTGTCCAAACCCTAGAAAACTGAGCACCGAGGCCATTGGCGTCAGAAAACCGCTGTCGAGGTCAAGGTCAAACTCTAACTCAAAATCTGATAGATCGATCAATAGCGGTAAAAGCGTTACGATGGCCCCGATTGCAAGCCCTATCCACCAATGAACATGGGCAGTGTTGAACAACATGTCTACACCTATGAGTTAACTAATCTGATGGAAGGTTCCTACCCTAGACTGGGGAGAATTGTCACAGGAACTCACCGCCTCAAATACAACTGGAAAACGTTGAGGCAAAGATATTTGGGTGGGGGATATTCTAAAAATAACTAAAAAAAACCGGTGCGCGAAGTAGGTGGAGATAGAAACGCAACGTTTGTATCAAAATTTTAACGAATGCCTGCGATTGCGCTTAATCCAAGCCTGCGATCGCGCTTAATCAAAGTAAAAAATTCGGTTCAAGTTCTCATTTTTAAGTTCTGTGAACCGACAGATATCTTTCTGATCTGACGGGAAAAATTCTGCCGGAAGGGAGGCGTCTATTCAAGCTGATGATGGCTCACATTTCAGACTGCCAACAAACCAGTCCCCTGGCGCAACGCTTTGGCGCTTATTAAAGTAGCTGAGAGAAAATCATAAGCCAGTAAAATTGCTGTAACATTGATTGCATTTTTTGAGAATTGTCATAGAATTCTAACGTCACTATGTAGATTAACGTCACTATGTAGATGTTCTCCTGACGTAAATTTGGGCAACAAACTCGGAATCAGTTTGCATATACCCACAAAGGAGCAGTGCAATGAAATTACGCTTTTTGGGCGTCGAGTATACCTATTCGCCTAAGTCAGTCGATGTTACAGAAGGCGATGTGATGGGCAAGTATCGTGGAGTTCCCTGGCGCGCCAAGCGCTACAATGCCCCAGCAATTGAAAGAGAAGACGTCACCCTCCACTTTTTGGGAGGTTCATATCACTCTCATCTTTAGTAAAATCTGGACTCACTAGTGTAGTAAGAGATGGGCAAAAGCCGTTAAACCCTGCCCATCATTTTTTTGTTTGCAGTGCTCAATTAGGAATGGGGTTCTTCCCGCTAGAATTAAAGCACACGGTTCCTGGGTGGGAATAATTCTCCGGGCTTTTCTATCTCCTGAAATTTCCGCTATCCACTGGGTGCGGACCCACGGCGTATCCCGATCATTACTTTGGGACTGGCTGGGGAAATGGGCTATTTTGATTATGTTGGGTTTAGCCTTTGGCTACCGCTTTTTGTTCTTCTGGCTGTTCCTGAGGCTAATCTATGGCTTGGGAGATCTCGTCTTTTTCCGAATTGTTCATCATCGCCAAGGCGAATATGGAACGTTTTCAATACCGCTTGCCCCATGGCTGACAACTCTGGCGGGAACGATCGCGGGATCAACGGTGGTTCAAGCCACAATTCACCATGACGTTCATCAAAACTATGCCAGTGTGGCGGTAGAACATTTAGCAACGGTGAGAGCGCTTCAGACTGAAGAGTATTAAAGCGGCGATATACCCGCATCCGATAGTCCAACACGCGAACTGGAATTTCGGGATGTTGGACTTCCTAGCGTCAATCTAATCTAGCTGAGAGATTGCGATCGCTCTGAGTATTTTGGGATGCTGGTGTATCACCAGAAAGGATTAGGGATTCAGGAAATCTTTAGGCGGAGACTGGGTTTCTTACTGCAGAATTAAAGCAGTAATGCCTCTGTGTAGCATTTTTCACCCAGGTCATGACTCAAGAGATTTTTATCGGCCGCAGGCAGGAGCAGAACCAGTTTCGACAAGCACTACATCCTTTTCAGCAATCCTGGGTGGCGAGGAATCTGCCAACGGCGATGAAGCTAATGGGCAAAACCGCCTCGCAGCCAGAGAAACCCGCTATTTTTTTGTTCTACGGCGAGGGGGGTATGGGGAAGACCACCCTGGTAAAGGAATTGAAGCGGATTGCAGAAGAGGAGCCCTTTGAAGCCCAGAAATCATCTCCAAATCAGTTCCAGACGCTATACCTAGACTGGGAATTGCACAAAACCGATCCAGAGATTGTAGCGGGCCATGATCAGCTGCAGTCAGAAGGCTTGCTGGCCGTGTTTCACAAGGTATTAAAGGACAATGCACAGTTTGGCGAGGTGAAAGCCTTTACCCGTTTGCTGGCGGTGGTGCAGGGGCTAGAACAAAAGGTCGACGCCCAACTGAAACAGCCGCCTCAACCCGGACAAGAAAGCCTGAAACAAGAGGTATTAGATCTGGGGGCGAAGAGTCTGGCTTGGGTGGTGCGGACAGCGGCGGCAACCCAAACTGGTCCGGTGGCCACTGCGTTGGGTGGGGCGGTGGTGGAACGGTTGGCGAAGGCAGGGATTACGTTGGGGGCGGAAGGCCTGTCGCAGATCAATCGCTTGGTCAGTAAGGCCCTGACGATTGAGGAGCAAGAAATCTACGCCCGCCCCCAGGAGAAATTGGCGGCAGCGCTGGGAGAGGGCCTGGCGGCGGCGGCCAGGAAGCGGCCGCTGGTAATCATACTGGATACCTACGAAGTGGTGGACCAAACGCTGTGTGACTATGCGCTGCGTCAGGTGATTCAGACCAGCGGGGGACGGACGGTGTGGGTGATTGCGGGGCGAGCGAACCTGGCGGATAGTGGACAGCGGGGACAAACCTACTTTCGGGGCTATCGGCAGGACTTTTCAGAGCAGGTCTATGCCTACCCCTTGCGGGAATTTGGTCGAGAAGAACTCCAACAGTTCTTTGCTCGTAAGGCGCCGCAACGCTTGATTGATGAGGCCCAGACGGAAGCCTTATCCCAGTTCAGCCAAGGGATTCCGTTTGTAATTAATCTGTCGGCGGAACTGTGGGCTAAAGGAGTTCCCTTTGAGGCAATAACTGCGCCACCGGAAGCTGGCTCCACTGATAAGGTTCATTACCAAATCATCCGCGCGATGAGTGAGCGGTTCTTGATGCATTGCCTAGGAGAAGAGCATCGAGAAGACCGTCAAGCAGTCTTTGCCCTGGTGATGATGCGGCGTCCGGAAGCGAACTTACTGCGGGAAATGTTGGCTGTGGCGGAGCTGAAGCCAAGGCTGCAGGAATTGCGGCAGCGCTATTCGTTCATTTTGGCTGAGGAAATGCAACTAGATAATAAGCTGAAGTTTTTTCTGGGGGAATATCTGCTGGATCCCGTGCAATGTTCAGAGCCGCTGGTGCAAGAGTTGAATGAGCGGGCGCTGACCTGGCTAAAGCTCCGAATCGAGCAGGTTACTCAAGGGATTGACGACCGGGCTGAATGGTTGGCGGAAGAGGATATTGCTCAGCTGTTGCTGGACTATGCCTACCACTGCTTTTGGCAAGATAATGGCATCCAAGACCAAGCTGGCTGGCGCAATTTGATTCCCTGGCTGGTGGAAGGGTGGCAATACAACCGGCGTTGGGCGAGACAGTTGCTGGAAGTGGCGGCTGAGTTTAAACCTCGGTTTTCGGCAACAGAGCAGAAGCGGCTGAAGCAATTGCAGGCAGGCTTAGCTCCCCAGGTGGAGATTGAGGCGGAAGCGGACCTGCTGGATGAGCTGGAGAAGTGGTCTGAGCGGGGCTGGCTGACTGGGGATGGAGAAGCGGAACGGCTTACTATTTTGACGCTCAAACGAGGACGATTGTGCTACCGACAGGAGCGGTACGATCAGGCATTGAATCTTTTTGTAGAAACTCAGCGACAGATACCCAGCAGAGCGGCAACCTTGGCGCATGGATTGAGTAGTGTTCTGGATGATCTAGGCTTCAAACTAGGCTGGAAGGGCGGCTCGAGCATCGCCTCTGAGTCTGCTAAGCAGGCTTTTGAGCTGGCGACCGAATTGGATCCGAAAAATCGCTTCGCTTGGTATGGACTCGGTGCAATCCAAAATGAATTTAAGGATTACGAGAAGGCGATCTCTGCCCACGAGCAAGCCATTGCCCTCGACCCCAAATACGCCTATCCCCACAATAGCTTAGGCATTGCCTACAAAGCCCAAAGGGAGTACGAAAAGGCGATCACCGCCTACGAACAAGCCATCGCCCTCGACCCCAAATTCGCCTATCCCCACAATGGCTTAGGCAGCGTCTACAAAGCCCAAGGGGAGTACGAAAAGGCGATCACCGCCTACGAACAAGCCATCGCCCTCGACCCCAAATACGCCACTCCCCACAACAACTTAGGCAGCGTCTACAAAGCCCAAGGGGAGTACAACAAGGCGATCGCCGCCTACGAACAAGCCATCGCCCTCGACCCCGAATTCGCCTCTCCCCACAATGGCTTAGGCAATGCCTACAAAGACCAAGGGGACTACGACAAGGCGATCTCCGCCTACGAACAAGCCACTGAGCTTAATCCTACATGGGCCACTCCTTGGGACAATCTTGGCGATATCTATCGATACCAAACTCAATACCAAAAAGCTATTGCGGCATATCAGCAAGCCATCAAACTCAATCCCGATTGGGCGACCCCTCACTGCGGCTTAGGCTGGGCTTATTTGGACAAGCAGGAGAGAGAGCAGGCGATGACTACTTTTCAAAAAGCGATCGAAATTAACTCTCAGTGGGGAGATCCCCACAATAGCTTAGGTTGGCTCTACCTCACCCAGAACAACCTTACCGCCGCCGCCGACCAATTTAATCAGGCGATCTCACTCAATGAACAATGGGGTGCTCCCCTCGGTAGTGACCTGAAGGAAAGGATGAATGAAGTTCCCTCCTAGTCTTGGATGCATTGATTGATGACTGGATGAAAAGGTCAAAGTATCTTCGAAAAGCAGGAGCTACAATGCTGATTCTTGCGACAATACCTTGGC
>JASJDH010000502.1 GCA_030065175.1 Leptolyngbyaceae cyanobacterium MO_188.B28 | reverse complement strand
GCCCGACAAATACTTTGACAGCCTGTTCACCCCCGATAAACCCATCATCTTTAACTTTCACGGCTATCCCTGGCTAATTCACAAGCTGACCTATCGCCGGACCAATCACGCCAATCTGCATGTCCGCGGCTATAAGGAAAAGGGCAACATTAACACCCCCCTAGAGCTAGCCATCAACAACCAGGTTGATCGCTTTAATCTGGTCACCGATGTCATTGACCGCGTTCCCTCTTTGGGCTCCGCCGCCGCCTACGTGCGGGAACGGATGCAAAACGCTATCATTGAGCACCGCGCCCATGCCCATGAACAGGGAATCGACAAGCCCGAAATTGTTAACTGGAAGTGGCCCTATTGAGGGGCCAACGATTCCTCTGAATGAAGCCCCCTACGCCTTAAAACCAATGCTTGATCAACTGTTAATTCCGAACCCCGACGCTCAACAAATCACCCCGATTCGCCCTCGCAAGGGGGTGTTGATTGGGGTTGGTCAAGTCGGTATTGCCTGCGCCTACTCCTTGTTAATTCAGGACTGCTTCGATGAACTGATCCTGCAAGACATTAACCAGGACAAGGTTGAAGGAGAGGTGATGGATTTAGCCCATGGCCTACCTTTCCTGCAGCCGACGGACCTCAAAGCAGGAACCGTCGCCGACGTCGGTCAGGATGCCGATATGGTGATTATCACAGCGGGCGCGGCGCAAAAACCGGGTGAGAGTCGTCTCAATCTGGTTGAGCGCAACGTGGCCATTTTCAAAGGTATTCTGGATGACGTTGTTAAGTACTGTCCCCATGCCATTCTGTTGATTGTCAGCAATCCGGTTGACATCATGACCTACGTGACGCTCAAACTCTCTGGCTTTCCCAGTTCCAGGGTGATTGGGTCAGGCACTGTGCTGGACACGGCTCGGTTCCGGTCACTTCTGGCGAAGAAAATGGACATTGACGCCCGCAGTGTTCATTCTTACATTATCGGTGAACATGGGGATAGTGAAGTCCCGGTTTGGAGTACGGCCCATATTGGCGGAGCTAAACTGATCAAAGGCGGATGGGCTGATCTGTCAGCGCCTGAACAGGATGAGTTAACGGGTATTTTTGATCAGGTTAGACAGGCGGCCTATGACATTATTCAGCGCAAAGGCTATACCTCCTACGCCATCGGTTTAGCCGTCACCGATATTGTCAAGGCCATTGTCCGCAGCCAGGAGCGAATTCTCACCGTGAGTAGCTTGGTGAATGGGTTATATGGCATTGACGATGTTTGCCTGAGTTTACCCACTGTTGTGAATGAGAGAGGCGTGCTCAAGAAAGTCAATTTCCCTCTGAGTGAGACTGAAGAATACCAGCTCAAGCAATCTGCACAGGTGCTCCGAACAGTGTTTAATCAGTTGCACCTGTGATGAAACCATTGACCCATCGCACCAAGATTGTCGCAACGATTGGCCCCGCTAGTTGTTCTCCAGAGGTGCTAAGAGAGATGGTGTTGGCGGGCATGGGGGTGGCGCGGTTGAATTTCTCCCACGGCAGCTATAAGGACCATGCTCGCAATATCGCTCAATTAAGAACTGTGGCCGCGGAATTAGAAACGCCGATCACTTTACTGCAAGACCTTCAGGGGCCGAAAATCCGGGTGGGCCAATTGCCGCAGGGAGCGATCGAATTGATCGCAGGCGCATCGTTGGATCTGGTCCCCATTGAGGGATTCATGGCTCAACCGGATAAACCGGATACCGTGTCCATCGACTATCCCTACCTCGCTGAGGAAGCCGAAGTGGGGATGCAAGTACTGTTGGATGATGGTTTACTGGAATTGAAGGTTGAGGCGATTAAGGGGCAAACGGTTCGCTGTCAAGTGATTGAGGGCGGATGGTTGAAAAGTCGAAAGGGGGTCAATCTACCCAGCTTGGATGTCCGCCTGCCGTCGATGACGGATAAGGATAAGCAGGACTTGAACTTTGGTTTAGACCAAGGGGTAGACATTATCTCTTTGAGTTTTGTCCGTCGAGCTGAAGATATTCAAGCGCTGAAAACCCTGTTGGCCCAAAAAGGCGCGGCTGATGTCCCCGTGATGGCCAAAATTGAGAAGCCTCAAGCGATCGCTAATTTGGCCGCCATCCTGGACGCGTGCGACGCCGTCATGGTGGCCCGGGGCGACTTGGGGGTGGAAATGAGTCCGGAAAAAGTGCCGCTGCTGCAAAAGCAAATCATTCGGGCATGTAATCGACGCAGTATGCCCGTGATTACCGCCACCCAAATGCTAGAGAGCATGATCCACACCCCCCGGCCCACTCGGGCGGAAGCCAGCGACGTCGCCAACGCCATTATTGACGGAACCGACGCCGTTATGCTTTCTGGCGAATCGGCTGTTGGCGATTTTCCCATCAAAGCGGTGGAAATGCTGGCCCGGATCGCCACTGATGTGGAAAAAGACATCCAATTCGTCAACAACCCCCCCGCCACTGCCGATGAGACCCATGCCCTGAGCGAAGCCCTCAACACCATCGACAAGGTCTTAGACCTCAGGTGTATCGCTGCGTTTACCGCCACCGGCTATACCGCCATGATTGCGGCGGGCGAACGGCCGAAGGCGCCGGTGGTCGCCTTTACCCCTGATCCTCGGGTTTACCATCGCTTAAATATGATCTGGGGGGTGCGACCAATCCTGCTGGATGATCAGGCGGAATCTTTTGAGGAAATAATTGAGCAAGCCCAAAACCGGCTGGTGAAATGTGGATTAGCCGCCTCTGGCGACGTCATTTTGATTATGGGCGGCATCCCGTCTCAAATCCCCCGAGGGACCAATTTCCTCAAAATTCATACGATAAACGGTGTATAAGGGGGTAGGGTTTAAAGGGGAACTGTAAGCTAATAATTTAATGAGTAGGCCACGAATTAGCTATCTCCCTAAACCCGATTTTACAAAGCCGCCTCTAAAGCTTCCCCCTGAAGCTCGAGAACGAATCTTTACTCGGCTTTGTAAGCTTTACGGGAAGGATAAGACTAAGGTTTGGTCGCCTGAACTCGAACGTATCCTCAAAGTCCACTGGGCCCATAAGCCCGAAGAATCGATCGTAATTGAGCGGGAACTTAGCGCCGCTGACCGGTTCACCGAAGAAGATGTCGTTTTGATTACCTATGGCGATTTGCTCCTAAGTGAAGAGCGATCGCCGCTTGAAACCTTAGCCCATTTCCTCGATTCCATTCCTGCCTTCAAAGCGATTATCAATACACTCCACATTCTGCCCTTTTTTCCATACTCGTCCGATCGGGGGTTTTCAGTCAGAGACTTTACAACTGTGGATCCGAAGTTAGGTTCTTGGCGGGATATTGCGGTGCTGGATGAAGAGTACCAACTGATGTTCGATGGCGTCTTTAACCACATCTCCGCCGATAGCAAAGTCTTTCAGGAGATGCTGGGCGGCAACCCCCGCTACAAAGATGTGTTCACCGTGTATCATTCTCCGGATGAACTGACGCCGGAGCAACGGGCGATTATTGTCCGCCCCCGCACCTCTGACGTACTGACTCAATACCAATCCATAGATGGACCCATTTGGGTCTGGACAACATTCTCACCCGACCAGATCGACTTTAACTTTCGAAATCCTTCGGTGCTGATCGATGTGATCGAAACCCTTTTGCTGTACGTTCGTCATGGCGCAGACCTGATCCGCTTAGACGCTGTCACGTATCTATGGGAAGAACCCGGCACCCCCTGCGCCAATTTGGAGCAGACCCATCAAGTGGTCAAACTGTTTCGGGATGTTTTGAGTCTGGTGGCGCCTAACACCGCCTTGATTACCGAAACCAATGTTCCTCACGAAGAGAACGTTTCCTACTTCGGAGATGGTTCGGATGAAGCCCAGATGGTCTATAACTTTGCTTTACCCCCTCTAGTGCTTTACACCTTTTATAAACAAGATGTGACGGCGCTAACCGAATGGGCCAAAGCTCTGGAGTATCCTTCCAAAACGACAACTTTTTTCAATATCTTAGACACCCATGACGGCATTGGGCTAATGGGGGTAAAACATATCCTATCCAAGGAGGATATCAACTTTATCATCCAAAAGGCTAGACAATATGGCGCGTTCGTTTCCTATAAAACCGGGGAGGACGGTGAAGAAGAACCCTACGAAATCAATACCACCTGGTTTAGCGCTCTCAACATTGATAACGGCCAGGAAGACCTCCCTGTCCAGGTGCGACGTTATGTGGCTTCCCGCAGTATTGCGCTGGTGTTGCGAGGAGTTCCTGGAATTTACTTTCACGGTCTGATTGGCGCCCGTAATGATGTCGCAACGGTGTTAAGGACTAAGTCGAAACGGGACATTAACCGTCAAGTCTTAATGGTGAACGATCTGCTAGAAGACGGACGGAATATTAAATCAAGGCTGGCGCAGGTCGCCTATCGATTTGGCGGCTTGTTATACATTCGTCGACTGCACCGCGCCTTTCACCCCAATGGCGAGCAATTTATTCTGACCCTGTCGCCTCATGTATTTGTCGTGCTGCGGGTTTCTCCCGAAGGCGATCAGCACATTCTTACCCTTGCGAATGTCACGCCTAAGAAACACCAAATTAACATTCCCCTCTCTATGCTGGGAGTTGACGCCGCCCATTGGTACGATTTAATTGGTCAGAGGGGATGGATGGCTGAAGAGAGGACCCTGAGCGTGATGTTACGATCCTATGGTGTTATCTGGCTGATTCCGTTCGTAGAATTGGAGCAGATTGTCGAGCGGTAGCCTATGAAAGTTCTAGTACTCAATGCCGGGTCGAGCAGTCAAAAAAGTTGCTTGTACCAACTAGCCGAAGCGAGATTACCGATGCAGCCGCCCCAGCCCCTTTGGCAGGCGCATATTGATTGGACAGTAGATCCCGAGTTTGGGCTTTTAAAGGTTAACTCTAAGGGTAAAAAGCTAGAAGCGAAACTTGAAAATCAATCCCGCCACGGGTCCGTCGTCCAAATGCTCAACACGTTAGTGGTCGGCGAAACCAAGGTTTTAGACCAGCTTTCGGAGATCGATATTGTCGGGCATCGGGTGGTTCACGGGGGGACTGAGTATTCCCAGGCGACGCGAGTGACCCCAGCGGTAAAGGCCGCGATCGCCCGACTCAGCCCCCTAGCCCCCGCCCATAACCCAGCCAATCTTGAGGGAATTGAAGCGATTGAACAGATCCTCGGCGATGTTCCTCAAGTGGCGGTGTTCGATACCGCCTTCCATAGCCAAATGCCTCTGTCAGCGGCAGTTTATCCCATTCCTTACAAATGGTTTGACCAAGGCATTCGACGCTATGGCTTTCACGGTATTAGCCATGAATACTGCGCTCAGCGGGCCGCCCAACTCCTGGGTAAACCCCTGGACCAGCTCAAATTGATTACCTGTCATTTGGGGAATGGCTGTTCTTTAGCCGCAATTCAGCATGGCGTCAGCGTCGACACAACCATGGGGTTCACGCCTCTGGAAGGCCTAATGATGGGGAGTCGCAGCGGGTCAATTGACCCGGCTATTTTGATTTATCTGATGCGATCGCATCAATTTGACGCCGACCAACTGGATACCCTGCTGAATAAGCAATCGGGATTAAAGGGGCTCTCAGGCCTGTCGGCGGATATGCGCACTATCCTGGACGCCATGCAAACCGGGAACACGCAAGCTCAGATGGCGTTTGATGTCTACATTCATCGGCTGCGAGCGTCAATCGGCTCCATGTTAGCGACCTTAGGCGGGTTGGACGCCTTGGTGTTCACTGCTGGGGTGGGAGAAAACGCGGCGGCGGTCAGAGAAGAGGCTTGCAAAGGATTTGAGTTTCTAGGCTTGCGCCTTGATCTCGAGAAGAACGCTTCTTCCCCCGTCGAGCAAGATATCGCCGCAACTGACTCGGCTGTCAGGGTGTTAGTCATTCATACAGAGGAGGATTGGGCGATCGCCCAGCACTGTTGGCGAATGATATCGCAGCCAAGTTAGCCTCCTCAATCATTTCCCTTAGTCGAAGCACTATCGCATTTTACGGAAGCAGACCCGGAGTTCCTCTACGAAGAGATCCGGTTGCTCAAACGCAGCGAAGTGTCCACCCCGATCTAGTTCGTTCCAATACACCAGATTTCGGTAGCGTTGCTCCGCCCAGGATCGAGGGGTTGGGATGATCTCATGTGGGAAAATGCTGCCGCCAGCCGGGATCACAACCTTATCTCTTGTATTGAACGAGAAGACCTTCTCAAAACTCTCCCAGTAAAGACGCGCGGACGACGCCCCAGCAGCGGTTAGCCAATAGAGCATGATATCGCCGAGCATTTCGTCTTTTGTGAGCGCGTTTTCCGGGTGGCCATTGCAATCGGTCCACGCCCAGAATTTTTCAACAATCCAGGCGGCGAGACCTATGGGGGAATCCACCAGTCCATAACCCACCGTTTGCGGCCGGGTGCTTTGCTGTTTCGAATAGCCAGCATCCCATTGCTGATAGTATTTCAGCCGCATAAGTGCCTTCTTGTCAGCATCATCGGGCGTTTCGAGCGCTTTCTGCGTTGGCAGCGCAAGGGGCATATTCACATGTATGCCTTTGCAATGACCTTTATTCTGGATGCCGATTGTAGTCGTCACTTCAGAACCCCAGTCGCCTCCCTGAGCGAAATAGCTCTCATATCCCAAGCGGCGCATAAGCTTGTCCCAAGCCTCCGCAATCTTCTCAACGCCCCAGCCGGGAGCCGACGGTTTTCCCGAGAAACCGTAGCCTGGTAAGGAGGGGCAGACAACATGAAAAGCGTCCGCAGCATCGCCGCCATGCACCGCTGGATCGGCAAACTGTTCAATAATCTTATAGAACTCAAGCACCGAACCCGGCCATCCATGCGTGATGATCAAGGGTTTCGCCTGTTCGGAGGCGCTCTGAAGGTGAATAAAATGGATATCTAACCCATCAATGTTCATAGTATAGTTTGGAAAACTGTTTAAGAGCTCTTCGGCGCCGCGCCAATCGTAGTCGTCCATCCAATAAGCCCATAACGCTTGTATGTATGCAAGCGGAACTCCTTGTGACCAATCATCCGGTGTTTCAGCCTCCGGCCATCGGGTTGACTGAAGGCGACGCATGAGATCATCGATCTCGTTTTGGGGAAAATCGATCCGAAAAGACTGAATAGAACTCATTTTAATACGCATTATGTGAGTTATCTCTAGCTGAGTTGAGGGGTTTGCTGCTTAAAGGTCAGCACATCAATATCAAAACGCTTTCGTAACAGGATTCTTAGGG
>JASJDH010000501.1 GCA_030065175.1 Leptolyngbyaceae cyanobacterium MO_188.B28 | reverse complement strand
GGGGGGGGGGGGGGGGGGGGATCGGGGGAGTCAAGGCTATATTTGAACTAACGGGTAAACGCGAGAGCGAGGGCTAGTTGTTTTATGGGTAAATTAAGCTGATTCAATTTATCTTGCAATACCGTTTGAGGATGGCGCCAGAGTAAAGCCAGAACGGCTAAGACCTGTCCTCGAAAGATAATAGGGGCCACAATACCAGACTGGATTCCAGCGGAAACATAGGGTTCAGCAGCGCTCAGAGTAGCGTCTACAGAAATATTGCCATTGATTTGGGGAGTTTTTGTGGTGATTGCAACCTGAGTCAGCGGCTCTTGGGTCAACCAACAGGAGGTGTCCTCCGAGGCTCCATAACTGCCCTGGGCGCCAGAGAGCGCGCCTCCTTCAACCAATTGCAATAGGCAAATGTCGGCTGAACAACTTCGGCAGAAAATTTTAGCGATCGCCTCAACGGTGTCGTTCACGGGATCTGACTTCTCCACAATCGTCACAATTTCGGAAGTCAATGACGTTTCAGCTCGGGATTGTTCAAGCTCCCCTAGCCTCTGTTTAAGCAGATCGTAGGTTTCAGCCGCATTGTGAACAACGGTCTTCAATTCATCCGGATCCCAAGGCTTGGTAATGTAGCGGTAAACTTGACCGGCGTTAATGGCGTCCACGAGATCCTCTACGTCGGTGAAGCCAGTCAAAATAATTCTTACGGTATCGGGAAACTCTGGAACTGTCTTGCTGAGGAATTCAGTCCCCTTCATTTCCGGCATTCGTTGGTCAGAGATGATGACAGCGACTTCTCCTTCGCTAGAAAGCAATTCAAGCGCCTGGAGACCGCTTTCAGCTCTCAATACCTGAAAGTCTCGCCTAAATGTTCGATAAAGTAGGTCTAGATTATCCGGTTCATCGTCCACAATAAGCATTTTAGGCTTTGAGGATTTTCTCTGGATCTTTTGTGGACGGGTATTAGAAATCATCTTTACTAAATAGACATGAAATGCAATATATGCATCGGAGACTATAGGGCGACGTCGCCATAGAATAATTCTGACAGACAGAGGGAGATCAGAATTTACGCTGGGGGAAGAACTCGAAGACTAGTTCTATTTTGCCCATCTCTGCGGCTTAGTTCGCCTATCGCCAAAAAACAATCGGGATTTTTCATCCTGGTAGACACGGTAGAGCAATCCACCCAATAGCGCCCCTCTCCTGCCTATCATACAGTGGTTCTTATCCGAACAATCATGCAGAAATATCTAGCTAATTTGACTCAGTTCAACTACGTTTCCGTCCGGATCCTGGGTAAATAAGGCAAGTCGGCCCGATTGACTCAGTTGTACTGGAAAGCCCTGACCGATAAGCTGCTGCTTCGTCGCCTCTAAATCCGCCACTGCAAAAGCCATATGGGGATTTCGCCCCAATTTTTCCGGGTTTTGCAATGCCTGATTTAACCCCTCCGCCACAATCAAATGGATCTGAAACAAACCAATTTGATACCAACTTCCTGGAAACCGCAGCGATCGCTCTACCTTCGGTAGACCTAACACAGCCCCATAGAAATGATCGGCCTTGGCTAAATCAGTAACTAGGACTGCAACATGAAGGGGGTGTTTGATTTCGATCATTTCATCCGAGGACCACTGAAGACAAAAAAGCCGCCCCAGCTCCGCTGATGGCGAAGCCGACGGACTGGAGAGTCAATAAAGGCTGTTTTGCATTTTTCTGGAGTACAGATTGGCTAATTCGGAAGGACAAGAGAGCGATCGCTAGCTGAATGAGGCTAAAGCCAATCAAATAAGCCGCTAGGGGCGTTGGTTCAGCGCCAATAATGGCTTCTCCATACGCATATCCGTGGAATAAACCTGCGATCGCAGCTAACCCTGAAAGAACAATAACATTTGGACCATTCTTTATTGCCAACATCAAGCCGAAGATTAGGACAGAAGCGGAGATGAAGAATTCTGGGTTAGGCAAATCCAGAGCCATCAAATGGATTCCTGATCCGACTAGGCCCGTTGCGATAAACGCCAAAAGGATACTCCATCCCCGCGGTTTGATAGAGGCCAGTAAACCCACCGCAATCACAAAAACAAAATGGTCGGGACCCAGAATTGGGTGAGCCAGGCCAGACTGGAAGCCTTCGACCCAGTTGGCGGGTAGCTCGCCGCCTAGGGGATGGTGCGCTAGAACCGGTGAGGCGAGAATGAATACACTAATGATGCTGACCGCAACTAACAGAGCGGCGGTGAATCCCCGTTTATAGGCAGGGATTGGGAAAAGGGGGCCATGGGAAACCGGGTGAAGCCTCAAGTTCGACATCTACATCCTCACAGAAATCAATTCGAGCTTAGAAGAGTTAGACTACCACTTATTCCCTGTAGTGGGACTATCACTTCTCATGCTGTTGAGTTGATTCCCAATCTGGACATTCAGAGCCCACCGGCCCATAAGGATGTATTGCACAGATAAGGCGATTTCCGCCGTAGATATGCCCGTAATAATTGCGGCAGCCAACACAGGTAGGCGGCCCGCCAAAGAAGGAATCTTCAAACAGGGGATCCTCTAATAAGGGATCCTCCGTATGAAAATCCTCAGTTTGATCAAACGACGGATCAAGGCAAATAGAGGTCGACTCGAAATCCCCGAACAAAGCCTCAAATAGGGGATCCACTACTTCATCAATTTGATCGGAGACCGATTCAAGGGCGGGGGTGATAATCTCATCTAAAGGAGCCATCGCTTGATCAAGCTGATCAATCATCGCCTCAATTTCAGGCGCAAGGGTTTGTTCAACCTGATACGCAATGGACTCGGAGACTTCTATGAATTGCTCAACGGCCTCCGCTGCCTCCTTGGCCACTACTTGCAAGATCTGTTCAATTTCAGTTGAGATCTCGTCAAGTAGTTGAGAAAACGGTTTGGGCAAATCGTCCATGCGTCTAAGTATTCTGGCTTCTACCTTCTGTATTCCTTCTTAGCCGAATTTTTCCGGCATAAATCACAGACCGAATCAGTTACTCTGTTTCTTCTGTTTTAATTTCTCAAGCTCTTCCCGCAGCGTCTCTACCTGGCGTCGCATTTCCTCTGCTTCCTGAGCCTCAGGGGAGGTAGGCTGCTCATCATCCAAAATCTCGATTTGGCGAGGTTCAGTTGGGCCAGACCTTTCGGCGCCCTCAGCAGGAGACTTCTGGGCCCGCTCAACCATATCATTCACCATCTTCTGAGCTTCTTCAGCTGTGATTTCACCTCGAGCCACTAGCTCATCCACCAGCTTCTGGGCTTGATCCCGAAGTTCGGATAGGGTGCTCCCAGCCTTTTCACCCGCATAGGAAGCAATACCGACGCCTAAATAAAAGGCTTTTTGAACAATATTTCCAAAACCCGCCATAGCTAATCAGGTGCCTACGATTTAACTTAGGAAAACTGTCTCTAGGATAGGGGCAAACCTATCTGAACGACCACCTGAGATAACCGGCGTCTTGGGTGAGTAAAACCGTCTGCACAATACCAGCGCCAATAAAAGTGACCCGGAGACCACGCCTATCATAAGCATCCCGTATTGCTGCTACCTTCCGGTCCTGACAAGATTTGGGCGTTATGATCGCGTGGATCCGAGTCAATTACAGAATAGCATTAATTTAGATTCAGACGCTATCAAGTTAGTGGGAAGAATGGATATCAACAAGCTTGCTCAGCAAATCCAATTTATTCAGGAAATCGATCAACTCAAACAGGTCCTGCGGCAAACCTTACTAATGGATGGGTCTCGTCAGGAAAATAGCGCCGAACACTCCTGGCATTTGGCGTTGATGGCGATTTCGCTGGAAGACTACGCTCCAGAAGGGGTTGACTTGTCTAAGGCCATCAAATTATTGCTGCTTCATGATTTAGTTGAAATCGACGCGGGCGATACCTTTTGTTACGATGGTGCGGCTAATCAAGACAAAGCCTTGCGGGAAATAAAAGCCGCCGATCGCATCTTTGGATTGTTGCCCCCCGAACAAGGCTTCCAGTTGAGGGCGCTCTGGGAAGAGTTTGAAGCTCAATCAACCTCCACCGCCAAATTCGCAGCGGCGTTAGACCGCCTCCAGCCGCTTCTGCACAATCAGCAAACCAAAGGCGGAACCTGGAAAATTCATGGCATTAACCGATCCCAGGTAATGCGTCGTATGCAGCCCGTGAAGACTGGAGCACCCGCATTATGGCCCTTCGTTTTGCAGGTGATAGAAGATTGCGTAGCAGCAGGGTATTTAGCGGCGGCTGAACCAGCCAAACACGTTGATGTCTCCTCGCATGGCTTCTAGCTCTTGCCGATGACTTTCAGCGGTTTGGTCGTACCACTGGCAATAGTGCTCAAATTCCTCCCGATATCGAACTTCTTGATAATAATCGTAGGAGATTTGGTGAAGTTCTAGGATCTCGACTGCGGGCTGGGAGAGTCCGCTGCGCTCGGGAGAAAGTCGGTCAAACATGTCAGCTCACACTATCCAATACAGCCTGGAGACGACCGCGAAATTCCCCTTTAGGATGACCGCCTTTGACTTCGCCCAAAATCTTGAAATCGCCTTCGGGGTCGTCGCAAATCAGGTAAGTGGGCCAACCCATATCTGATTTGTCGGGGTACTGAGCCAGGAGAATCTTACGATACTTACGGTAAGTCGCAGTATCCTGCATTTTAACGTCAGCAAACTCTAAACCAAGCTCCGCAGAGACTTTCTGATCATAAAAAGACATCTTGTGACAGATGCCGCAATCCTCTGAGGAAAATTTGATCACTGTCCGACTCATGGCGATTATCTAAGGCTTTTGTAACGTTTCCTTTTTCCATCCTAAGGTGAGTTCGATTCAGAAAATTTAGCGGATTAATTTTTTTCTAAAAATAAACCCTACCCAGCCCCAAATTCTAGGGAAGCTTGAACTCAACAGTCAGAATTGCACTTCCCCATCGAGGGCTACGTATAAGGCAATTCTTTCCTCAGGATCAGATTAATGCCGCCAACTGCTAGCAGCGCTGCAATTTATCTGGATTTCTGACGAAATAAATGGCTTGAATGCGATTATCGATAACCTCTAACGTCGCCACGGTATCGATTTCCCCTGCAACGGAATACAAAATCCCAGTCTGCCCGTTGATTTGAACTCGCTCGGCCTGACGCACCTCGCCTAATTTACCCGCTCGACGATGGAGCGCCTTCAAGAAGCCCGCTACTTTTTGGGCTCCCTGCAAAGGTTTGAGCGCAGCTGTCACTTTGCCGCCGCCATCGGACCAGAAGGTGACATCATCGGCAAGGATGTTGAGGAGTCCCGTTAAATCTCCTTGGCCAAAGGCTTGTATAAACTGCTGAGTCAACTGTTCCTGCTGTTCGGGGGGCGTCTGGAAGCGAGATTTTTCATGGGCTAAATGGAGCCTCGCCCGTCGGGCAATTTGGCGACAGTTGGCGGGGCTTTTCTCAACCATGCGGCCAATTTCCTCATAGCCATAGTCAAAGACCTCCCGCAGCAAGAAAACGGCCCGCTCCAGCGGCGACAAGCGCTCCAGTAAGACTAAAAACGCCATCGCTAGGGAATCTGATAATTCCGCCAGAGCAATGGGATCAGCGGATTTTTCGGTCACAATCGGTTCGGGAAGCCAGGGACCGACATACTGCTCCCGCTGCACTCGGGCTGAGCGCAGATGGTCGATGCATAGCCGGGTGATGATGGCGGTGAGGTAGGCTTTGGTGGATTTGATCGCCTGCTCTGAAACTTGTTGCCAGCGGAGGAAGGTTTCCTGCACCATGTCTTCGGCGTCCATGACGCTGCCAAGCATGCGATAAGCGATCGCAAACAGCAGCGACCGATATTGATTAAAGTCCTCGAGCCGATTCATCGGACCGTTTCTAACTGCGGTCATGACTCCCTCCGACTACGCAGCCTGACCCACTTGATAGCTGCCAGGCATCGTTCTAGCAGTAATGCTAATTCGATTCCAGGCGTTGATCACAACGATCGCCATGATTAACTGCGTAATTTGCTCAGGGGTAAAGTAGCGGTTTACTTTTTCATAGACAGCATCAGGTACGCCATGGGCGCCAATTCGGGTGACGGCTTCGGTCAGGGCTAAGGCGGCTCGTTCTTCAGCGGTGAAAAAGGGAGTTTCATCCCAAGCATTAAGGGCGTACAGCCGCTGCTCCGTTTCGCCTGCGTGTCTGGCGTCTTTGGTGTGCATATCAATGCAAAATGTACAGCGATTGATTTGGGAGGCGCGGACTTTAATCAGCTCAAGCAAGGTTTTGTTGAGTCCGCTGCTACGGACATAGCGTTCTAGCCCCATCATGGCTTGCAAGGCGGCAGGCTCAGCTTTGCCGAATTCAAATCGTGTGGTCATCGTTTTTTCTCCGGTGTAGGTCTTCATAAAGGAAGACGAGTTAGACTCCGCAAGTGTGACACCCACCCAGCGCAGCTAGACGCCTATTGAATGACGGTTTGAATGACGACGACACCGAAAGAACTCCCAGGGAACTTGCAAGAGGGTCATGCCTATCCAGGCGAGGACGACCATCAAAACAACTCGCCACGGCCATGGTCCCAGCAAATCAATTAAGGAGGGCTGACTGGGCCGCATATTGCCGAGATACCCGTAGTTGAAGCCAAAAATAATGTTGATCGGCAAAACCACCGCTAAGTAGAGGAAACCTGCTCTAATCGCCAACCGATAATCTTTCCAAGTGGGTCGAAACCGATGCACAATCACCATATATATAGCGGTTCCGATAATGGCGCCATGGTGCAGCCAGAATATCCAGAAGGCAAGTGTCGCCGGTCCAAGCTGTAGATCCGGCGTTAGGACGCCTTGGAGGCTAAACCCAATTCCCCAAAAATAGAGCAAAGCGACAAAAGGCCGCTTTCGCCACATCAACGCCAGGGGCATCAACAGCCCAACGACATCACAAATATGAATGGGCAGCGATCGCGCCGGTGCAAAATTGGCCGGGTGTAACCCCCAGCCATGAATAACGAGCCAACTCAGCAGAGTAAGCCCCGCAAATCCCCGTTCCCATCTGAGTAATTTGCGTGTCCCTCGCCACTTTAACCCTATCCAGATAACCACTCCCCAAAACACCGTAAGTAGCCCCACTGTAATCAAGTGCGTTGGAGAAAAAGGTTGGAAATGTTGACCTACATCTTGAAACATGAAGTTTGGAGCTATCTATGACCAGTGGTTTGGCCACACTGGGGGAGAGGTGGATGGGTGGATGGGTGGATGGGTGGATGGGTAGATGGGTG
>JASJDH010000500.1 GCA_030065175.1 Leptolyngbyaceae cyanobacterium MO_188.B28 | reverse complement strand
TGGCTTCTTGCTGCTTCTGCTGCTATTGGTATAGCGCCTAGTGGCATAGTGTTCATCGGCGACTCGTTTGGGTTTCGTTTAGCGCTTCCCGGATGTTAAATTCTCTGCCCTCAGAGGCCCATTCTGGAATATTGAAGAATTAAACATCCGGGAAGCGCTAAACGAAACCCAAACGAGTCGCCGATGAACACTATGCCACTAGGCGCTATACCAATAGCAGCAGAAGCAGCAAGAAGCCAAAGACGGAGCAGCCGGACTCGAAAAGGCTTTGAGAAATTGAATTGTGAGCCATGGGGTCACCTCAGGTTAGGGGCTAAGCGTAGACAAGTGAACTGTCTGTAGATGGAATTGTCTGTAGATGACTGTAAATGGGTAGTGGATTTCAGAGGTTGTACGGTTGAATGCCCTGATGATTACCAGATTAATGGGGAATACTCTCCAATACCGTGATTCGAGACTGATTGATTTGTGATTGACGCCATCGGGCCAGGTGATGGGAACCAGCGATCGCAGTGAGTCCAAACCCCTTTACCAATGATCCAGATCACGCCTCTTGACTTAATTTTATCAACTGGCAATCAACTGAGAAGGGGCAGTATGCCACAATTGCTCCAATCGGTTAGCCGGCATAGTCAGGTACAACACATCCCGATTGGACAAAACATGGTCCAGTAGATCAAATCCGTGCAGAGCCTGACTTGGCGTTTCAATATAGAGGGGAACCAAATCCGCCGTCATCGCCACTTCATGGACAGGCTTATTAAAAAAGGGATGCCTGGGGGTAATCAGGATCGCCAACGCCACCCATAGACTATTGGAAGTCATGCCATTCCCAAAGATCCGCCCCCCCAAGGCCGCCGCTGCAAAGGCCGGAGCCGCCAGCTCCGTAGGACTCATCACCCGTTCAAACTCAAAAACCTGCTGAACTTGACTGGCGAATTGAGAGTCTTGATTACGCACCACGACCGGCAGCTTCGGGATCAAGCTTTTTGTCGTCAGAGTAATTTCTAGATTGACCGTGTCGTCGCTGGTCACCGCCAAAAGAGCGGCCGCGTGCGATACATTAACAGAACGTAAAGTTTCAGGAACACTGGCGTCGCCAAAAAAGACCGGCGCTTTGAGGGCGCGCACCGCATTCACAAATCGCCCATGGGGGTTGCGCTCCAGGACAACGACTTCGTGGCCTTGGGTTTTGAGTTGTTTAACAATCTGAAATCCAACACTCCCCAAGCCACAGACTACATAATGACTGCGCTGGGGCAAATGAGCCGCATTCCAAACCTGTTGAAAATGAGCGCCCAGGACAAAGTCATTCAGGATGGCGTAGAAAATACCAATGACGCCCGCTCCCACCAGCATCATGATCGACGTGAAGACCTTGATCAGCGTAGGAGATTGTTCCGCCACCTCTTCATGCCCGCCGGCGCCGGTAATCATACCCACCGTAAAGTAAAGGGCGTCAACCATGGACATGCTGAGGTTAACGCTGATGTAGACCAGGGTTGAGGCGGCAATGGTAATCAGTAGAGCCAGGACCACTAATAGGGCGGCGCGACTTTGGCGTCGAAACTGGATCAAGCCCGCCAGGAAACTTTGCAGTCGTCGTTTCAAAGAGCGATGGGACTTTCGGACACTCGGTTTAGTGGCGACAATCAAGCGATCCCCGGTTTGCAGCAGCCGCCCTTTTAAGACGGCGGACACCAAATCAATATCTTGATCGGCTGGTAGATAGTAAATCAGCATCCGCGCCGGGTTTTCCCAGAGTTGGCGCAAAGGAGCCCCATTCCAGGGATGGCGCTGATCAATAAACTCTTCGTAAATCGGCCAGGTGCGATTCATTAACTGAATTTGGCCGATTGCTCGATTTCCCAATGCGGCAAAGGCAAAGAGCGGTCCCGCTAGAGAGGACACACTCATGGTGACGTGATGGGGGAGAGTTTGATCGAGACGATCTCCCAAATGAGTGTTGAACAAGCGATTGATGATCCGAATTTGCGGGTTCAGCACTCGGGCTTGGGTCAGAATGGCCAGATTAAGGGTGTCGTCTGAATTAGCCAGCAGCAAAGTATGAGCTTCATGAATACCTGCATCCAAGAGGGTTGAGGCTGCTCGCAAATTGCCAATTATAATATCGCAGTCTGTGTCGGGGAGGGGGCGATCGCTAATCCCCACCACTTTTGCTCCCTGCTGTTTCAACAGAGAAAAAATTCGATATCCAGTGCGGCCTAGACCACAAACAATGATTTTGGGATTCATACCTAAGAACTCGCTGGGCAGACTACTCGGAGGACCCGGGCAAAGCGCTCAAGTTGTTGTCTAAAATGAGCCATCACCTGTTGAAATCCCTAGATAATGTGAGCTATCAGCACAAAGCAGGAAATTATTCCTGAGGCAGAATATAGAAATCAGGAGACAGAATACAGTTTTTACTGACTTCTGTACTTAGCCTTCCTCTTCTGCAGAACTATCCAGGCTTAAATGAGACGTCAATCTGTGACTAAAGGCTATTCACTTAAAGTGGGAAATTTCCCTTGAGAGGGAATACAAGAGTCAAGATCCAGAATCCAGTTTCTGACCAACTTGTGCATGCTGCACGCTTCCCCAACCGACTTTCCCGGTTTAAGTGACAGGCCTGAATCAATCATTTATTGTTTGGTCATTTCTGTGGCTGGAACTGTAGTTCAATACACTGAGGGGAAAGATTACTGGTTTTCTTAACCCATTTTGTCAATAAAGCTCCTTCATTCATGCGCCCGCATTTATTCGAGAGCCCTAAGTTTTTCTTCAGACTCTGCTGATTACCTCTTCACCGCCTCATCTCTACACTGAGGTTTAAGACTATCAGATCTCAATGAAGATACGGTTTATACAGGTATAAATCATTCCTTAACTTCGTCGTTCCATTTCAAGGCCAATAGTTCAAGCGTACTGTAAAAATTGCCTGGTGTCTCCTCCTTTTAGTCCTATAGCCTGATGGGGTAAATCCATCAAACATCAATTTTTCTAGGATGCCGGTAAAGGTCTGTAAAAAAAACTGGCGGTTATCCACACTCATCCAAATTGCAAGACAGGATCGAGATATGACGGTTCAACTCAATATAGTTAGAACTCAAATAGTAAAAATCAGGTATCAACCTAAGCCAGGACATTCTGACGGGGCAAAAATGCCGAAGTCAGGAGTCATAATCTAGTTCCTGACCGGCTTCTGACTTCTGTATTCCTTCTCTACAGGATTGTCCCACTTTAAGTTGGCAGACTAAAATTCACTCTTTACATCGGGAGTCTGATGATGAAAATCCCACAGTCGCCTATTCAAAGCTTTTGCCGCTATTTGGCCTATGCCGCCGCCTTGGGCGCGACCACAATGAGTTTGGGGTTGGGATCGTCAGCCTATGCACAAACTTGTCAGTCTCTAGAAGACGTAGGAAGCGGCGAAACGGAAGTGACCAAAACCGTTTCAACCTTCGGGTTGCTGTTTATCCGCAGCAACTGGCACACGGATTTCGCCGTCCCGGGGGGAACCGATTTCAGCTACTTCGTCGCGACTATCCTACCTATAGAAGGCGACACGTACGACATCGACGTAAATCTCAAATACAGTGATAACAGTATTGATCAGGCCTACACTGTCAATAATGCAGTGCTGACGGAAGGGGAACCTTTACGGATTAGAGCCGCTTCTCGCTCAGGCGACGATCCCTTTCAGATCAATGTGCGAGTGGGGGGAACGCAAGCTGAGGGCAATAAATACACCGTTTCAGTCGTAGGATGTCGTTAGTAGGCTTATCAACGTAATGTTAGGACGATATGACATCGAAGCAAGTCCTGTTCCTCAGCAATGGACACGGGGAAGATCTCAACGCCAGTTTGGTGTTACAAGCTCTGGCCAAAACTGAATGGGAAATCGGGACGGCGGCGATGCCGCTAGTGGGAGCAGGCAATGCCTATCGTAAGTTGAACGTCCCGATTATTGGCCCCACCCAAACAATGCCCTCTGGCGGCATTATCTACACCAACTTGCTGAATTGGATCAAGGATTTATTTGCCGGTTTAATTGGATTAATCTGGCGTCAACTGCAAGCGGTGCGCCAGCATAGCCGTCAGTGCGACCTCATATTCGCTGCTGGAGATATTGTCCCGATTGTGTTTGCCCATCTAACAGGGCGTCCCTACACCGCGTTTATTGTTTCAACCTCTAGCTATTACGAAGGTCGACTGAGACTGCCCTGGATTACCGAACGCTGCTTGCGATCGCCCCGATGTCTGCAGATATTTACCCGAGACGCCTTTACCGCTAAAGATTTGCAGCAGCGGGGAATCGCCAAGGCAGTCTTTGCCGGATACCCAATTATGGATGTGCTAACCCCCATTGGCAAAGACTTGCACCTGCAGCCGGATGTGCCTATGATTGCCTTGCTGCCCGGTAGCCGTCTACCGGAAGCGCTGAATAATCTGGCTTTGCAACTTCAGCTTTGTAGTCAGATCGCAAAATTAAAGCCTATGCAGTTTAGGGCCGCCCTGGTTCCCAGCATTACGGAAGCAGATTTAGCAGCGATCGCCCAGGCTCAGAACTGGCGATATCGAGGGAGAGGCTGCTTAGAAAAAACGATATCGGGCCAAATTTGCCAGGTCCATTGCCTTCACGACGCTTTTCCCGATATCCTCCATCAGTGCAACTCGGCGATCGGAATGGCGGGAACCGCAGTAGAACAAGCAGTGGGGTTGGGAAAACCCGTCGTTCAAATCGTCGGCGCCGGCCCCCAATTTACCTATCGCTTTGCTGAAGCCCAAATGAGGCTTCTCGGGATATCCGTAAAAACTGTCGGCAAAAGACCCGCGACGCCGACAATTCTTCAGCAAGCGGCCCAGCAGATAATAGATGTTCTTGAAGACTCGACGTACCTTTCAAACTGTGTTGCTAACGGCAAAGATAGGGTTGGCGCCGCAGGCGGCTCAGTCAGCATTGCCAAACAGGTGTCTCAACATGTTCTGAACCCAGCGCCTTCTCTTCACACTTGATCGGTAGTCAACACTCTACCGCTTGGCGCTGAAGCGGAGAGGGGGGGCTGTTCACCCTTGATTATCTCCAACTTTACCCTTCTGAACTTTCCAAATCTGATGCCCCATCCCCCTTAGAAAAACCATCATGAAGAGACCAAAACCATCATGGATGGAACTAGGAGATAGTCACTGAAAATGGACATAAATCATAGCGCTATCTTCTGGGGCTATCTGGGGCATCAGGATAAGGATCGCAGGTCATGGCGGACCGCCTACTTCGTTCTGACTACTTAGTTCTTGGTCAGGCCCAATCCATTCTCTTCAGCGTAACGCTGCATAAAGCGCATAAACCGATCCCAGGCTTCCGCGGTCTTCATCACATAAACCGCCTCAAGGGCCGCTGGCTCTCCATTGATAAATTTGGCGTTAACCTCCCGGGAAACCAGTTCACCCTCATCATCCACTAGATACATGCCCGTAATTTCAAACCCTTCATCAGAGAGGGCCTTGGGTTTATTGAAATAGAAAATGGCTTTGCCATTGGAACCGTCCTTAGCCCGGGTCAATCGCACATCCGGCACCGCCTCTTCCGCCACACCCCTGGAAAATTGAATCTCAGCCATTGCGATAGAATCCTAAAACGTTACGTAACTTTAAAATCTATATTCTCACCTTATGGAATTGCTGAGGAAAGTAAAGAGGCGGATGTCTACCCAGGAATTCCCGATTCCTAGCCTAGAATCGGAATAACTTTGTGATGCTGTATCAGCTCCCTGTGTAGATTTATTTGGAGAGGGTAGGATTATAAAAGTTAGTCATCTACTCACTGAGCGTTTTCAAGCCAATCGAGTGAGAGCGCGCAGAATCCGCCATCACCGCCGCCAATTTCTCTTGTGGCTGTTCATCTTACTAAGTCCCATGGCGTGGTTAGGACAGCGTTTAGCTCAAACTTATTTCCAAACCCCACAAGCAGCATTGGTCCTGGGTGGAGCCATTGAGCGAGAGGCCTTTGCAGCGAAGTTTGCTCAACAGCACCCCGAAATCGATATCTGGGTTTCATCGGGAACAAATCCCGAATACGCCGAGTGGGTATTCTCAGAAGCAGATATCGATCTCAGGCGAATCAAGCTAGATTATCGAGCCGTTGACACGGTGACTAATTTCACCACGGTAGTGGACGACTTAAAGGCTGAAGGTGTCACCCAGGTCTATTTGATTACATCCGATTACCATATGCGTAGGGCAAGCATGATTGCCCAAATCGTTCTGGCAAGTCGGGGCATCACCTTTAAACCTGTTCCTGTGCCTTCAGACAAAACGCCTGAAACCCTTGCCAAAGGATTGCGCGACGGGGCCAGAGCAATGCTGTGGCTTTTTACAGGACGGACAGGGTCTACCCTAAGCCAGACCTTCGGAAAACGTTGAAATTCAGGTTAACCCCAATTTTTCAGCGCTAGAATTAAACACGCGGCCCTCTAGGTTTGTGTACTGCTCAGTCAGATCGAGGAGATACTTTCATGGCTTTAATTACACAGTCTCCCTACACCCAAACGCAAATTAAGATCTGGTTACAAGGATTGCTGACCATTGCGTGGGCGGATGGCCACTTTGATGATGAAGAAAAAGAACTGATTGCCGAAATCACCCAAGATGAACTGGCGCCAAACATCGATTTTGATTCTTTCCATCCCATTTCTTCTGAAGATCTTGCAGAAGGCTTGGGACAAGATACCGATCTGGCCCAAAATTTTCTCAGAATGGCGGTGATGGTGGCCCTTGCCGATGGCGTCTATTCAACCCAAGAAAATGAAACCCTGCTGGAGTTTTGCAGCGCTTTAAAGCTGGACGCAGAGATTCTAAAGTCTTTGCAGTCAACGCTTTATAATCTCCAACAAGCAGATGCTTCGGCTGAGTCCGCTCAAACTCTCCCTGCCCCTGGAAAAGAGGGAATCGGCATTGACCCTCTGAAACCCGCCAGGGAGTGGTTGGATCAAATGGAAGTTCAAGATCCCCGATTGGCCCGATTCCTATGCAAAATGATTCCTTCCCAATGCCCGTTTGAAAGGACGGTTACCCTCTTCGGGCATAAGATTGTTCATATTCCCCCAATGTGCAAACTCAATCCTCTATACGAACAGCTTGTAGGCATCCGATTCCGAGCCTTGTCTTATCTAGCGGACGATTGTGAGGAAGATGTGACGCCCTACTTATAAGGGCTTATAGATTACGGATTATGTGAGTTAGAAAATTGTGAAAAAAGGCGAGGAGACGTCAAGATTATCTGGTAACACACCAAAGCTTGAGGTCTCCTCATGACTATGATAGACGCCCCCAC
>JASJDH010000499.1 GCA_030065175.1 Leptolyngbyaceae cyanobacterium MO_188.B28 | reverse complement strand
CAACAATATCTTCAAACTGACTGGCTTTGTCCGAGGTCAAACCACCAACCTGCAGAGAATTATTTGCGGCGCCTTTAAATCCATTGACCCGATCTGAGGCGACTGCATTGCCTGGCGCTTCATCTATATTGGTTGTGTCTAAATTTGCAAAGGGATCCCTGATGAGCAGCCAAAGTCCTCCAAATAGACCGCCCATCAGGAGAAATATTATTAGCACAAAAAATGCTGTGAACCAGTGCTCCTGTTTCTGAGGCATGAATAACGGCGGTAGAAGAACAAACGAAAATTTTAATCGGTAGATAGCGTTGCTTACTCAACATAACTTTTGCACTTGTCAGCATGAGCTTTATGCTATCTGCCCAAGCAAGTTATATTTCTGTAACCATACTCACGCTGTACACCCCCCGTATCTCTAACCGAAAAGATACGAAACCATTTAATATAAGGCTTCGCATCTAATTAAGGCGCCGCATCCGCTAGAAGATCTCTAAAAATTAATAGCTTATTTCAAGGCTATACGCTCTAAAGACCTTCTGACTTTGGGGAAAGTCGATATGTTCCGAAAAGGGTTTACCCAGTAATTGACAGGTAGTACATATCCATTTAGTTGGAGCTTGTGCTTCGCGCTATTGACGGGCGCTCCCTATCGAATATTTACAAATCCCGCCTGCCGAACTATCTGCTGGCCTTCGGACGTCAAAATAAGTCGAGCATAGGCTTCGCCAGCCTGCTGATTGAGACTGCCATCTTTTTTCACAATGACAAATAGGCGGCGAGTGAGGGGATAATCTCCACTTCTAAACGCTTTCATATTTAACTGGTTTCGCTGGGCTGGACAAGCAGCCGGTGAAACTAGAGGCGCCTGATAGGGAGGAATAAACGCCTCATTTGAATTGCGAGCAATGGGGAGGGGTTTGGTGGAACATTGAGGGACGACCTCAGGTGACGATGCATAAAAAATTCCGCCTAAGTTCGCAGCAACGGCTCTCAGTCCTTGGGTGGTATGGTCAATTAACCTAACGGTATTGCCCAGGGTCTCATTTCCAAGGACGTTATCGACAAAGAATTCAGGTGTCCCGGCGGCTTCGGGAGGTCGGGAAAAAGGAATAATTGGAACGTTTGGACCATTGAGTTCCCGCCAATTTGTAATTTTCCCGGTATAGATTCCTTTCAGTTGGTCGAGCGTTAACCCTGGAATATCTAAGGCTGGGTTGATGACGAAGGCAATACCATCAATGGCTACAGGGATTTGCTCAAGTCTGAAACCTCGTCGCTGGGCTTCTTCATATTCTGCTGTCTTGATGGGGCGGGAGGATTGGGAAAAGGCAAGTTGACCCACTAAAAGCATACTGATGCCAGCGCCAGAACCAGGCGGTTCAGCCAGCGGCTCAATATATTGGAGCTGAAAATCGGGCCATTCGTCATGGAGCGCATGGGCTTCTTTTCTTCGCAAGGGGGCCCAGGAGGTGCTGCCGCCGTAGGTAAATAATCCTTTTGGCGGCCCATTAATCGTCACATCAATCGTCACATCCTCGCCACTAGCGGATGCTGATGTTTCAGTCTCTGTGGGCTCGAGTTGTTCAGCCTTTATAGGCTCAATCTGAATCGGTTCAGTAGACACAACCTGAGTCGCCTCAACCGCGCCAACCGGAGCAATTTCAAGGGAAATAGGCTGAGGTCGGCGAGATGCTTGAGAAGCAGAGTGAGCAGGTTTACCTGCTTTAGGGGCGGGGGGGCGGAGTAATAGGGAAATTCCGCCAAAAAGGGCCCCTAGGAAGGAGAATGCAATGAGAACCAGCACCGTTGTGAACAAGGTTCCCTTTTCTTCAGGCATGGGTCTCCGCGTTTGAGCGATAAGGACGTCTTCAGTTTCGGTCAGTAGGAGGACGCCGTTCGTTGGACAAAGCCGCTATTCAAAGAATAGGAACCAACTACATCAGCAGTAATCCTGAATTACATAAGCAATTCAACACACCTCAAACACCCATGTATTCCAGAAGTAAAAAAAATGCTGTAACTACTCAAATTGACTAAACATGATGAGTCTAAGCCAACCCAATAATGAATTTCAGTAGTTAATATTACTTTACTGATTACAAAAAATACAGTTTTCAAGTTAATTTACAGGTAATCCAGGCTTAAGATTCGGTTAAGGGCGCATATTAAAAAGCCTCATCAAGGTTCATAGGTGATCAATTTTTACAAGGATGAATGCCATTAGGGAGGGCATCCTAAGGCGGAAAATTTTACGAAAACTTTCCTAGGGGCAGAAGCGAGGAGACAAAATCTAGCGTCTGACTGACTTCTGCTGTATTCCTTTTTTACTGGATTGTTCCGGCTTAAATGACACGTCTCCGACTGCAAATAATCCTTTTAGTCAAGGAGCAGGAAGGGGACGCCTGAATTGGTTGCATAGATAGGGAATCATGGACCTTTGTTATTCCAGATACCCTGATTGAAGGTCATTATGTCACAAGTTTAATGACATTCGTTGTTATTAAACAAAATATTTTTTGATACGTTTATTTCTGAAGAAAATATGTGGAATTACCCTTGATGGCGCAAATACAGGAATACTCATCATAGGGCTCTGGCAGCTCTGTTCCTGAATTTAAGAGCTCTCTCATCTCTATTCAGCTATACAAAACTGATGGTGCGGTGCGGAGAAAACAGAGATATTTCACGCTCAAGGTTCTTGGAAAGACGAAGATAGATGCATTAGTATCAGGCTTTAATGAGATTTGTTCTCGTGAATAGCTGGTCATTTTTGTCAGTCCTGGAACCTCGAGAACCTCTAGAGATTGACCCTATGCAAAACTCAACAAAATTAGACACCTCTTCTCTTCCTCGGCAGATAGATATCGCCACCGTTTGTGTCTCCATGTTAGAACGCAGACCCCCTTTATGGCGAGATTGGCAGCTATTCGGGGAAAGAAACTGTGATGTTAGTTGGGTGGTTGGTCAGTTGGTTTGTTCTCGGCAATTTATGGCGACATCAGCAGATTCGGGCTCGGACGATGTTTTTCTGGTTGTTGGCTTTTGTTGTCGCCGCCACCGTGATGAATTGGCATCCCATCTTTCCCTATTTGCCGTTAATGCCTAACGGCTCTAAATGCGATCGCAATTCGCCTACCCAATTGCTTCCTGGAGGCTGGGATCTCATGGGTCCAGGCCAAATTGGTCTCATAGGGCAGGATGAATACGACGCCATGATCGGTGGGAAAGTCCTGGAAGCCTTTACCTCGCCAGGGGCGTAACCGAAATACCCTGGATCCCCCCAGAGAAATCGTCACGATGGGAGCCCCCGAAATCATGTTTTGGGTGCTGTCGCGATGTTTGCCGATGTAGTGGCCGAGTCGCCCGTCGTACCAGGTGAGGAGGATGCCGTTTAGACGGGCGTCAATGGTGTCTTTGACCCAGCTCCAGAGGGGATCAATCTGTATGGGGACCGGTAAGGGAGAATTGATCGCGCCGGAGTAGCTATAGGCTTTGTTATACGCTTGCTCCCAACGTGGTGTTTTAGTGGTGCGGCCGTGAATTCTGATTGTGTTATATCCTGCAGGATGCAATGCCCAGAGGTCGTCAAACTGTTGAGCATTGGGTAAGAGACCATCGGGCAATCTGCCTTGCCATAGGTAATGGTTAGCATCTAACTCACAACACTGAAATCCAGAGTACATCGGATATTTTGGGAGGAAATTGGTAACATTTCCGCTGCTCACGAGAAGCAGCGCTCGTAATCATCGTGACTGCCAATCCAGAACCAAGTCACCATGTCCCTTTTTAGGATTCCAAGCGCCCCATGGCTCCGAGTTATTCTTACTGACTCAATCTCCGTTTGGCTTAAACCTTATGCAGACAGTGCATTCCCACAATTAGGGCAGAATGCATGGGCAACTTCAATCTTAAATCCACAATGACGGCAAAAACTGGGGGGCGGCGCAGCTTGGATTTTCGTTTTACGTTCTAAAACGGCTTGATAATTTCCGGAGTCTATCCACTTCAACAATTCATTCGCCCTTGCAATGGTGAAAGCCTGATCCCTAACTGCTAAACTTAATCCCTTGAGAATTTTGTTATAGGTGTTGTCGGAGAACCCTTCAAACTCTCTGGCCTGTGTGACAAAGTCATCAACATTAAATGAATCGAAGTATCTCTTAGGTAATCCTGCAATTTTCGCCATTGCGGTCATAACGGCGTTGATATCTTGACAGGCTAGCAAACCAGCTCTATCCGCAGTGTAGTCCGCCATTCTCAACCAATTTACCAGCGCCAGATATAGTCCGCCTGAAATAGAACTGGCTAATAGACTCGCCCCGGGTATTGAGGCGAGTAAGCCGCTTACCGTGCCGCTTAAAGTCGGGAAAATCCAAGCGATATTTTGATACAGAATATGCTGACTTTTGAGACGACCGATTTCGCAGCCCAAAATGAATCGCAATTCTGAATTTGTGAAGGTTTCAAGGCAAATAGAGCTGATAATAATCACGGGATTATTGACGCCGACCGTAATCCCTTCTAGATTGTTGGTCGTGACCTCCAATTTGCGAAAATAGTCATCAGGGCGCACATAGATTTCAGGCGTTGTTTTTAGATTGAGCACCTCACAAGCTTCTTCTAAGATTTCATAGACATCGGGTAAGCTGCTGGGGGTAATCTTCAGATTGCTTCCAATAAACTCAAGCCTTAAAAATCTTTCAACTCCAAAGTCGTTGAATTTTTTCACTAAGACATCTAATCCAGCTGTCTTCTCTAAGGCGTCGAGCGCTTTCTGATCTAGATGATGTTCGTACTCACGGGGAGCAAGGCCATCTAAGGTTGCTAGTTCCATAAACTCTGATTACCTTTGGCAACTTGATACGCATCAATTACTGACCAGATCCAAATCGCAGCAGACCCTAAAATAGTAAAACTTAGAATAAGTGCTCCAACTAACATAACAATGCCTTTCATCACATCGCCATTATAAAACTGGCCTATAGCCAGTCCGGGTAAAATCAACGACAAGATCAAGGCAAGGGTGGGATCTTTACCGTGAGCGTATTTTTTGCCCGCAGAAGGCGGTCTGCCGCGAATGCCTTCGTCAGGGGGCGGCGGCGGCGGGGCGACATTTAAAGCTGCGCCGCAACTCACACAAAATTTGGAGTCAGCTTGGTTTTCAGTTTGGCACTTTGGGCATTTCATGACACTTTTCTGCTTGATTAAGGGGGGTAAACTATAGACTCATACCGGATATTTTGGCGGCGCCGCCATTGGCGGGAAAAAAGATACGAATATGACCGTCTAAACCTTTTGAATTGTCACTACGCGCGATGGCATACTTCTCTTCAACGCCACTTTCTTTATCCGATCTGAAACCAAGCCTTGTTCGTCCTGTCGGTTGGATATCGACAATTTTGACAGGCCGTTTATATAAATCGACTCTTGAAAACGCGACGTTAAAATTATTCTTGAGGAAAGATAAGTTGACTTTTCCATTGGGAAATAGAGATTTGTGGGCAATTGCTTCAAATTTCTGAATCGCCGCGTCAGGATTCTGGCTAGAGAGAACATCAAGCAATTTATCAATAATTTCAGATGCAATTTTGGATCCTACTTCAGTTTGTCCAGAGTAGGGTTGATTTTTAGAGGAATTTTGACTTTCTGGATGTGGGATGGATTGAGGAGCTACTGGCGATGTTTGTCTGGGCTGATTGATTGATTTAGGAGAAGATTCGGACACTTTAGACTGTCCTCTGAAAACATCCCGCCCAGCCTGATCATTCTTCAGATCACCCTGATTGAATTCAGATTTAATGAGTTCACTCTTTTTATAAATAACGGGTGTTAAATACTCAGAAATTCCTTCTAATCGAATGGCGTTACACCCGAGTTCGTAGGCAAATTCAATGGTTTCTCCAGCTCCTAAAGCAGCGTAAAAGCCAACGGCAAATTCAATTGCGGCGCGATCGCCAATCTCTTGACTCATTCCAATCACATAATCAACATGTCGCGCGATCGCTTCTGCTTGCGGTTTGGTATAGCAAGCATTTAGCACAACACATTCAACTCGATTGGAAAATAATCTGAACAGGTCTGCTAACGCGTCCGAACTGACTAACTTTTCTTGTCCGGCGGCGTCTTCAAACACTAAACCGTCCTGTCCAGCTCCATGCCCGCTGAAGTGGACAATCTGCGGTTTAAAATCCAGCATCGCCTGCTGGATGTCCCTTGCACGAGTCGCTCCAGTTGAGTTGATGGGGGTTCTTCCGTATCCCGCTAACCGTAATCGCTCCTTGATGTCACGCTCCTCCTCTTGCAAGCGCAATCCTTTCGTCCCCTTTGGATTGGCTGCTAGCAACAAGATTGACTTTGGAGGAGAGTGACTATTCATTGGAATCTCCATTACGACATGATGAGTTCAGACCTCAAGTCAGGGATCCATTTTCTAACCGCTTGAACCTGAGTGTGATGGCGCCGCTACCCCCGGCTTTACCCCCAGAGCCCATAAGTTTGATTTCTCCTTCACCACTGATTTCTACAGACAGTTCGATTTCATCCAATTGCATTCCGGAGGCGTATGCAGCCTGCTGTTCGGCTTGATGAAATAGCCGACCGACCGACCGCAAAAAGCGAGACATCTTTTGTTCTAGCGCGCTGACAGACACCTGGACTCCCCGCTCTTGGGAAACTTCCCGATACCCTCTTTGGGGCTCGGAAGCCCCTTTTGTATCATCGGTTATAATCCAAAGCATTTCTTCTGACATGGTTATTCTACGCCGCTGAAAAAAACGGGTGATGAACTCGGATACATCTCTTATATAAAGAATTCCAGATAGATCGGGGTTTATTTTGATTAACTTAACCTGAGTCGGTGTGTCATTTATAACGAGACAGATCCCAGCCGCTCAAGTTGTTAGTTTTGCTAACGTCAACACAATTTAGGGTAACGAGAAATAAAGCGGCTGCAGACGGGAATTTCACCGGTTTATAGGATCATACCCCTTGACGGATTGTTTCCAGACGAGCTAGTCTGAAAGCATTCCAGACGACATAGTTTGAAACCATGGCTCGCCCTCGAGAATTTGATCCCCAAGCCGCCCTCCAGACCGCTATCCAAGTGTTCTGGGAGAAGGGTTACGCCGACACGTCCGTCGGTGAAATCGTCAAGCGATCGCGGGTGGCCAAGTACGGCATCTACGGCACATTCGGAACCAAGGAGGAACTGTTTAAGAAAGTGCTCGCCCAATACGCCCGCGATCGCCATCAGGACATCCAAGCTGCTATTCGCCAGCCTGACGCCTCCCTACCGGAGATTCGCCAGTTTTTCGCCGATGCCCCCAGACTCATCACCCAAGCAGAGCATC
>JASJDH010000498.1 GCA_030065175.1 Leptolyngbyaceae cyanobacterium MO_188.B28 | reverse complement strand
TAATCATGGCAGCACCCCAGTTTAGAAGCAAAGGTCCAGAGGCTCTGACGTAATCAGGCTAAACTGGTTTCATTCTGACCTCCCTGAAACAGCGATTGAGCCTTGTTTCTTAGGAGATAGAACCTTGTTAGTAATAAGTATGGGGCGCAGGAAAACGCCTGAATTAGTCAACACGACCAACAGTGTTTCTTGTTCCAGGTCTCTGTATATCGAACCAAAAAAGCCAGCCCATCCGCCCGTATGGTAAACAGCAGGTTGCTCCTCAACGCGCCACCCAAACCCGTATTCAGTTTTTCCCCCTGAGTTCAAGACGCCGGACTCATAAGCCTGGTTATAAAATTCATTGGGTAACAACGTCCCTTTTGTCAAAGCCAGATCCCATTTGACGAGATCTAATGCACTTGCATAAACATTTCCATCTCCTACAATGCCATCCGATGGGGGTAGGTCGGCTGGGATGTTTTTACCAAAAAAAATAAATTCTTTCTCGAATCCAAAGACCCTTTCTTTAAGCTTGCTCTCCTTTGAAAGTCGATTAAATATTGTAGTATCCACCATGTACAGTGGGGTAAAGACTCGGGTTTTCATAAATTCGGCAAAGGGTGTTCCTGATACCCGCTCAATGATTTCTGCCAACAGAACATAACCGGTATTGTTATATTCGAATTTTTCACCCGGTTGGAAACGTGGTGGAGCCTTGTGGGGTTGCAACCAGGAAATGATTATTTTCGCGTCCATAATGCCACCTTCAGGAAGAAGCGCTCTTGCTAATGGCTCGTGATGAGACATTCCTGAAATATGATGAAGGAGATGCCGAATGGTAACCCCCTCATAGCCAGAAAGTTCTGGGAGATAATTGGCAATGGGATCGTCAAAATCAAGTTTTTGGTCGTACGCTAATAGCATAATGGCCAACGCCGTCATTTGCTTTGAGAGCGAGGCCAGATTAAATGAAGAACGATTTGAAATTGGAATACTACCTGCCGCATCAGCAAAACCGACATTTCTTTGGTATAGCACCTCACCTTTTTTGGCATACAAGATCGTACCATTGAACTTTTCCCTCTTTTCAAGATCATCAAACCACTGGTCAAGGGCTTGTATTTTTATGGTTAAGGGAGCGTCGTGCATAACTTGAATCTTTGGCGTATGAATATGCCAATATGTTATTGAAATCAAAATTAACAGTAAGACGCCAACTATTGCGAGGAGCCAAAACAACGGTTTTTTGACACGCTTCCATATAACACCTGTTATTGAAAGAATCCAAAACAAAAGGTTTCTCATTTTTCATCGTTATTAAATTAAGCTAAATGACACTTATACCCGGATTTTTCAGTCAGTCCGGCTGAATAATATATCTATTTTAAGAGAGTGTAAATTTTGAAGAGTATTATGGACTACAAAGTTTTATCTCTCATTGAACATTGACATTTCCAAGCACGGCTTAATATTAGTCTACTAGCCCCTTTCATAACAAAAAAATAATGGGACAAAATAATCAGATCAGAAAACGAATTTACTATTTGGATATTGCTCGTGGGTTTGCGATATTTGGCATGTTCACCCAGCACTGTATGGTTGTACATGAAGTCTCTGCTGGAGAGGGAGATAGCTTATTAGCAAATCTCTTTGTGTTGTTAGGTACGGCTCCCGCTGCTCCGGTCTTCATGCTGATCATGGGAGCATTTTTAATGAAATCAAAGGCGAGTATCCGCCAAAACATATGGCGAGGGATTAAGCTACTAATACTTGGATTAATTTTAAACTTACTTCGATTTACGATTCCTTTGCTAATAGCCATACTGCTATTTGGTGGCGATAGCCTTCCCTTAGCTGAAGGTGAGACCCTTCTAACATTATCGTTCTCTGTTGATATTTTCCAGTTGGCAGGCTTGTCTCTGGTTTTCTGCACCTTGATCAAAAGAATAGCCGGGCAAAAAAACACGATACCTTTTCTGATTCTGATTGTCCTTTTAGCTTCCCCATTTTTATGGGGGAAGTTCGGTAGCAATCCATTTTCTGATCTTCTTTGGGGAGATGCTAAAACTGTCTATTTCCCTTTTTTCCCGTGGATGGTTTATCCTCTACTGGGCATGTATCTCAGTCGGTATTTGATCAGCGGTGAAATGCTCAAGAGCGCCCTGAAAAAGATGGGCTGGTATGGTTTTGGCCTAAGTGTTTTGGGGGGAGGCATATTTCTTTTAAGTGCTTTTGAGGTTTTAGCGTTTGATGTTATTTCCCCTACAGGCGATTATTACCGGAGTGGCGCCAGCATACATTTGTTAATCATTGGGTTTGTCTTGGCATGGTTTAGCGTCTGCTATTGGCTGGAGCAAATGTTTGGCATTGAAAATCGAATCATCAAAGTGCTGATTTATTGGAGTAAAAATGTTACAGCGATATATTTTGTGCAGTGGGTGCTTTTTGGCTGGAGTATGTTGATCTTGGATATTAATAAACACAATGCCGTTTATGCAGCGCTAATTGGCTTTAGCGTGCTTTTGATCACTCATTACTCAGTGAAGAGTGAACGGGTGAGAAACTTGTTTTCCTGGGTTTAGCCCTGCTGAGAGTTCGGTGATTAACTTGCTGTTTGCTAGGGATAAGATTCGAATCAAAGTGCAGATGACGAAGTCAAAACGTGATTGAGTCAAGAGGGGGGCGTTCATTGGGCATTTTTACAACGCTTAGATTACGGTTTTTCATCATTTGTCTCATTTTCGCTGGATTAACGTTCGCAATAGGGCCGCTTGGATCGCTACAAGAATTGGCTGCACAACCCATTCAGGATGCGCCGCTATCAACTCCCAGCAGATGGCGGCCAGAACAAGGAACCTGGCAGCCTGTTCCATCCCATCGAGAGGACTTCGGCAAAATCAAGGTTGTTTGGTTACAAGGCGCCCCCTATGAGATGGGCTATCAGCATGGGACGCTGTTGCATGATGAGATTGCCTCAATGGGGCAGGAAGCGATCGCTTCACTCAATTTTTTGGGTAGAGGACTAGCGCTTGGAAGACTCGCACGACGCCGATCCTTTCCCGATGTAGTCCAAGAATGTGAGGGATTGGCGGCAGCCACTGAAGACATTGGACTGACGTTGGATGGCTGTATGGTTCTAGCGCTAGGAGATGTTTACCAGGAATACTTAACGTATTTAATCCCCAATATCCTGTTCAATGACGGGTGCGCTCATTTCGTCGTATCAGGCGATGCAACTGCGGATGGACAAATGTACCATGGTTGGACGCTTGACAATAACAGTGAACCGATACAGTACTGGATCGATCATCCAACGATCTTAGTTCGACAAACTAATGAGGGTATTCCCCATGTATTTATTACGATCCCGGGTGTGGTTTGGCCCAATGCTGGGTTTAACGCAGAAGGGATTGTCGTTTCCAACAACACATCCTATCCCCTAGATTATGAGGATCTTTCCCTCCAGGGAAAGAGTACGGTGCAACTTATGGCCCAGGTAGCCAAGCAGGCTAGCACCTACGAAGAAGCCTACGCGATCATGGCGTCCCATGAACGGATGCGGTCCAATCTGGTGATTATTTCAGATGCGAAATCTAGCCAAGCAGGGGTATTTGAGCTCCTGGGCCGAGAGATGGGGGTGCGGGAACTCAATCAGGATGGGCTCCTCTATATGACCAATCATTTTGTCTCGCCAGAGATGGTAGGGCGAGATACATCAACTGAATCAAGCTTGACGCGATTCAGAAGCTTTCAACAGTTGTTAGAACCGGATGGTTCGCGCTCTCGCTATGGTGAGATAACCCCAGAGGTTGTAGTGGAGATTTTACGCGATCGCACCCACCCAGATACGACTGAAATCAGCCCCTTTGAAGTATTTGACGATAATGCCAGCATTGGGGGGAATGGCTCATTACGGCAGGTGGTATTTGATCCCCAACGACTGCGCTTCTGGGTGGCGGCGGGCGAGACGCCGATCCCTGACAATCCCTTCACCTGTTTTTCCTTAAGTGAGATGCTTGGTCTGCCCAATGCCGAACCCTGCCCATCTCCTGCGATCAACTAATTTGAAGGGGGCAATTCATATTCCAGTGTATCCCGAGGTGAAAATTCTTCAATGCTATCGATCCCCAAATGGCTGAGCCTAGGACGTTTTACACAGAGTTGCATTCTGGGGGCCGCCAACATTTTTTGTTTTATGGCTAGCGCCAGCGCCGCTAAGACCGTTATCTTAAGATATCAAGACATTCGATCGAGTGTTCCCTTGGTTGATGTGGAAGATTTTGTAACGGACGGTGAAACGTCTGAAACTCTACAAGCTTTCTTACATCAAACTCCCCTGTCATCAGACATGCTGACGACTCTCCTAACTGATGAAATTCCTGATACCGGGATTCCCCTTGGCTCCACCGATATTGAGTTTTTGCTCTTTCAACTGAATAAACTGGTCGGGGATCCTTTAAATCGAGAGCATCTGGAGCCGTTGGGCGAAGCCCTCTACTATGCATTCTTAGATGGCTCCATGTCTGTTCTGGAGTTAGTCAGACTATATCCAGCTTCAGAGGTTCGCCTGGAGTTGCATCTATTGAGTCGAGTCCATCGTGATATTGATCTCTTTGTTCAACGAATTACACCCCTTTTTAATTTTTTCGAAGAACTCCTTCCTGATTTAGTGTGTGAGTGTGAGACTGGAGCGGAGTCAGTTACATCGGAGCCATTACGTAAAACGTCATTCTGTAGCCTATCAGACGCGTCAAACTATTCACCCCGCAGAAATGCTGAGGATGTGGTTTTTGCCTTTGGTCTAATTCGGCGCTCGTTTTCCATTGCTGAACTCACGACCTTTGCCGAGACAGGCAATGTACCGAAGAGTTGGCGATATTATCTGGAAATGACCAATTTGGACCCAGAAGATTTGCGGGCTACTCTGACATCAGAAATCGAATTGGACCTCATATCCCTGGATGAGATCCTCAATAGTCTGCCGGGGGAATATGCGTTATTCCAACTCGGGCGAATTATTCACACACCTTCTCGAAAAGCGAATATCCAGGCGTTGCGAAGTGCTCTGATTTTATCTGCGGCCGCTGACAACAACGTTACATTGCTGGAATTCCTGCAAAACTATCCGGCCCAACAACTGATCGTGGAAGGTGAAGATCTGATTCGGTTTGGGGAAAGGTTGGAAGAGAGAGGAGCCGTATCAACGGTGACAGCGGATCTTGAAGATGTGCTGGTAGAGATTCAAAAGGAGATCGCGAACGAAATTTGTGATTGCATCGATTCTCCAAAGGGGTAACGCCTGCTGTTGTAGATTAGGAAATCGTCACCAAATTATTGGGCCAATGCCGATCAGGGCGACTCTAAGCTGATAGGCGATGGGAAGAACGCTACTTTCTGGCGCTCATGCTAATGTACGAGTTTTCAAGCTTTCCCCAACTTTTTGGCGCTCTCCATCTAGAACCTATGCTTGAATCACTCTTTGTCTGTATCACTTATTACTTTTTTGAATTTAAAATTTACTGTCCTATACTTTGATGGGATGTTGATGGTAACTTGGTGAATTTATCGTTATCTACCTGCAAACAACTCTACAGTCCCTTGAAGGGCGAGAAAATCTAATGTTTATCCAGACATCGAATGGAAAATACTACTTTGAGGAATCGCAAGGTCGGCGGTAATACCCCTGAGCAAATTCAGTCTGAAAAGATACGATATCCAGTATGGGATATCGGTTTACCCAGGACAGGAACAAAAACTTTCTGTGAAGCGCTTAAGCTGCTTGGCTATGAGAAGGTTCAACATAATCCAAGCTTTGATAAGCTGGCAACACTGGAAGCAGCTTCTGACATAGGCTGCGTCATTTTTTACAAATATCTTGACTATAAGCATGCAGGCTCTAAGTTTGTATTGTGTACGCGAGATTTGGAGTCATGGATAGAGTCGGTTAAGTTTATCTGTGAGAAGTACCCATCTACTGATAAGGATATCGCCATTCTTAGACGCATGCTTTTGTATGAAAGTGTAACCTTTGATCGAAAGAAGTTTATCGATGCGTATCACCGTCATCATGCAGATGTTAGGCGATATTTTCGAGATCGACCTAACGATCTTTTAGAAATGAACCTTATAGAAGGAGATGGGTGGGAAAAGCTATGCCCGTTTCTAGAGCTTCCTGTCCCTGACGTTCCTTTTCCTCATTTCAATAAACGTACTGACTTTTATCCAGACCCCATTCCTGCCTCTTCAATAGCAAAATCACCTTACTATACACTCTATATACGCGACTCATGAGCGCCGCTTCAAACAAACCTGGCCCCACAAGTTATGCGTTTACTTTCGTCTGCCAGAAGGGAGAGCTAGAGGGCTTAGCTCTGATATTAGCAGCATCCCTCAAACGATCTTTAAAGTGCAAGTATGAGTTGATTGCAGCAGTTCCTTCACCTACTGATAAGTGGGGAGAACTGAGCAAAGAGACTTATCACTTGTTAGCTCAAATGAGTGTACGAATTGAATACATCACAAATCCGATCTCAGGAGAAAAACAAGGTGATTTTCTAACCAACAAAATTTACTGTTTCAAAATTCCGACCACAATGGATAAGTTAGTTTTTGTTGACTCAGATATCCTTTGTCTTCGAGAATTTAGAGGGGATGTTCTTTTGGACGCACCATTCAGTGCCGCGCCTACGTTTCTAGCGACTGGACAAAATTGGGATAAGGTGTACGAGACAATGGGCTTGCCATTCCCTAAGACGACTATGAAAGCCTTATTTTCTGAAGATCTACAGCCTCCTTACTTCAATTCAGGATTTGTTGCAGTCGATGCTCAGTTGGCAGAAGAATTAGCAGGAACTTGGTTAGACTGTTTCCATCATCTTGATGAATCGGGCATCCTCACCAATAACCTCTATTTTCGAGAGCAGATGAGTTTAGCTGTTGCAGTCATCAAAATGGGCCTTCAGTATAATGTGCTAGATGAGAACTATAACTTTTGGGTAAGAGCTAGACCTCTAGATGTAAAGGCGCTCCCTTATTTCCTACATTATACTTGGCCTAATCCACCCATTTATAACCAACCTGTTCTAAAGTCGTTGGTCCGATCTCTTATTGCTGAATATCCCTCTATGAAACAGTTTTTAGTTCAAAGTCGTTGGAAATATTATTTACGTCCAGACTTCATTGTTTCACTCAACCGCACTATGTTTTATGCAAATAAACAGTTCAAGCAACTGATCGCGAATCTTACAAAGTATACTCTACACGGTTGAAATCTGAACTTTCTTGAATGACTGGAACTTCAAGGTCAATAAGCTCTCCAAGCTCTGTTTGTGTTCCGTGTCTGTCTTCTCCAAGCAATCTTCAATCGCTGCTTT
>JASJDH010000497.1 GCA_030065175.1 Leptolyngbyaceae cyanobacterium MO_188.B28 | reverse complement strand
GACCGAAGCCGCCACATTTTGAGTGTGGTGCGTCTACCAATTCCGCCATCCGCCCTCGGATTCGGCCTCCTTATTATACTTAATTGCGCCCCATTTCAACAGCTTTTGATAATCTTGTCCGCTAGCCCACCGATCAATCTCTCTAGCTCGAAGCACTGGGACAGGATGAGTAAGTTCATTTGTTCGCATTTGTTTTAGCATTTCTCCCAATTGGCTTTCGCTGACCGCATCGTAGGAGCGCGCCTGTTCAAGAAAGGCGTCCAAATTGAGTTGGGGAGCCAGGGAAGGGGAGCCGCCGGACAATTTCATCAAAACTGAGGCGACTACCCTGGGATTCTGGGTGACCAAAAGCGCCGCCCGATCGCAGGTAAACTCTGCACATCGAACCCACTCCAGAATCTGAGATTGAAGATTCTGAACAATGAGTCCGCCCAGGGGAAGCTGACTAGCCGCTAGCGTGATCAAATTGGCCAAAGTTAGATAAACGCTGTGGTCGCATTTGAGATGGCCCAGTTCATGGCCGATCACCGCTTGGGTTTCCTCCGGCGTCAATAGTTCAAGCAATGAGGTGTGGATCACCACAAAGGGTTGCTTTCCCCGCATCGCAAAGGTGTAAGCATTGGGCGCTGGATGCTGCCGGACATAAAGTTGCGGCGTTTCTAAATCTAATACCTGGCAAGCCTCAATCAGGAGCTGATGAAGATGAGGCAACTGTCGCTCACTGACCAATACGCTGGAGGCTATGTTTTCAAGATAAAAGAATTGTTCTGCAAAGGGGCCAACTAAATTGCGAACCAAGATATCTAGCCCTGGAAGTTGTTTGAGCGCTTGGGTTGCTTCTAAATCCAGAGGATGACGAAACTGATCGGCCTTAAGGCCCACCAGTAATGTTTTGGGGGAAAGCATCAGCGATGAGCGAATAACAGACAAGGGGGCAGACTCGGCCCACCTCGTTAGTATAGCGGGATCACTGATTGGATGTGACCGCCCCTTTATCTGACCTTGTGGGTGATTGGCGGCGGAGTGGGTAGGTTAGGGTCGCTATCGGGCGGCTCGGTGGATTTTCCCCCCTCGCTTGAAACCCGTTTTAGTCGGGCGCCCAACTTTTGTAGCTTCAATTCCAGTTGTTCGTATCCCCGATCAAGATGGCGTAAGCCTTGTAAGGTGGTTTTGCCCTCGGCCGCGAGTCCCGCTAAGACCAGAGCCGCTGACGCCCTCAGGTCTGTCGCTACGACAGGTGCGCCTGATAAATGGGGAACCCCCCGCACCAAAGCATAATTCCCTTGAAGCCGAATATCGGCTCCCATCCGATTAAATTCAGCCACGTGTTGTAGACGATTTTCGAAAACCGTTTCCGTAATCAGGCTATTGCCTTCGCTCAGGGTCATTAAGGCCATAAACTGAGCCTGCATATCGGTGGGAAATCCGGGATAAGGCCGGGTCTGAATATCTGTCGGGAAGATTTTTTGACCGGGGACAAGGCGAAGTCGATTAGGGGAGTCCATAATCACCTTTGATCCGGCTTCCTGAAGTTTTGCGATCACCGGCGTTAAGTGGTCGGGAATCACCGGAAAAAGGCTAATTTCGGATTGGGTCAAGGCGCCTGCCACCAGGAACGTCCCCGCCTCGATGCGATCCGGAATGATGGAGAAATCGGTAGTGTGGAGTTTGGTGACCCCTGAGATGGTAATCGTGTTGGTGCCCGCTCCTCGAATTCGCGCTCCCATGGCGCGACAGAATCTAGCCAGGTCGACCACTTCAGGTTCCTGAGCCGCGTTTTCAATGATGGTCTCTCCTTCCGCTAAGGTGGCGGCCATCATCAGCGTCTCGGTCGCCCCTACACTGGGATAGTCCAGATAAATTCGGGCTCCCTGGAGTCTTCCTCGACTGCCTGGCACATAGGCGTGAACGGTGCCATGGTCAATTTGAACATTTGCTCCCATGGTCTGCAATCCGCGCACATGCAGCTCAACGGGGCGAGCGCCAATGGCGCATCCGCCTGGCAGGGGCACTCTAGCCACGCCTAGCCGGGCGAGTAGGGGGCCAATGACAAAGAAACTCGCCCGTAACTTGCTCACCAAGTCATAAGGGGCTTTGGAGGAAGTGAGCTGACTTGAATCAATTTCTAGAACATCTCCCGAATGATTCAGTTTGACCCCTAAGGCCAAAAGAACTTCACTCATGCGGGCGACGTCTACCAGAGAAGGGATATTGCGGATGCGGCAATCTTGGGAGCAGAGCAACGCACCCGCCATCACAACCAAAGCAGAATTCTTAGCGCCGCTAATTTTAACCTGTCCTGCCAGGGTTGAGCGCCCCCATATTTCAAGGACAGCGTTCTCTTCTTCAGGGGAGGAAGAGGATTTGGATAGCCCGATCGAAGAATTAATGGACGTTGCCTCCCAACTTAACAATTTGATAAATGTGGCAAATGCGAATTTTGGTCTAGATTCTACCCGATACTTTTAGATCACTAACAGTGAGTCTGTGAAAAAATCGGGACGCTCCGACCCAAATTATTGAGGAAAAGATGGCTTTTTCTTAAAAAAGAGGTTGACGGATGGACATATCTACCGGATGATCATGAATCGCAGCCCTAATAAAGTTGCTGATGCGGAACTGGCGGAATTGGTAGACGCGCTAGATTCAGGTTCTAGTGTTCGCAAGAACTTCCGGGTTCAAGTCCCGGGTTCCGCATATTTAGAGCACTTATGAAGATTTGTTCTGAAAGTCGTGGTTTTGGGAATACCTAAGATCGACTCTGACTTTGGGGTATACAGAGCATCCGGGTATCGTTAAACTTACTTATGCTTTTCGACTTTATTCTTACAAAAGATTAATAAGTAATTATGTTGACCAGCCTCAAAAATCCTCTGGTCAAGCAAATACGGAAATTGCACCAGGCGAAAGAACGGCGATCGCAACACTGCTTTCTGTTTGAAGGCACTCACCTGCTGGAGGAAGCCTTGGTGGTGGACTATCCTATCCAGGTGGTTTGTTGCACGCCGCAATGGCAAGCCCGGCATGATCGGCTTTGGAGCCAGCTCTGCTTGCAGGCTCAGCGAGTCGAGCTAGTTAGCCCTGAGGTGTTGCAATCTATGGCGACGACGGTGCAACCCGATGGCGTAATCGCTACAGCGACTTTTCGACCCGCCCCCCCGCCCTTAGCCTCCCAGTTGAGTTTGGGGGTGGTTTTAGAAACCCTACAAGACCCCGGTAATTTGGGCGCTATTATCCGTACAGCTGTGGCGGCTAAGGCGGATGGATTGTGGTTAAGCGGCGACAGTGTCAATCCGGATCACCCAAAAGTGTTACGGGCCTCTGCGGGGCAATGGTTTCGTTTGCCCATGACGGTGACGGCCGATTTACCTGAGCAGATCAGGGCCTGGCGTCAAGCTGGCGTCCAAATTCTAGCGACCTGTGTGGATGTGGACCAAAGTTATTGGGATGTGGATTTGCGCCAGCCTACGGTGATCTTGTTAGGCAATGAAGGCGCTGGTCTGTCTTCAGAACTGATCGATTTGGCCGCGTTAAGGGTAAAAATACCGGTTAGCCCTGGTGTCGAATCCCTCAACGTGGCGATCGCCGCCGCCCTCATCCTTTACGAGGCCCAACGTCAACGGAATTTTAATCCTTAAAATTAAAATTTACGGTCAAAATTCACAGTCAAAAATTTCCCCCAACCTCCTATTCAGGTTTATGGGCTTCTATATACCGATCAATCTCTTCAACAATCCGGTCAACCAATGGCTCAGGCGCAGTAGAATCAAGGCCAGTTACCTCGGTTGGACCGGGGAGCTCAAATTGAGACATCGATTGGGAGGTGGCCCCTCCGTTCTTTTGGCCAGAGTTCTTGGGCGGATTAGAGGTATCAGGCTGAAGAATATCGTCTAGCTGCTCCAACGACTGCTTAAACTTTCTGGCGGCAGTAAGACGAAGTTCTCGCTGGTTTTTATTCATAGGACTCCGCTTCAGCATGGAACGCAGACTAACGCGCAATTTAAGGACTCACGGGACTAATCAGTCACGGGACAATTTCAGGTAGAATGCGCCAAAACAATTGGCAAAATTGCGATAGAAGCAGTCTACAGTGATGCCTTCGCAATGCTTGGACGCCGGATATATCTGGGGCAATTCATCCGGACGAACTGAGTGAAGGGGGACTCAAAATAATATTGTAGCTGTATCACATTTTGTATTGCATGGCCAGTTAACTCGATCGATGGGAAACTGGGGAGGGCGTAAAGGATGCAGGAAATGATTGATTAGGGATTTGCGTCGAAATAAAGTCCCAGTAAGAGGCAGTGGATGGGTAGATGGGTGGATGGGTGGATGGGATGTTATTTATCTGCGGATTCCTTACCAGGTAGGTGACTGATGTTGTCTAATGCGCCGCCTCTAGTCAAGAATATTAGGGGGCATCCTTCTCCACATAGCTTCCAAACCATGCTTTGCTGGGATTTTTAGTTAGAGTGGCGCCCCAGCGTTTTTTTCTCAGGAGAGTCAAGTGAGTCAAGAGTTCGATTACGATTTGGTTATCATTGGCGCTGGCGTCGGCGGTCATGGAGCGGCGCTCCATGCGGTTAAACGGGGCCTCAAAACCGCCATTGTGGAAGCTGATAAGATGGGGGGCACCTGTGTCAATCAAGGGTGTATTCCCTCAAAGGCATTGCTGGCTGCTTCCGGCCGTGTCCGGGATTTGCGGAACGCCCACCATCTCAAGGCTTTAGGCATTCAGATTGGCGACGTGTCCTTTGATCGTCAGCGGATCGCAGATCATGCTGAAAACCTGGTGAGCAAAATCCAGGGCGATATGACCAATAGTTTGACTCGTCTGAAGGTGGATATTCTCCAGGGGCGAGGCAAGCTAGTGGCCGATCAGACGGTCAGCATTACCGACGAAGGGAAGGCAAAGACCGTAACCGCTCGGGATGTGATCATTTCATCCGGGTCTGTCCCCTTTGTTCCCCCTGGCATTGAGACCGATGGTAAAACGGTCTTCACCAGTGATGAAGCGCTTAAATTAGAATGGCTGCCCCAGTGGATCGCGATTATTGGCAGCGGCTACATCGGCTTGGAATTCTCTGACATTTATACCGCGTTGGGCAGTGAGGTAACGATTATTGAGGCCCTCGATCAGCTAATGCCCACCTTTGATCCGGACATTGCCAAGATGGCTCAGCGGGTTTTGATTACGCCTCGCGACATTGAGACTCGAGCAGGTTTGATCGCCAAGACGGTGACGCCGGGCTCCCCAGTGGTGATTGAGCTGGCGGATCTGAAAACTAAGGAAGTTGTGGATGTTTTGGAGGTGGATGCCTGTTTAGTGGCGACGGGTCGCATTCCGGTGACTAAAGATTTAGGCCTTAAGGCGGTGGGTGTGGAGTTGGATCGCCGCGGATTTATCCCCGTGAATGACCACATGGCAGTGTTGAGAGGCGGGAAGCCTGTACCCCATCTTTGGGCGATTGGAGACGCCACGGGCAAAATGATGCTGGCCCATGCGGCGTCTGCTCAGGGGGTGATCGCGGTGGAAAATATCTGTGATCGACCCCGCGCCATTAATTATTTAAGTATTCCAGCGGCTGCTTTTACCCATCCAGAGGTGAGTTTTGTCGGTTTGACGGAGCCAGCGGCTAAGGAAAAGGCGGCGGCGGAAGGGTTTGAAATTGCTACGGTTCGCACCTACTTTAAGGGCAATTCTAAGGCGTTAGCTGAGGGGGAGCCGGACGGTTTGGCCAAGGTGATTTATCGCAAAGATACGGGAGCGATCCTGGGAGCCCATATTATCGGACTGCATGCGGCGGATTTGATTCAAGAGGCAGCGAATGCGATCGCTCAAAATCAATCGGTGGAAGATCTCTCCTATCTTGTGCACACACACCCCACCCTGTCGGAGGTGTTGGATGAAGCCTTCAAACGGGCTGTGGTAACCCATTAGCAATCTGAGAACCATGAAAATTCGTCGTCGTCCCCCTGCTCCAACGGTATCTGTCAAAAATATCCACTATCAGGTGAAAACGCCTGATTCTGAACCGCGGAAGATCCTGGAAGAAATCATTTGGCATAAAGAAGTCGAAGTTCGCCAGATGCGGGAAAAGCTGCCGTTAGCGGATTTACAACGAAAGGTTTTAACGGCTCCTTCCCCTCGCGACTTCCTACAAGCGCTCCGGCAGGGTAAGACTCAGCCTGCATTGATCGCAGAGGTTAAAAAGGCGTCTCCGAGTAAGGGGGTGATTCGCGCAGACTTTGATCCCGTCGCGATCGCCCAAGCCTATGTAGAGGGGGGGGCAACTTGCTTATCGGTGTTAACCGATAAAAAATTTTTCCAGGGGGATTTTCAGTATCTGGCTCAAATCCGCGCTGAGGTTGACCTGCCGCTATTGTGTAAGGATTTTTTGATTTATCCGTATCAGATTTATCAGGCTCGGGTGAGTGGCGCAGACGCAGTGCTGCTGATCGCCGCTGTTCTCTCAGATGAAGATTTGAGATACTTTGTGCGAATCGCCAAAGCTTTAGGCATGAATGCCCTGGTGGAGGTTCACACGCTGGAAGAACTTAATCGGGTGCTCGCCATAGAAGAAATCAAACTGGTCGGTATCAATAATCGTAATCTAGAGGACTTTACCACCAATCTAGACACAACCTGTCAATTGATTGCCCATAAACACCCGCAAATCCAAATGCAGGATATCCTGATCGTGAGTGAATCGGGGATACACCATTCTGAACATTTAAGGGTGGTTTCAGAAGCGGGCGCTGAGGCGGTCTTAGTGGGTGAATCACTTATGAAACAGCCCGACCCTCGACAGGGGATCGCCGCTCTCTTTGCTGAAATCTAACCGGGTTTACCTTTAAATAATGTGGATAATGTGTCATTGAAGAAGGGGCGAGTTTTCGACTCCCTTTGTCGACTAGTCATATAATTCAAAATTCAGGACAGATTTACGCGTTTTGGAAATCAATTCTTTCCCCACATTCAATTTTGTCCTCTAAAATCTGCCCTAGAGATATTTATGGAACGCCCAATTCCACTTCCTTCCCATATTCACTACGAACTTCTTCTGCAGTTGTTAGAACGACAAACGATGTTTGCGGTTAATCAGAATTCTCCTCAGCAGGAGAAAATTCATGAATTGATCATCACTTTGCGTAAAGCGCTGTCCCAGCAAAAACAGCTAGAGGCAAGCTGCGATAGCGCCAATATCGCCATTGAATATCATTGGTCTTTGAATAATCTTCCGGCTGCTCCGCCTGCTCCGCCGTCTTCCCCTACCCCAACAGACAGTTAGTCGTTAGTTTGCCATCAAAATAAGATGAATAATAAAAGGCATTGCGGCGATCGCCGCAATGCCT
>JASJDH010000030.1 GCA_030065175.1 Leptolyngbyaceae cyanobacterium MO_188.B28 | reverse complement strand
GGCTCTGGCCAGTGCAAGACACCTGGCGGGCCGCTGAGCGCACCTTTGAATCCGTCTTGAATCTACAGCAAGATTTCCCTGAGCTGATTTACACCCACTCCAGCCCCGCCCTGTTTGCCTGGTTAGAAGACCATCGACCAGATTTATTCGCCCAAATCCAGCAACAAGTTGCCGCTGGAGCCTGGGAAATCGCCGCCGGTCTCTGGGTAGAACCCGAATTGAATATTGTCAGTGGCGAATCCATCGCCCGTCAGGTGCTTTACGGCCAACGCTACGTCCAAGAAAAGTTTGGTCAGCTCAGCAAAATCGCCTGGTTGCCCGACAGCTTTGGGTTCTGCTGGCAACTGCCGCAAATCCTCAAACAAGGTGGTATCGACTATTTCGCTACCCAAAAACTGCAGTGGAACGACACCACCGACTTTCCCCACGCCCTGTTCTGGTGGCGAGCCCCTGACGGAACCCAGCTCCTCAGCCTCAACTTGCCCCCTATTGGGTCTGACATTGACCCCATCAAGATGGCTGACTACGCCTGCGAATGGGAAGCCCAGACAGGTACCCCTCAAGCCCTCTGGCTCCCCGGCGTCGGCGACCACGGCGGCGGACCCACCCGGGACATGTTGGAAAAGGCTAGGCGGTGGGCGAGATCGCCATTCTTTCCTCGATTGCAGTTTGGGACGGCGGTGGGGTTTCTTGAGGAGGTTTTGATTGGAGATGGAGAGGATGGAGGAGATGGAGAGGATGGAGGAGATGGGGAGGATGGGGGAGATGGGGAGGATGAAGAATTCAGAATTCAGAATTCAGAATTCAGAATTCAAGAACATGGGGAGGAGAATCCGATCCACAATCCACAATCCACAATCCACAATCCCTATGCCCTTTTTACTGTCCGCGACCAAGGAGAAGGTATTCCCCCTGAAAAGCTGGAAAGTATCTTTGAGCGCTTTCATCAGGTGGACGCCTCAGACTCTCGCAAGCGGGGAGGAACGGGTTTAGGACTGGCAATCTGCCAGAAAATAGTTGAGCAACATGGCGGCGACATTTGGGCGGAGAGTCATCTGGGGGAAGGCAGCGCCTTTTACTTCACATTGCCTGTGGATTCTAGCCAGCCTTAGGAGTTTGCCAATTCTTTGATCTCGCGAATACTCAACCCCGTTTTCTGGCTGATGGTTTCAACATCCAGCACATCTAAAAGATTCCGGGCGATCGCGATCGCCTGCTTTCTCATACCCTGTTCAAGCCCCTGTTCAAGCCCCTGTTGAACAGCCTTACGAATGGCGTTACGACTATCCAGAATATATATCTCTCTCCGTTCTAACTCCTCAAGTTCCTTTGGCGTCAGGTTAGCCTCCTCAGCAATCGTAAAGGCTTTACCAATTTCTGCAACTGTAGCCATATTGGGAGGAACTGATTTCAAAGCGCCAGCAGATTTAAGAAAATAGAGCCACTTATCCGTTAGCGTCGCCAATGCCTCCAGCTCTTTATGAAATTTCGGAAGTTCTACAAAAACCAATTCAATGTCGTCGCTGTAGTCTGTCAGGTCGTCCCTTTCCTTTAAGCGATAACGAGAAATGATCTTTGAACTGCTAGGAAACATCTCGAAATCCGTAATCGTTAGAGCGATAACTGGATTGAGGAGGTTGTAGTCTTCTCCAGCTGATAATTGAATCGAAAATGCTTTAGCAGCATTGTAAAGAACTCGCTTCTCAAAACCCAAAACATTCAACACCTGCATTTCAATAATCACGGTCTTGTCACCCGTGATAACGGCTTTAACATCCAGGAAGGAATCTTTTATGCCCCTAATGCGCGGAGCCTGATACGGATCCAGGATTTCTAAATCCTGGATAATGTTCTGCTCTTGGTAGAGAATGGCGTTGAGAAAATTGATCAGGATATCTTTGCTTTGAGGAGAGCCAAAGATTTTTTTGAAGGCGAAATCAGTTTTGGGATTGATGAAAACCATTGCTTAGTCCCTCTTATCAGTCATTGGTCACTAGTCATTGATCATTTGTATTTAGGTAAGTGACAAGTGACAAGTGACAAGTGACCAATGACAAATTAGCCACACTCTTATATTCTGACCCATCCCCCCTATGAGTATTTCATACTGGATTTGGGTATGGAATCTTGACAGGCGAGGAGTAGAGAATGGAGCGGCGGGCAATGACTAAGGGGAATTCGGATATGGGCGATCGCCGATCTTTCTGTAAGCGGCAGGTTTCACAGAATTATCCCTGGCGTCAGCTTTCTAAACCTATACTGGCGCTTGTTCTAGTCTTTGTCAGTGGCTGCTCAGGTCGCCAAGCACCCGGAAGCCAAGCTGCCTCGGATTCGCTTCCTGATTCTGCAGTAGCGCTAGAAACCCATCAAGCCCAGCCAACTGTTGCGAAATCTCATTCGGCTACTGCAGAGGTAGTAGACGTTTCAGTGTCAGGAGAGCCAAATGCTTATAGGTTTTCTGTCACGATTCGCAGTCCGGATACAGGGTGTGAACAATATGCAGACTGGTGGGAAGTCCTGACTCCAGAGGGGCTATTGCGCTATCGACGCATTCTGCTGCACAGCCATGTGAATGAGCAACCGTTTACCCGTTCAGGCGGCCCCGCGCCCATTCAACCCACTGAGGAGGTAATTGTGCGGGCCCATATGCATCCAAGCGGGTATGGCGCTTCAGCCCAGCAAGGGAGCGTTGAAACAGGTTTCACCCCCGTTACTTTGCCAGTTGATTTTGCAGCAGACCTGGCGGAACAATCGCCCCAACCATCGGGATGTAATTTCTAGGCCTATCTAAACTAAATCACTACAATTGTCCAACCTTATTATGGCCGAATGCTGAAATAAGGCGCGTGGGCAATGCCAACCCTACAGGATATCTAAAATCCCCTCCTGGGAGGGGCGCCCAAAGAGTGGAGTGGGTTTTCGGTCTTTACCGCCGGGATAAACCCACCCCTCACCCCCTCCCAGGAGGGGATAGTTGATTGCCCTTAACTATAATTCTTCTGCTGGACCAAAGTAGTTGGGAGTAAAGCTGCCATGGAGTCCATAAGGCACGTGGTGGTTCAGGAGTAACCGAGCGATCGGGCCCTTTTCAATATTGCGGGCGTCAAGAATCGTCAGATCCGAACAGCGACGTTCGGCATTGTAGAGCAGAATCAATAGCCACCCATCATCTTCTTCAGTTCCATTGGGACGAGGGACGAAGATGGGCTCTCCCATAAATCCTCTGGGGGCAACGCTCCACAACTGCTGCTCCCCGGTCAAACCATCCACCTTGAGCAAGGCTTGGAGGGGGGCGTTGCCAGTTGAGGCGTGGGTGGCGGCAATGTAGAGATATCGGTAGGGTCGTCCCACATGATCGGGATGGAGCGTGGGAAACTCGCAGCAGCGACTGACGACACACTCTGATTCAACCGTCTTAGCAGTCAAATCAAGGGTGAACTGCCAGAGTTGGCCCTCCGGAACCTTTGAAAAATCGACTTCTCTGTAGTTTTTAGCATCTTCTAAAGACGGGAAAGAACGATAGCAAACGGAGTCTACATAAACTTTGCCATCGTGCTCAAAGGCATTGGCGTGGTGAAAAACAAAACAGGGTTGGGTTTCTAAAATCTGGACTGGCCGTTTTCCATCCCGTGGAATCACAATGATTCGAGTGGGTTGATTAGGGTTGAATTGCAGACATTCGGCGGCTCCCTTGAGGCCCAAGGCGTATGGGAGCGGATTAAAACTCACCGGATTTTGGAAAAAGACGCAGTAGTTTGGCGTTAGGGCGAAGTCATGGAGGAAGGCGAAGCCTGGGATGGCGTGGGAGTGCTGATGGACTAACTGGCCAGTCGAGTCAAGCTCGTACAGGGTAATCGTGCTGGACAAACCCGGCTTGACTGAAAAGTTCACCAAACGAGGCTGCGCTGGTCCACCCTCCCGATCCGGCGAGTCTGGGCAGGCCCAACCCGGATCAATGCGGGGATGGGCGGAAAAGGCGCCGCCCGGTTTCAAAACGCCATCCAAGTAATCCACCCCAAGGGTTTCCAGGGTGTTGGGATCCAGGCGATGGGGTTCAGCCGCTTCCCAAAGCGCCAGCAGCTTGCCGCCCCAATAAATGACATGGGTATTGGCGATATTCTTCAGCTTAATGTCGAAGGCATTGGCCAGGAGACCACCGGGTTTCTGGGTGCCGAATACGCCTCGATAGAGGGGTTTGCCCGCCTTCTGCTCAGCCACATATGCCTGGGTTCGGACAAATCGATTGCAATAATGGGCGCGACCGCCCCGAAACGCGATCGCACTAATCATTCCATCCCCATCAAAGGGATGGCTGACCGGATGACCCTGTACATCCAACAACCCAGGACCATTCCGGAATAGAACCCCTTCTAGATCCAATGGAATTTGGCCTTCAATTTGATCAATCCAGTAGGTGAATTCCTGAGTTTGAGAGCGGTAGCCGCTCAGCCAGTCATCCCGATCAATGGAAACGGACGCAGTGGAAAGAGAAGTTGGCGATTGAAGAGTTTGCATAAAGTAATTTATTAATCATTGAGCACGTTACGGACATCCCATCACAGACGCCAATCACTCAGCGTCTGCAACCCCTGACAATCAAACTTGCTTATGGCAATTCCAAATCCAACTCACCCACGGCAACGGGAATTTCTTGCATTTCCGAGCGCTTTTCAACCAGGGCGATCGCAGGCTCGGGCGCCGCTTCCAATTGGGGACAAACCGGCTCAGCCGATGCGCTGCAGTCATCAGTTTGAGCATTGGCCTTAGGCAATAGACCCAGCAGCGGCAGCGGCGCCAGCGTCGTCAGATTTGTAATGACTACCAACAACCAAAGGCGATCGAAGTTGGTTTCCGTCACCCCCAACTGATGGGTGAGCAAGGCGCCTAATTCATGGGAAACCAATCCCGCCAAATTCACTACAGACATCAACAATGCAAACAAGGTGGCTTCCACCCCCAGGGGGCAAATCCGGGCGGACAAAACCAGTACCGGCATAAAAGCAATTTGCCCCATCACCGTCAAGATCAAACTGTCCCCCAGGCTAAACCAATGATCATCAATCCCCAAGCCCCGGTTGGCATGGGTGACCAGCAGCAGCATGGACATGCCCAGAACGGCTGATAGTACCGTTGACCAGGCAAAGATGACGCGGAAAGTAACCCCCTTCAGAAAGCGCTGAAAAATCCAGATGCCGACTAAGGAGGCAATACTGGTAACCAGGCGAATGCGTCCCAGAAACTCAGGCTGGAACCCCAGCTCATTGGTGGTGAAGAAAAAGAAAGCAGATTCAGCCGTCGGTGTCGCTTGCCAAGCGAACAAAAAAACGGTGGGCATCCAGATCGCCTTCTGAGTGACGGCCTTCCGGAGCTGCTGGATTTGGCCGCTAATGGCCGACCAGTTAGGGGGCTCTTCAATCGGCGACTCCGCAATTAACCAGGCGACAACGGAGACTAGCAGCGGAAAAGTGGCGGTGACGGCAAAGACGGTTCGAGTCGTGAAATATTCCAGCAGCAATCCGCCTAAGTAGGCTGTAATGATCCCCCCTAATGCAGACGACCCCCAGCATAAGGACTGTAGGGTTCCGGCATCGCTTAGGGATTCCTTTCTAGCCCGCTCAACCACTAAGGAGTCGACAATCACATCGGCGATCGCTACCGAGACAGAACTCAGGGTGATTAATGAGATCGCCGCCCAAGCGGTATTCACAACGGTCGCCAACGCTAACCAGGAAGTCGCCCCTAGAAATCCCGACAGGATCAGATAGGGGCGACGGCGATACCGAAATAGCGGCAAGCCATCAGAAATAAAGCCAAACAGCGGCTTAACTGTCCAGGGTAGGACCGCAATCCCCATAAGCGCCGACACTTCTGCTGGACTCAGCCCCAATTCATCCTTGAGGAAAAAACTGACGGCTAATCGCGCCAGCCCTAAAATCCCCTGGACAAAATAGACCAGCAAAATAGCGGTCAACTCTAAGGTCAGAGGCTGCCCGAAGAGAACCTTCTCTTCTATAAAGCGTTTAATGTTGACCCGATTTGGTAAAGAAATTGTCATATAGAGGGATGCGATGACCCAATTTTATTAAGAAATGTCAATTTCCTATCCATAATAACTCGCTGCTTCCATCTGTCCAGGGGTTGGGGGTGGGAGTGGATGGGTGGATGAGTGGATGGGTGGATGAGTGGATGGGTGGATGAGTAGATGGGTGGATGAATATAGGGAGCATATCCACTTTCTTGTTCCTTCTCCCTCTGGGCTTACTATGTACACACAAGTTATCTGTATTGTCTCAAAGCGGGTTCTACCCCCTCTAACGCAGCCAAAGGTATTTCGCGGTAAAATCCCCTCCTGGGAGGGGCAGGGGTGGGTTTTTCGGTCATTAGCGACAGGATAAACCCACCCCGCAGCCCCTCCCAGGAGGGGATAAGTGATCGGTGAGTTCTGGGATGTGCGGGACAAAATCATCAGCCACAAACCGCATCGACTTGTGTGTACACGCTAGCCCTCTGGAAGAGGGTTAGCGTGAGGGCTGTCCAAACATTCACAAAAAAGTTTTGCCAGTCAATCAGCTTTTCTACCCTCTCCTAATCTTGGGAGAGGGGTCGGGGGAGAGGGCTTGAATATAGAAGGGAAAAGTTTTTCAGACCATTAAACAGACCTGAAAACAATAGTTTCTAATTCCGATTCAAATCAGCAAAAATAATCTTAATTAATGATCGGCTCTCATCCCTAATCAGTGGGGTTTTCTCACCAAATCACCTTATTCATAAAGACCTAAAACTCGTTATTTTCGGTATCCACACCAAATCAGTAGGGAGTTCATACCTATCAACAAATAAACATTTTCAGCATCATGGAAATGTAGAGAGATTGAGTGAGTGGTTGAGAACCAAAACCTCAATTCAAAATATCTTTAAGAGGTGAGAGTCTTATGATCGTTCGTTACTGGAACCCCATCCGTGAAGCAGATCTCGTGCGTCGTCAAATTGATCAAATCTTCGATGGATTAACTGACTTTTCTGATGCGATAAAAACGACTTGGACACCCGCTATCAACTTAGTTGATCAAGGCAATAATTTCATTCTTAAAGTGCAACTCCCAGGCATCACTGCAAACGATATTGATGTGCAGGTGACTCGGGAGGCGGTGATTATTTCCGGCGATCGCAAAGAAGTAGCGCCTGAGTCAGGCCAGACCGTTCTTTATTCTGATGTTCGATACGGACCGTTCCGTCGAGTAGTGTCCTTACCGGAAGCCATTCAGAACAGCCAAGTCGCAGCTGACTTCGACCAAGGCGTCTTAACAATTACCTTGCCTAAGGTGGAAGAAGTCCAAAATAAAGTGGTGAAAATCAATTTGGCCGATCCAGGTAAAGTAGTTGAGCCCGCTGCCGACGTGGCTGATGCAGTCGACCAAGGCGCTGATACTGACGCAGCATAAGTTACGCCATAACAAATCCTCATTGAATCGGTCATGATGTAGGGTCGCCCTCAAGCGGAGCAGGTTTCGCCTGTCTCCCTTGGGGGTTTCTTAATTTTTAATGATTTCCGCAAAATGTAGGGGAATATTTCAGCAAACTATTTCGCAAAATAGAGGTCGATGGACGTCACTGGAATGTGAAGGTATCCCCATATGACCCTAGAGATTCTTGAGCAGAATGGTCAACGGTTTGTGTCAACTCAACAATGGCCGCTTCCGGAATGGCCAGGGGTAGCGAGCACCCAAGCGTTACCCACCCTAAGCATTAAGGAAGATGATCTGTTCATGATCACCGATACATTAGGGAATATTTCTGGCTCCTTAAAACATGATCAGAACACAAATTTGGGCTTATTCTGCCGCGACTCTCGTTTTTTGAGTCGTTTGGAGCTGCAAATTGAGGGGTGTTCGCCAATTCGGCTGAGCAGCAATGCTGACAAGGGATTTGCCATTTCTGTATTGTGCGCGAACCCGGAACTGCCTGACATTGCGGCTGAAACAATCGGGATCCGGCGGGATATGGTGCTGAATGGCGGTCTGTTCGAAGACATTGAAATTACCAACTACAACACTCACCCCATTAGCTTGACCCTCAGCCTTAGTTTCGGCGCTGATTTTGTAGATATTTTTGAGGTCAGAGGCTATCACAAACGCCAGCAGAGAGGACTTTTGCTTCGTCCCCTACCTAACAAGGCGACTGAAAAGGAAAATCTAAATTTAGAGTCCTCTGCAGGCATTGAGGCCCTAGAAAAAATTTTGGAGTTGGCGGCCCCGACAACGGACAAATTGTCCCTGGCCTATCAGGGCTTGGATGGCTGTTTTATGGAATCGCGCATTCAGTTTTTCCATCATCCCCCAGATACCTGCACAGGCAATACCGCTATCTGGCGTTTGTCTTTGGAGCCCCATACCTCACAGAAGCTAGGGTATCGATTGCAAATGCTGCTCGACGATAAATTGGCCACAACGGTTGAGATGCCAGCAACATTGGGGCAAGCGATGGCGGCTAATCTCCTGGAAGAAGAGCAGTGGCGCCAGCAAGCCACCCGCATCCGCTCCGATAATGAAACGATCAACCAGGTAATCGCTCGGGCGGAACAGGATATTTACCTGCTTCGGCAGAAATTTGACGACCACATCATCCTTTCTGCGGGCGTCCCCTGGTTTTCGACTCTGTTTGGTCGAGATTCACTGATTTCGGCGTCCCAAACCTTGATGTTGGATCCCGCGATCGCACAATCCACTCTAATACTCTTGGCCCGCTATCAGGGTCAGCAGCATGACGAGTGGCGAGAAGAACAGCCCGGTAAAATTCTGCATGAACTGAGACAGGGGGAATTAACCCGTTGTGGAGAAGTCCCCCATACGCCTTACTACGGCACAATTGACGCAACCCCGCTCTGGTTAATGCTCTACGCTGACTATTACGCCTGGACAAATGACCAGGCGACCTTAGAGCAACTCTGGCCAAACGCCCTGGCGGCGATGAATTGGATCGACGCCCAAAGCCAGAAAACAGGCTACCTTTGCTACCAACGAAAATCCAGCGGCGGATTAGTGAACCAAGGCTGGAAAGACTCAGCGAATTGTATTGTCAATCGACACGGCGAAATCGCCCAGGGTCCGATCGCCTTGTGTGAAGTCCAGGCCTATGCCTACGCCGCCAAGATAGAACTGAGCAAAATCGCCCGCTTGAAGAAGCGCATTGATTTGGCGGATCAGTGGGAGGAAGACGCCCGATCGCTCAAACAGCGTTTTAACCGGGATTTTTGGGTTGATGATCAGGATTTTTGCGCGATCGCCCTTGATGGTGAGGGTCAACCGGTCGATGGCATTAGCTCCAATCCTGGCCACTGCTTAGCCCTCAATATCCTGGATCCAGACAAAGCCGACAGTGTGGCGGAGAGATTACTCGCCCCAGATTTGTTCAACGGTTGGGGGATTCGCACGTTGAGTAGCGGCTCACCCGCCTATAACCCCATGGGGTACCATGTCGGTTCCGTATGGCCCCATGAAAACGCCATGATCGCCTTGGGGTTGCGATCGCTGAATTTGGTGGACTCTTCTTTAGAAATCGCCAAAGGTGTGATTGACATGACCGTACAGCAGCCCTATCAACGCCCGCCGGAACTTTTCTGCGGCTATGAGCGGATCGAAAGCAGACCAGCAGTAGAATACCCCGTCGCCTGTTCCCCCCAAGCTTGGGCGACTGGCAGCATCTTCCAACTGCTGCAGATGATGCTCCATCTTATTCCTGACGCCTCCAAGAACCACCTCCGCATCTTGGATCCAACCTTGCCATATTTCATCAACCAACTGTCGATTCATAATCTGCGGATTGGATCCACGGTGCTGGATTTAGAGTTTGAGCGGTCCAATGGCGCCACCGCGTGCCGAGTGGTTAGAAAACGAGGCAATTTGAAGGTGTTGATTGAAACCTAACGAGATTAAATAAAAGGAGGCGCAGCTTTTTGCGCCTCCTTTAACTCTAATTCAGGAAATTATGAAATCAGAGAAGTATCGCTCCAAATCACTAATTGGCAGACCTCATTAAAGCTGAACTGTCTAAGGATAAACTCTCTTCTTCTCCGGATGACAGCAACGAATCAGAGAGAGCATAGTCATCCTTGGTCAACACAGGCATCTCCTGCCAGCATGATTTGCACAGCCAATAAGAACCAGTACTGCGAGCATGGCGGAGAAGAACACCGTCACAGCACGGACAGGTTTGAACGGACATTTAAATCAATCCCCTAAAGTGCTAGGACAGCGGCGTTACGGCGATGTCCATTACGAGACATGCTCTCCGCCAAAGTTTTGTGGTAAGCGTCTTCATAGCTGTCTACCATCTTCGCGACGCTAAACCGTTGTTTGACAAAATCATGACACTGTTGGCGATTCAGCTGAGATACGCCCGCGATCGCATCGGGAATTTCGGCGACATCGTTACAGATGAAACCCGTTTTGCCATGATCGATCACTTCTGGCACAGAGCCTAACTTCATCCCAATCACAGGGGTGCCAGCGCACATTGACTCAATCATCACAAGGCCAAACGGTTCTTGCCACGTAATGGGAAACAAGGTAGCCATGGCGTTGCCCAGAAACTCTAGTTTCTGCTCATGATTGACTTCGCCTAAAAATTGGATTTGATCCCCATCAATATGAGGGGCAATTTTTTCCTCAAAGAAAGCTTTATCAACCGGATCCACCTTCCCGGCCATCATCAGGGGCAGCCCAACCTGCTTGGCAATGGAGATCGCATGGTGAGGTCCTTTTTGGGGAGACATGCGGCCCAAAAACGCTAAGTAAGGCGGCGTTTGAGCTTCTGGAAAGAAGGGATAGGCACTGACATCAATGCCGTTGTAAACGGTGCTTACATAATTCAGATCAGGTCCATCTTGGCGCTGAGCATTGCTAATGCTGACAAAGTTATGGTTTCTATAGCGAGCATAGAGCTGGTTAATTTCTGAGGTGAAGTTACCGTGCAGCGTATATATGGTTGGCGTCTTAATGTATTCAGTCAGTTGAAACGGAGGAATCCAGGTGTGGAAGTGAATGACATCGAATTCTTCCGCCCTCTCCTGCACCTTACTCAAGTGCAACATGTCATAAACAGCAGGATTCTGAATCGTTGGATCAAGTCGAAGGGCGCGAGGAGCAGTCGCTTCGAGCTTGGCCAGCGTTTGTGAATCCCCCGAGGCGAAGAGGGTAACATCATGACCCCGCCGCACAAGTTCATCTGTCAGTAAACCAACTATCAACTCAATGCCGCCATATCCAGGTGGAGGGACTCGCTCCCAAAGAGGCGCTACTTGAGCAATCCGCATGTTAAACCTCCTAAAAAAATCAGGCGAGCAAGAAGTCTAGCTTTTGCAATATTCATCTTCTTGACCCGCTTGTATTTCATCAACGCTTAACTAATCGATAGAGTTCGAAAAAAAATTTCGTGAACTTATGCGAACCTGACATCAAGTTGACATTGGATGAAGAATTTCGCCAAGTGAGTTTTCACCCAATTTAAATGGAGACATCCGTACGGTTCTAGCGGAAACCCATCTGTCAAGTACGGTTTTCCCTTATTCTTTGGTGTAAATACTCTCCTTCAAGGGACTCCCGCTCCCAGCTTTTTTGTGCATGCTCTCCAGAGGCTCCCCTGGCGACCCCACAATTCAAACTTAAGATCTCCTGTCATCGAAGTAGGCTCTATCCGTCATGAAGCGCGCCCAAGATTTTCATCAAAACTCAACCAAGAAAGACCGAATCTTGATCCGCTCCTAACCGCTATTTTGGGAAACTTAAAAGAGGGAAATATTTCTAACTCTTTGTACATAACGTCTGTCATTACCAAGTTTCAGCCAATGTATCCCTCTCATTCTTCTAGTTCCTCCCATACCCATGCCTTGTTAAAGTCAGGCGAAGTTATTTATGGACCAGGCTGGCCCTTTTGCTATCGCGTTATGTCAGCCCCCTTTTGCCGCATTCATTATTTGAAGTGGCAGGGTCGCTTAACAGCGGCCCCAACAGATCCCAAAGGCTACATTAGTTACATTGTCAAGGTGCTTGGAGGCAAACGAGAATCTAAATTGATTGTGCGTTCCTTTTAGAGGCGCCCGCTTCGCAGCGATAAATTGATGCGGTAGGCAATAGGGATAGAAAGAAAAGTTAATAGAAATGCACCCCAGGAATTTAGCCAAACTACAGGTAGAGGTTAGGTTGCCTAGAGGGTAAGAGTTTAGACAAAAAGTTTTGAATCGCATACAACCCTCTGAGGCTATAGCGGCAGAGGGTTTTTCCATCTCTATAGATCTTATTCTATAGAAATGGATAGAAATTTTTTGTAGATCTGGGAGAAGCTTAATCAGCCAACAATAGTGAAGCGTTTTCCGGCTAGGAAGATTTAAAGGATCTAGAAGGTGTTGCTGATATCCAAAAGAGTCCAGCGCCTCCGAAGAGTCTGAATTCTGCGAGGGAGGTTTCCGTCACGAGGCGTCAATCAGCCTCTATGCTGAGTAATTGTTAGGTCAGCTTGTTCGTCCAACAGATACGCAGTTATGGCAACCCGCGATTTTCCCAGTTCTCCCCAGGATCGTGATATCCCCGCCAAACTGGGGATTATCAATATGTTTCGGCTGGGACTCTTTCAAATGGGGCTGGGGATCATGTCTCTGCTAACCCTAGGGTTATTGAACCGAGTCATGATCGATGAACTCAAAATTCCAGCTCTGATTGCGGCGGGCGCGATCGCTATGCATCAGATCGTCGCCCCAGCGCGCTTATGGTTTGGCCAGATGTCTGATGCAAAACCCCTTTGGGGTCATCATCGCACAGGCTATATCTGGATCGGCGGCGGGCTTTTCACCTTAATGGCTTTTCTGGCGGTTCAGGTCGTGTGGGGACTCAACGCCAGTTTGAATGCCGATGGCGACTGGACGACCGCCACCTATCTCTGGACCGGACTATTGGGTGTAGTATTCGCCCTGTATGGTCTCGCCCTCAGCGCCAGTTCCACCCCCTTCGCAGCCCTCTTAGTGGATGTCTCCGATGAAAACGAGCGCCCAAAGTTAGTGGGCATTGTTTGGTCCATGCTGATGGTGGGGATCGTGGTGGGCGCCATTCTGGGCGGCCAAATTCTGGACCAACCACAACTGTGTGGAGCCGCCATCCTATCCTATGATCCTTCCCAAACCGGCTCTACTGTTGAGTTGGCTAACTTAAAGCAGGCCGTCAACTCAGTATTCCTCTTTGCGCCCGCTATTGTGTTTGGGTTGTGCTTGGCGTCCACCTGGGGCATTGAACCCAAATACTCCCGCTATAAAACGCGCTCCATTGCCGCCAATCGAGAAGATCAAATTACGCTAGGGCGGGCGCTGAAAGTATTAACCGCCAGTCGTCAAACGGGGATCTTTTTTAGCTTTTTGATCATGATGACCATTAGTCTATTCATGCAAGAAGCGGTGATGGAGCCCTACGGCGGCGAAGTATTCAACATGTGTGTTTCAGAAACGACCCAACTCAATGCGTTTTGGGGTATGGGCACCTTAGTAGGGTTAAGCGCCACTGGTTTTCTAGTAGTCCCCCGAATTGGCAAACGAAAAACAGCGAAGTGGGGTTGTCTCATGGCGGCAGGGTGCTTTGTGCTGATTATTCTGTCAGGCTTCACCCAAAATCCCCAATCTCTCCAAGTGGCTTTGCTTCTCTTTGGCCTAGCCGCTGGCATGACCACATCGGGCGGCATCAGTTTAATGCTCGACCTGACCGCCGCCGAAACCGCAGGCGTTTTCATTGGCGCTTGGGGCCTAGCCCAAGCCATCGCCCGAGCCATCGCCACCTTCAGCGGCGGCGCCATCCTGGATATTGGCCGTTCCCTATTCCCCAATCTAGTCTTCGCCTATGGTCTAGTTTTTGCCCTCCAAGCCATTGGTATGATCATCGCAGTTCAACTCCTGGACCGCGTCGATGTCAAAGAGTTTCAAGTCAATTCCAAACAAGCGATCGCAGCCGTCCTGGAAAGCGATTTAGATTAGTGCTGTCTTTGGGGCTAAAAAACTCAAGTCTTTAAGGGATTTTGAATTTTAGATTTTAGATTTTGGACAGTCGTCATTGGTCGCTGATCACGTTGAAATCAGGCGCATGGGCAATGCCTACAGATCCCTACATTTTCTCCCCCATCCTCCCCTGCTCCCCCCGCCTCCCCATCTCCCCCATCCTATCCCCCACTCTAGAGACATGACATGTCGCGTCTCTACATTTCCTCCTCATCTCCCCCATCTTCCCTATCTCCCCTACCCCTCCTACTCCCTCATGCCTAACCTCCCCAACTGGACTGATATTCTCAACTTTGCTGAAGAAACAACCGCCCGAGTGGGCAAAAAACTATTAAGCGACTTTGGTCACGCCCAAGCTTTAGAGAAAGCCGATGGGAGTTTAGTGACGCAATCGGATCAATGGGCGGATGGAGAATTGCGACAAGCGATCGCAGACGCGTTTCCCAACCATGGTGTGCTGAGTGAGGAAGTCGCCCATATCTTTCCTAAAGAAGATTGGTGCTGGATTATTGATCCGATCGACGGCACCACAAACTTCACCCGCGGCATCCCAATCTGGGGGATATCCTTAGGGCTGCTGTACCAAGGAACGCCGGTCTTTGGCTATGTTCACTTCCCCCCTTTGCAGCAATCCTTCCATGGTTTTTGGTATGGAGACTCAGAGTTAACAGGGCCCACAGGCGCCTTTATGAACAATCAACCGATTCATGTTTCTAGCGACGCCCCTTCTAAGAACCACTTTTTTAGCCTCTGCGCCCGCAGCACTGCGGTCATGAAGCATCCATTCCCCTGCAAAATTCGGATGTTAGGGGTCGCCACCTACAACTTATTAACCGTAGCAACGGGCACGAGCTTAGGGGCGGTGGAAGCCACCCCTAAAATCTGGGACATCGCCGCAGTCTGGGCAATCGTCCAAGCCGCGGGGGGAAGCTGGATCCCGTTGGCAAGTCAATCTATCTTTCCGCTGCAAATTGGCGAAGACTATAGCCGTCATGCTTTTCCAACGCTTGTGACCAGTCGTTCTGACTTGATCGCCACATTCAAACCGCTGGTTGAAGTTATCATTCAGGGTAATTGATCCAATCCAGGTCACATAGACTGGACTCGTAGGCTTTAAGCAAGTAATCTAGTCCTAAATTAAGTGATGTTGAGAGTATGACGCTTAGTGTTGGCGACCCCGCCCCTGACTTTAATCTGCAAGATGCAGAGGGAACTGTATTCCGATTAGCTGATTTACAAGGGAAACGGGTAGTCCTTTATTTTTACCCCCGAGATAATACCCCCGGTTGCACCAAAGAAGCCTGCGCTTTTCGAGACGCCTATGATGAGTATCAAGAAAAGGATCTCGTGGTGTTGGGCGTGAGTACAGATGACGCCAAGTCCCACGCCAAATTTATTAAAAAGTACGAGTTGCCTTTTCCTTTACTCATTGATGAAGAAGGTAAAGTTGCAACCACCTATGGCAGCTACGGCCTAAAGAAATTTATGGGCAAAGAATACATGGGGATTAGCCGTAGCACCTTCATCATCGGTCCAGATGGTACGATTGAGAAGATCTACCGAAAGGTTAAGCCCGAGCCCCATGCGGCTGAGGTTCTAGAGGATATTGCCGCCTTATCGACATAAAACTTTTCACATTTATGCGTCGAACTTGGCGTCCTGTTCGTACACTACTAGCGCTGCTCCTCCGTCGTCCAATCTTCGGCGCTTGTATCATTCCTATTATGCCGAACGGAGATATTGTTCTCGTTCGTCGTCGCGATAATGGGAAATGGAGTTTACCTGGCGGGATAGTGGACTGGGGTGAAGATATCGTAACCGCCTCCAAGCGAGAACTGGCGGAGGAAACAGGATTGAATCTGTTGAAAGTGGGTAGGCTTGTAGGCGTTTATTCTGCGCCTGAACGCGATCCCCGCTTTCATGCTGTCTGTGTCGCCCTCGAAGCCCAAGTCGATGGTGATTTCAACGTCGGCGATACTGACGAAATTTTAGAGGTCAAAGCCTTTTCCGCAACGGCTTTGCCCAAAGAGCAACTTTCCCATGATCATGACCAGCAACTCAAGGATTATTTTGCTGGAGCCACAGTTCTATCTTGATAATTAGAACCAATCATTAAGACCCGGGATTACAACTTAAAGCGGGAAATTTTTGCTAGGAAAGAATACAGGAGTCAGAATCCAGTTCCTGCCAGACTTCTGTATTCCTTCCCCACCGAATTGTCCCGGCTTAAATGATACGCCAAGAACCGCATGGGAGGGTTTTGGAGCCCTATCCTTTGCTCTCCTCTCAGGCGATCTTTCTGAGCCGTTTTCTATTCTTCAGTTTCAGCTTGACAACTGCTTCTGAAAGGGGGCGCACTCGTAATTCATTCTGATAAATATTGAATTGGTGCACTATTTTGTTGTCAATATCCACCCCCGTTAGCCATCCACTCTTGGGATGATAGGCGCCGGTATCGATATCTAGCCAGCCAGCCCCTTGGGTAATCTGTCCTGGCGCAATGCCAGGAAACGTAAAGGTAATAGTATGCCCTGTGATAATTAGCTTATTTTTGAAGTAAGGCTTAGGGCTGTTATGGAAAGTGTCGCGAATCCAACAGAGTTCTTGAGGGGTTTGCTCGCTGATGGATAAGTAAGGATTCATCCCCGCATGAACCAACCAGACATCATCTAAATCAATATAGAGGGGGAGTGAACGCAGCCAGTCGAGATGCTCGAAAAGAGCGTCCATGTCAGAATAGCTGGCTAATGTCGCTTGTCCGCCGCTGTAGAGCCAGGCTTGGAGAATGGACATATCCACCTCTCCGGTTTGAAAAGCGTCCAAAAGCAATTGTTCATGGTTACCCAGGACACACTGATAAGGCCCTTGGCGGACAAACTCAACCACCTGGGCGCTTTTCGGACCCCGATCAATGAGGTCGCCTACGAAGTAAACCTGGTCAGAGGCGTCAGGGTCAATCATTGCTAACAGACGCATTAGCCCGTCGTAGTGACCGTGAACATCTCCAATAAATATGCGACGGGAACTTGCGCTCATCTAACCCTTTGACCTGACGGAATAGACACCATACACAGTCCGGTTGTCATGAATGCTGAAACCGGCAATTGAAAAGAACCCTGAATTGGCTTTCCCTTCAACTTACCTATTTATTATGCCTTTCCGAATGTGAGGAATTGCTATACTTAGCGGCTTAATTTTGCAAGATATTTAGAATTTTTTGCAGATCGAGCAATGTTGTCAAGAAACAGTCCCGATATGGGGCGCACACGACAAATTCTCTAGCGGGTCTCCCTCCATAATGGATCCATCCGGCGCTTCTAGGACAAAACCGGCGTCTTGGATCATCTCCATATCTTGACGAGCAGCCTGCCCAGCGGTGGTGAGATAGTCTCCAATAAAGACAGAGTTTGCGGCATATAAGCCTAACGGTTGGAGGGAGCGGAGATGAACTTCCCGTCCACCCGCAATGCGAATTTCCTGGCTGGGTAGAATCAAGCGAAATAGGCAAAGGATGCGCAGACACCGTCGGGGATTCAGGTCATGCAGATGTTCTAGGGGCGTCCCAGAAATAGGAATCAGGAAATTGACCGGCACGCTGGTGACATTCAATCTTCGTAGGGATAATGCTAAATCAATCACATCGTCATCCGATTCCCCCATGCCCAAAATACCGCCGGAACAGGTGGTCATGTCCGCCGCCTGGACTGCTTTAACGGTAGCGGTGCGATCGCTAAACGTATGGGTCGTACAAATTTGAGAATAGTTGTCTTCAGAAGTATTGAGATTGTGATTTACGCGATCAACCCCCGCCTTAGCCAACCGATGGGCTTGATCTTCATTCAATAACCCTAAACAGGCGCAGATTTTTAGGTCATGATTGGCTTTGACCGTTCTTACCGCATCAAGCACCTTTTCAAACACCGATTCTGACGGAGACCGCCCAGAAATCACCATGCAAAAAGTAGCCGCCTTTAACTCAGCCGCTCGCTCTGCGGCGCCGAGAATTTTATCTTTCGCCAGCAGCGGATACTTTTCAATATCGGCTGTGGAAATCTTTGACTGCGAACAATAATGGCAATCTTCAGGACACAGACCACTCTGGGCGTTGAGTAGGAAATGAAGCCGAACCCGATTCCCCCAATAGCGCCGACGAACCCGATAGGCCGCCGCTAATTGATCTAACAGGACATCATCAGGCGCCTGCAACACTGCTCTGGCTTGCTCTCGGGTCAATACTTCACCCGACAAAGCTTTATCCGCCAGTAGGTTCCAGTCAGCGCAGGGAGTCACAGCATGGGTCATCTTTTTTCATCAGTAGCGTCTTCGACAAGTTATACGCTAATACGGGATAGCTCTCAATATGATCACTAAATTCTGAAATCCGCTTCGGGAGAGCCTGGCCATTAGGCGATGAACTTTAACTATCCAAAATTCTCACGCCAACCACGCTGGTATTGAAGTCATAAAGCTCTCCCTCAAGCTCAATTTGGACTCCAATCTTGACCTTGTTGTTACCTAAAACGGGTCCGCTTTCCGTAATTTGCGCATCTCCGGTGAGGGTGATTAACATATCCGCGGTGTAGTTCAGCTCTGGGCGGGGATCGTCGAACGAGACGACAGAGCCGTCAGGCTGGGGGACAGCGACGCTGCGCGGTAAGGACTGCACAGATTTGATGCGAACTTCCCCGTAGGCTTGATTACGGATAATTACCTTTGTGGTCTCTGCAGTTTTTATGCTTTTTAGCAGAGCGGGCGGATCAGATACCGTTAGGCCGCGAACCATCACATCCACTTCAATCGGTTTCGTGGTGACGCCGAACTGTGAAACTGATCCAGAGGCGCCTGGGAAAAAGAACACCCCTACGATGACCATCAAGATAATCAGGGCGGCGCCAATATCGAGGAGGCTGATTTTGCCAAATAGGCGCCCTTTCGAATCCAAAACTGTCATAGTCAATTGTTCTCCAACCCACGTCGTCTGTTAGAAAAGGGTAAAGGCCCCTTGATTGCTCAGGGGGAGTCGTTAGTATTTAACCATATAGGGTAGACAACCTATTCTAGTGAATTTGCGTCCTAACCCCTTACACGGGAGTGATTCCCAGTCGTTAGGGGAGCCTGAGATCCCACAATATTGATAGTCATCATCGCTTGAGCTGATATGTCCACTTTTTTACATTCCGTTACTCAGCAAATTCGTCGCCGTTGGTTCTATGGCCTCATCTCATTGATATTCGCCATTGGCGTCGGGGTCGCTACACCTCGTCCAGGCCAAGCCCTTTCGTGGGTTGATCTGCTTTTTAATGGGATTCAGTACGTTCAGTTATCTAATATGTCAGACCGGCAGGAAATTGAACTGGGGGGCCAGATCAACCAACAGATCGTCAATAATGAATTTCGCTTGAGTCGGAATTCTCGGGTGAACAACTATGTCAACGACATTGGACAACGCTTAGCGCCGGCTAGCGATCGCCCCAATATTCCGTATCACTTTCAAGTGGTGAGCGACAATCAGATCAATGCCTTCGCCACGATGGGGGGCTATGTCTATGTGACCACAGGCTTGATCAAAGAAGCCAGTAATGAAGCTGAATTGGCGGGGGTAATCGGCCATGAAATCGGCCATATCGCTGGCCGCCATGCGGTGAATCAGCTGAGAGACGCTACGTTGGCGCAAGGGATTGCCGGAGCCCTAGGGGTAGAACAAGATGTCCTAGTGAACCTGGGGGTGGAACTAGCGCTCCGCCTGCCCGCAAGTCGAGGAGATGAGTACAACGCGGATGAGCGAGGGTTTAATAACCTGGGTCGGGCCGGATATGCTCAAGCTGGGCTGGTGACATTTATGCAAAAGCTGGTCGGTCGCGGATCGACTCCGACTATTCTCAGCACTCACCCAGCAGCGTCAGATCGGGTTGCTAGACTGCAGACAATGCTTGACTCATCGGCATCTGCCAGCGCTAACTCAGGACTCGACGCCGCTGCTTACCGGACTCGGATTAACAGTCTCTAGAAATTAGCAATCTTTGATACCTGACGCCGATAGGCCCGCATTCCCCAATACATCAAATGCGGGTCTTGTTTGAGTTGATTAGCGATCTCCGGAGCCTTGCTCTGAAGGCAAGTAAGGAGCAAAGAACTGTCGCCTCCTGTCAGCAGCACCTGGCCATCGGGAAACTGACGCCGCCAATCGATAATGTAGTCTTGAATGACCGCTAACAAGCCATATATTACGCCGCTCTGAATCGCAGTGGAGGTATCCCGCGCCCAACGGATTGGCAGGGGGTCTATGCCCGAGTACTCAATTGCAGGCAGCGCCGCAGTTTCTTGTGCAAGGGATCGGAACTGCAGTCGCAGTCCTGGCAGGATGGCCCCGCCGATAAAGTGGTTAGCTGTGGCCGCTGTAAATGTCAGCGCAGACCCGGCGTCAATCACTAAAACAGGCCATCCTTGACTCTCTCCCGCTCCCCACAGGGTAAGAATACGGTCAATGCCCAGAGTGGGATAAATTCCTTGCAAGGGAATGCGATCGCGATCCACTAGCTGCAGCTGGGGATAAGTTCGCCAAAGCGCACTCTGTTGAGGCACGACAGAAGCCACCCAGAGCTCAATCGGCTGATTATCTGGCAAGCCTAATGGAGGAATGCCGGAGGGGAGCAAGGCATTCCAAGCAGACGGGGTAAAAGACTGATTAACCAGGTGTTGAACGCTGCTACCTGACAAATGCGGCGTATGCCATGCGCCGCAAAAAGCAGCATCCCTAAATCCCGCCCAGTGCAATCTTGAATTGCCAATAATCAGAGCCAACCAAATTGAGTGAGAAACCATACAGAATAAACATAAACATAGGGTTCAACCATTGCTGGCTGAACCCTCTAAAATTTGGCAAAACTCAAAAGACGTTCGTTAGGTTCGGTCTTAGCTGATCAAAGTAGTGATGAGAATCAATACAACTCAGTAAGGTTTACAACCGACATATAGCCGTGTCTTAGCTGACGATGTTCTGGCTTTAATCCAATCTAAGGAAAGCCACAAAATGGCTATCTTGAAGGTCAATTTTTTGGGGTTTGAGTTTTACTTCAGCAGTCAAAAACAATAGTATTGAATTCGAACTGCTTTTGTTTATTCAGTTGTCATTTGCTTATTAATCAAGTTATCACGGCGGCCCCAGCGATTAGCCCCTGCTTTACTGAAGTTAACGTGTCTTGATAGAACTTGGCTTTGTAAACAAAACTCCCAGGGAGAACAAAATCCAATCATCCATTCCTCCAACGACTCGTCCTCAACTTGTCCACAACGCAGGATTGAATAGGATAGGACTCGAATCCCGGAATCTCTTAATCAGATATCTCAACCAGAAACTGTCTCTCCCTCGCTAGAGCCTGCTTCTTCAATCGGCCAAGTCGGACTGGGCGCGATCCGAATTTGCCCCTCTGTGGATAACTTGGACCCACTTTCCTAACCAACCTTCCCGATTTCTTTACTTTTTAAGTTTAGTCTGAGATTAATGGAACCTTTCGCATGTCTAACGCAACGCCCCTGGCTTTAGCCGGGGGTTCTCTTTGTATTAAGGGTTTGAAAAAACACATTAGCGCTCAACAGAGCCAATGAGACTGCTTACCCTAATCCCTACTTAGATTCTGAGTGTTGTTCCGTTACCAGACATGAAGTCCCGTCGCCGTCAGTCCCTGGTGATAGCAAACAGAATGAACAGTGTGAGGGAAAAAGTGGGGGAGAGAGAAAATTAGAATCACTTGCATAGATCAAGGCGACCAATCCGATTAATAAGTGAGGGAGAAGAGCGAGTCCTATGACGCCTTCTTCCAGGATCTGGTTAGTCGGTTAGAGGTAATCCATGAAGACAAAGAAGAGAAGATTTTCACACAATCATTTAACTAAGTTTTTTTTCGTTTTGTTGCCTATCGCAACCATCTTCAGCGTAATACTGTCATCGAACCAGGCATATTCGTCTGTTGGCTCAGAAGGTGAACTCATCGCCAGGGGACTCAACATTTTCCTGAACGAGACATTTGATGGCAATGGCAGAACCTGTGCAACCTGTCATCGGTTAGAGAATAACTTTACGATCGATCCTGCATTTATCTCGACATTACCCGATGACGATCCGCTGTTTGTCGCCGAGTTTAACCCTAATCTGCAGAAAAACTTTGAAAATCCCAAATTGCTGCGAGAGTTTGGTCTAATCCTAGAAAATGTGGATGGGTTTGATGACCTAGAGAATAAATTTACTCTGCGAGGCGTCCCCCATACTCTGGCGCTTCGAACGTCAATTGATAGCCCTAGCGGACCTCGCACCGGGTGGTCTGGAGATGGAGCCCCAGATGATGGCTCACTCCGCTCGTTTACCAATGGGGCAGTTATTCAGCATTTCACCAAGACATTAAATCGGGTTGCAGGGGTCGATTTTCGGCTCCCAACAGATGAGGAATTGGATGCCCTCGAAGCCTTCCAGTTGGCCCTAGGACGGCAAGAAGATCTAAACTTGCCCTTGCCATTGAAAGGAGCCACTGCAACCCGAGGTCAGAAAATTTTCCTTGACGCCTCAGTGGGCAAGTGCGCTACCTGCCATGCGAATGCTGGCGCCAACGCCAACTTTGGCGGGCAAAATCTAGGGAATCTCAACTTTAATCTGGGTATTGAGGATCTGCCCAATAAACCGCAAGCTCTAACTGGCGAATATGTTCCGCCTGATGATGGGTTCGGGACGCCGGGAAATGGTACATTCAACACGCCCCCTCTCGTAGAAGCGGCTGATACGGGGCCATTTTTCCACAATAATGCTATTGATACCATCGAGGGAGCCGTTGCCTTCTACAGTAGCAATACCTTCAATAATTCCCCTGCAGGCAGGGCTTTAGCCAACTCTGATCCAGACGGGGTAGGGATTCGGATAACCAATGACCAGGTGGTGGACGTGGCAGGATTTCTCAGGGTGATCAATGCCTTGGAGAACATTCAACAGAGCATCCAACTCCTAGAGCTCGGCTCACAAAACAGCGCATTCGCGCTGCAAGACCCCAAAGACTTATTGAACCTCGTCATGCATGAGACAGAAGACGCCATCATGGTTTTAGAAGGTGGGGAACTCGAGCCGGCAGCCGTATCGCACCTTAAGACAGCCAAGAGACTGACCCAAAAAGCAACCCAAATAGCCGCTAATCGGTTTTTCTCTCAGCGGGGACCGGCTAGGACTGTTATCAATAAACTCCAACAGGCCAGAGACCTGATGATCATTGAAGATCCTGAGTCTAATTGAGGCGATTTCCAGGAAAGAATTTACCGCTTGTAGGGTGCTGTATAGCCCAAAGGGCACCTAAGAAAAGCGAAGCATAACGCACCGCAGTGCCGGTATTTTTATTCCTGGAATTCTCCTGAATAGTGAGTCGATGGTAAGATTCCCAGATACGGGAGGGGGCAAATACAAAGATGAATCTCGCCAGGGTAACGCCGAGTGGGTTAAGGTGCAAATTGTAGAGTAGTCAGTCAGCGATGACGGCCCGAACCCAATTCCCCATCCCCCCGCACTTTGACCCCACTCGGGCGGGGGAAATCTGGCGAATCCCCTACCAAGCCTTAGCTGAACAGGCCAAAAGCTGGGCTAAGCGGCACAGCATACAGCCTGCTGGTCAAGATCACAGTCAGATTTGTTTGTTGGCGATTGATCTGCAGAATACTTTTTGCATTCCAGAGTTTGAGCTGTTTGTCGGGGGGCGATCCGGCATGGGCGCAGTGGAAGATAATGTCAGGTTGTGTGAGTTCATTTACCGAAACTTAGGGGTGATCACCGAAATCATCCCGACAATGGATACCCATACAGCGATGCAAATCTTCCACGCAGCTTTCTGGGTGGACGATGTTGGAGAAAATCCCGCTCCCATGACGATGATTAGCGTGGAGGATATCGTCCAGGGTAAATGGCGGGTCAATCCCGCCATCACTTACTCGCTGGCTAGGAGAGATTTCACAGAACTGCAGAACTTTGCTCTGCATTACGCAAAACGCCTTAGTGACGGCGGCAAATATCCACTAACAATCTGGCCTTACCACGCCATGTTAGGCGGTATTGGCCACGCCTTAGCAGCCATCGTAGAAGAGACGTGTTTTTTCCACAATTTAGCCCGTAGTAGCCAAACCCATTTTGAAATTAAAGGCGGCAACCCGCTTACCGAAAACTACTCCGTCCTTAGCCCTGAAGTATTGGATAATCCTGCCGGCGGGCCAATCGCTGCGAAGAATACTCGTTTGATCGATAAATTAATCAGCTTTGACGTCGTCATTATCGCTGGTCAAGCTAAGAGTCACTGTGTGGCTTGGACCATAGACGATCTATTGACTGAAATTCAAGCTAAAAACCCAACCCTGACTCAACGGGTCTATTTACTAGAGGATTGTACCTCTCCTGTCGTTGTGCCCGAGGTTGTAGACTTTACCGAGCAAAGTAACAATGCATTCCAGCGATTTGCAGATGCAGGGATGCATGTGGTGCAGTCGACCACGGCCATCACTGATTGGCCTGGAATCATTCTCTAACTCAGAGGGTTATATTAAATCAGTCTAGTCAGCGAAGATGCAGACAGGATTTGTTAGGAGAATTTAATGAGTTAGTATTCATTAAATTTAATATGCTTAATTTTTAATATCATCCGGATCTTTAATTGAAACCGCAACACAGAGAATTTTTTTTATAGTTATTTGATTCAACTTCCTGTCATAATGCAGTGAATCCGGTTGACTATATTCAGACTAGTCATCGATATTTAACTGTCTCACAAAATGTCTCACAATCGCGGTAGAAGTGATTGGTAGTTAGATCATGGTAGTGATCATCTAGATAAGCCAGAAAATTGCATCTCTTCCTGAATTGTTTATTGACGTCAAGTAATCCAGGGAAATCCAACCCCTCCCTCAGACTAAGGAGATTAAACTGGATCGCTAAGATGGAGCTTATTGTAGCTGATTAAGCCTGACTCAAACTGTCCAGCTCCCAATCCATTTATTTTGAATAGTGTTCTGAGGCGCCCCAATTTATATACGTTCCTCTTAAGTGGGCGGAGAGAAGATAATCAACTAATCGAAACGCCTTCCAGGTCAAAACATCCAGTTTAGGGCGGTTATTTTCCGGAAAAGCTCCTGCAAGGCGAGTATTCCTTAGTAGAACGGGGTAGTAGTACTGGATTCCGATGTTGGAAGCAACCAGCATAACAAGTCAGAGATGAGGTGCGACCCGTGATTAGAAACTTGAGACAAATCGCTGAATACCCAATACTGATCACTGATTTCTAAGCGGTTGAACTGTTCAATAAACCCAAATCCACCCAATAACTATTTTTTTTGAATGAATTAATGAGTTCATTGGTTCAAGTCCGGGTACGTTAATGTATATGAGCATCTTTTGTAGTTGCCGCAGTTTACAGAACGCAACCTTTAATTACATGAAGCATTGCTCAATTAATGAGCTTTTTAACCTGGTTGACCTGTAAAACCCGAGGTTTGTTTAGAAAAGCAAAGAATTTTAAACGATTTTATAGCTAAGACTATAGCAAGCAGTCGTTGAATTATTCGGTTCTACATCCAAACCTACTGGACTGATAGGCTTAGGATGTTTTTCCAAACCTCTATACATTTCTGTTATTCGATTGAGCTGAAAGGAACTTTATAAAGTTTTAAATCAATTTATTCTCATCTGACAGAATAGTGGGCCAAACAGCGACTGAAGAAAGTTCTACTCAGGAAATATTGGAGAAACTACCTTCGCCAAGGGAGGTAGTTTCAAAGGGTGGTGTGGATGCTGAAAATATGGCTGGCGTCGTGCATCCTGAAGTAGCCCTATGGGAAGGTGAACAATACTATCGAACTGTTTTTGAGCAGTGTGCATTAGGCATTGCACTCACTGAGCTATCTGGCAAATATCTTCAGGTTAATCAAAGTTTCTGTAACTTTTTTGGATACGAAACGACGGATCTTTTGCAAAAGACATTTCAGGAGTTAACCCACGCTGATGACATCGCTGAAAGCCAAGTACAAATAAAGCGGATGTTAGCTGGGGAAATTCCAACCTTTACGCTGGAGAAACGGTTTATCTGCAAATCAAATCAGGTGAAATGGGCGAATGTAACGGTGTCTTTGGTGCGAGACGCCGCCAATCATCCCCGCCATCTGATTACAGTGATTGAAGATATTAGCGATCGCAAGCGGGCTGAAGCCGAGCTACGTCGACAAGCGCAACAGCAGAAGGCGCTTAATCGGGTAATTCAAGCCATTCGTAATTCTCTCGACTTGCCGACTATTTTTTCCACCGTTGTCGCCGAGACGGGCGCCTTTCTCAAGGTCGATCAGGTATACCTCGTCCAATATTTACCGGATCAGAAGCGTTGGTCGCCCGTTGCTGAGTATTTACCCCATCCCGCTGCGCCCCATCTTAAACCAGGGCTTTTTCAGCCAGAGGGGTCCTTAGTGGATCGACTCAAAAAGCTGGAAGTTGTCCAAATTAACAATGTGTCTTCGATCAGAAATGAGTGTCAGGATTGCCTTAATACTCCCCTTGCCGGCGCTTATCTAATTGCGCCATTGTCGGTGGGGGCTGGACTCTGGGGCAGTTTGATCCTGGTCAACCCTCAGCCAACTTTAGATTGGCAAGATTACCAAATCGAACTTGTTCAGACGGTCGCCGACCAATTAGCGATCGCAATTCAGCAAAGTTTACTCTACGAACAAGTTCAAGCAAAAAATCAAGAGCTACGAAATATTGCTCTTTTAGACGGATTGACACAAATCCCCAACCGTCGATGCTTCGACGATACGTTGCTGCAAGAGTGGAATCGTTTATTGCGGGAGGGACGCCCCCTCTCCCTAATTCTTTGTGATATCGACTATTTCAAGCGTTATAACGACACTTACGGGCATCCCAAAGGGGACAAATGCCTACAGCAGATCGCCCAATCCCTCATGAATGCCTCACGGCGTCCAGCCGATTTGGTAGCCCGGTATGGCGGCGAAGAATTTGGCGTCATTCTGCCTAATACGAATGGGGAGGGCGCTATGCAAGTAGCAGAGTTTATCCGCAATACCGTTAAACAACTTTGCATCCCTAATCCTAAATCTGATGTTGGAGAGTACGTTACTGTGAGCTTGGGTATTGCTTCTACAACGCCCAATAACAGCAGCTCTCCCCAAGGCCTATTGCAAGTCGCCGATTTGGCCCTTTATCAGGCTAAGCAAAATGGGCGAGATCAAATTTACATCCACCATTAAGTCGTCGGACTTGAAGGTAGGCATTCAGTACGGGCGTTGAGTCAAACGGGTTAACCCTATAAGACTACATAAGACTACTCTTGGGGCGGCGCTAAAATCTGTTGCAAAGCGTTAAACCACTGCTCAGCTAGCTTCCGTTCACCCAGCTCATTAGGATGGACGCCATCGTAGGTATCTTGACCCACAGCCGGATTAAAGCCGCTAAATTGATCCACCAAAAGAACGGGGGATGTTTCCATACTCATATATTCCGCAATCAAAGCAATCCGCTGATTTAATTGGGCTACCTGAGCCTCATTCTCGACAGTCGGAATTACTTGGGCTAACAGCACCTTAACGAACGGATTGTTTAGCCGCAACGCTTGAATCAGCTCCCAGAGTTCATCCATCGTACTTTCCAAACTCTGGCCAGCCCTTACATCATTCGTGCCAAGGTGAATCAGTACGATATTTGGCCGTGCGGAACTCACCCAATTATTAATATGGACCAAAATTTCATCGGTTCTCCAGCCCCAATGCCCCTCATGATCCGGATCGAAGTCTGTAAACGGCGGAGGTCCGCCAAAATGATTCTGGGTTGACCCGACAAACTCAACTTCATACCCTGCTTGACGTAACAAATTCCAAAGGGGTCGGCGATAGCTGCCATGTTCCCCATCCGCTTGAGTAATGGAATCCCCCAGCGGCATAATCCGAACAATCGGCTCTGACTCACTGAGGTCAGGAAAAATTCCTTCGGAACCCAGACTCTTTGAGGGGAAAGCGGCAATGAGCATTCCTATTACGAAATTACTCAACCATAGTCTATAGCTACCAGAACCCCGAGGCTTCATCACATTGAATCAGAGATTGTAGAGCAGGTAAAAGTATACCCTCCCTTCATCAAAAATGAAGCTGGTAAAGGCTTTAAAAATTGAAACTCAACTTAAAGCTTTACCAGCAGCATCCAAAAAAAGCGTTGGAATGTAAACGCCCTAGACTTTTATCGTTTAGCTAAGCGACCGTCGTTACGTTAGGTCTATTGAAAATTAACGATCCGTGCAAAGCCTTGGGGATCTAAACTGGCTCCCCCCACAAGGGCTCCATCAATTTCGGACTGAGCCATAATTTCGTCAATATTTCCCGGCTTAACCGAGCCGCCATACTGGATGGGGACATTCGGATTGCTCAATTGACTGCGAATCAAGCCAATCACCCGATTCGCTTCGGTTGATGCACAGGTATCGCCCGTGCCAATCGCCCAAATCGGCTCATAGGCAATGACTAAATTGGTTTGATCGACGCCAGGCAGATCCTGCTTGAGTTGAGAGACGATTAACGCTTCAGTCTCTCCAGCATCCCGCTGCTGCTTCGATTCTCCTACACACAGGATCGGGGTCAGCCCATGCTTTTGCGCAGATCTCAAGCGTAAATTAACGGTTTCATCGGTTTCCCCAAAATATTGGCGTCGCTCACTATGTCCAACGACCACATAGCTTACGTCCAATTCCTTGAGCATCAAACCGGATATTTCCCCCGTATAAGCCCCTTCTTCTTGCCAATGAATGTTCTGAGCCCCCAATCTGACCTGGCTGCCATGCAGCTTTTGAGACAGAGGAGAAAGGTCAGTAAAGGGAACGCATAGAACCACCTCTCGATCGCCAGGGGTTCCACCCAATTGGCCTAAAAAAACTTTCAAGAACTCCAGGGCGTCTGCCTGGGTCTTATACATTTTCCAGTTTCCAGCAATAACGACTTTACGCACAGGCAGCCTAATCCAACAACACGCGCTTCATCACTGGATCCTACATTCAAATGCTCACATGAATCAATTTTCCTGACATTTTACCCAAACAAATTTTGCCAAGGGAGAGGTGACGACGCTAAGACAAGCAAGGGGGCAAGACAGGGCGACGGGGTAGAAGCCAGCCATGGGCGCTAGCCCATTACCCTTACCCCGTCATACATGACCTGCAACGATAACGCCCATAGCCACAAACTAAGACGTTGCAACGGCGGCTCGCGCAGCCGCAGCTTCATCAGGATGAATATTGAGGCGAGTTAGATTGACTCGACCTCGACCGTCAATCTCACGCACTTTGACAATAACGTCATCCCCAACATTGACCTCATCTTCGACCTTGCCGACACGATAGTCAGCGAGTTGGGAGATATGGATCATCCCTTCTTGACCGGGTAAGAATTCCACAAAGGCGCCGATGGGAATGACCCGTGTGACCTTACCGGCAAAGACATCGCCAGCGCCAGGTTTGCGAGTAATTCCTTCAATTAGGGCTTTGGCCTGTTGGGCTTTACTCGACTCTAAGGCAGATATGGTAATGGTGCCGTCGTCTTCAATATCAACCTTGGCGCCGGTCTGTTCTGTAATCCCTTTGATTTTCTTTCCGCCGGGACCAATCACCATGCCGATCAGATCCGGATCGATCTTGAAGGTAAGCAGTCTGGGGGCAAAGGGAGAGAGGGTTGAACGCGGATGCTCAATGGCTTCTAGCATCTTCTGCAAAATGTGCATACGAGCCGGCTTAGCTTGCTCAATGGCTTTGGCGATCACCTGAATGGGCAACCCGGTGATTTTCATGTCCATTTGCAGTGCAGTAATGCCGGAATCCGTGCCCGCCACCTTAAAATCCATATCTCCCAGAAAATCCTCGATCCCCTGGATATCGGTCAAGATGCGTACTTCCTCCCCTTCTTTAATCAAGCCCATAGCGGCGCCGCTGACGGGTTTAGAAATGGGAACGCCTGCATCCATCAATGAAAGGGTTGACCCGCACACCGATCCCATGGATGTAGATCCGTTGGAGGATAGCACCTCCGAGACGACCCGAATCACATAAGGGAAATCTTTTTGTGGCGGCAGGATAGGAATGAGCGCTCGTTCAGCTAATGCGCCATGACCAATCTCCCGACGGCCTGGAGAGCGCATTGGCCGAGTCTCCCCAACTGAATAGGGCGGAAAATTGTAGTGATGCATATATCGCTTGTCTTCCCCTGGATGCAAATCATCCATCATCTGGGCGTCCCCTGGAGTGCCCAGGGTGACAACCGACATCACCTGAGTCAAACCCCGATTGAATAAAGAACTGCCATGCACGCGCTGAGGCAGCAAAGAAGTCCGACAAGTGATGGGACGGACTTGATCCAGTTTGCGTCCGTCTACCCGAACGCCATCCTCCAGAATTTGACTGCGCATTAACTGCTTGGTCAAAGCCTTAAAGGTCTTACCTAAGGCTTTGGAGTCGTCTGTCACAGCTGTTCGGATGGGGTCTTCTTCCGGAAGTTCTTCTATGACAGCGGCAATGTTGTCTTTAATGGCGTCTAACTTCTCATCCCGCTCTTGCTTGGTCTGCTCAAACTGCTTCAAAACCTCTTTAACGGAGTCTGTTGCGCGATCGCGGACAAATTCCGCCAACGTTGAATCAATTTCCGGCTCAGGCTCTTGAATCCTTTCCAAGCCTAAGTTAGTCATCAACTCTTCTTGGGCTTTAATCAGATCTTGAACCACCTCATAGCCAAAATCGATCGCTTCGATCACATCTTGCTCCGGCAGTTGATTCGCGCCAGCCTCCACCATGATGACGCCATCTGGCGTACCGGCCACAATCAGATCTAAATCGCCTGTTTCGATTTCATCATAGGTAGGGTTAATTACAAAATCATCTCCCACCAAACCGACCCGCACTGCCGCCATAGGTCCATTGAAGGGAATTTGCGCGAGAATCACCGCAATAGACGCCCCAGTTGCAGCTAACACATCTGGGGGGACCTGATCATCCATAGACAAGGTCGTAGCCACAATTTGGATATCATCCCTTAGCCATTGGGGGAATAAGGGACGCAGGGGGCGATCGATTAACCGACTGATCAGAGTCGCCCGCTCAGGGGGACGACCTTCTCGACGCAAGAACCCTCCAGGAATTCGACCCGCTGCGTAGAGGCGCTCTTCGTAATCCACTAATAAAGGCAAAAAGTCGATACCTTCTCTCCCTGCAGCTCGCGTTGCCGTCACGAGTACAGCGGTATCGCCAGATTGAACTAAAACTGAACCGCCAGCTTGGGGCGCAAATAAGCCTACCTTAAGTCGAATATCCCGTCCATCAAAAGATATTGACTTCTCAACTTCTTGCATGTAGCACTACGTCCTTCGTCGCTTATACTTCTATCATTTTTGTTCTGTCGCAATCGTAGCACTGATATTGAAAATCCGTCCTGATAAACACTAAGTCTGAAATAGGCTTCAAACGAACTGTGTAGAGAGGCTTTTTAACCGAGTAGAAGCTTGCTGATGGAGACAAATATAAGTTAAACCAAGTTAATGCATAGAGAGTTGTCAGCAATAGACGCATCGGTTAGAGGCTAACTTCTCCCATTACCGATAGTTCTACTTAGAAGCATGTCTTTTAACGCCTATCCCCTAAACTCGAAAAGGCCTTTAGGGAAAGAAGAGTTTGCCGACAATTCGCCGCTCCGCAACTCTCCCTATCTAGATCTAGAAACCCAGACCGTCTAGATTTTCAGCTTCTAACGTCTGATTGACCCTACAAAAATCAAATTGGGTCAAATTTAGGCAGAGACTGTCGACGAAAATAGTTCCGCAGGATAGAAATATACAAGGCGAATCCATACAAGACATAATATGAATGTCTGTA
>JASJDH010000496.1 GCA_030065175.1 Leptolyngbyaceae cyanobacterium MO_188.B28 | reverse complement strand
CTAGCATTGCAATCGCCAAGTTTACCCGAGCTTGAGGGTCTTTAGGATTTAACTTGACCGCTCGCTGGGCTGCTTTATAGGCCGAATTTGGTTTATCCGCCAGCAGGTATAACCAGGACAGACAAGTCCAGGCGGGACTACTCTTCGGAGCGCGATCGCAAATATCTTTAAAGACCGGAATCAAGGTGTCTGCAGATTCACCAGAGCTATAGCGCTCGAGGGCCTCATCAAATAAGGCGTCAACCGTTTGAGTCATAGCAGGCAAGCTAACTGTATTGAAAACAATGTTCTAATTTAAACCACTAAAGGGGCGCACGACTGGGCGCCCCTACCGATAAGCCGGAGTCTTAATTATCTCAGAATCCTCTAAGCTCCAAAGGACTTACCGCATCCACAGGTTTGATTGGCGTTAGGATTAGTGAATTGAAAACCGCCGCCGATTAGTGCGTCGCTATAGTCCAGCACAAGACCGTAGAGGTAGAGCAAACTTTTGCGATCGCAAACCACTTGAAAGCCTTCATAGTCATACACTTCATCATGTTCAGTGATGCTGTCGAGATTTGCAAAGTCCATCATATAGGACATGCCAGAGCATCCACCCTGACGAACCCCAACCCGTAGACACAGATTATCGCCATGCTTATCTCGCAGAGCAAGCACATGCTGCAAAGCAGCATCGGTCATCTGGATTCCTCTCTGTTGTTGCGTTGCTTGCGTCATTAGATTTACAAGACTCCTTAATGCAGTTGTTGATGCAATGGGGCGATTCCTTATCAAGCGTTTTGGCTTGGGGGCATTGCCCTATGCGTTTACCCCTGGTGAATCAATATCACTTAAACTAACGATTACCACTAGTTTAGCTTACTCAGCTTAAGAAACTTAGGTTGAAGCCGCTTTAGAAGGTCTTCAATTTATTCGATAAAGTATTGAGCAAATTTATGTTTGATTTGAGACTCAATCTATACTCAAATGCATTGGTTACGTTTAACATCTATCATCAACCATTACTCCTCAAACAGTTAAATGAGTCAGCTTAATAGCTTCACTTGTCGGCGTCTAAATCAACTTCCCAAATTACCCAGTGTTTGGGAAGGCGACCGACGTGGATTAGCGGCCAATATGATTCTGAATCTAGATGAGGGGGAGGATAACCTGCAAGGGGATTGCATTCTTTGGGTGGATGGCACCCAGGGAATGGTGCGGGCGATCAGTGTAGTGCCGTCGGAAACTGGCCATGAAGCCGTTGTTCGGACGCTTCTGCAGGCGATGGAGCATCCTCAAAATCCGGCTGATCCGGCCCGTCCGCAAAAAATTGTCGTCCGCGATCGCGAAATTCAATTTTTTCTTCGGGGGGCGCTGCAAAACCTGGATATTGTGATTGACTATGTTCCCGATCTGCCCTTAATCGACGACATCTTTGAAGGGTTGACGCAACGGGGAGAGCAACGGCATCCCCAACTGCCCGAATCCTATGCCAACGCTTTAATCGATAAAGCCTTGGAAATCTGGGGGGATGGGCCTTGGAATATTCTCAGCGAGCAGCAAATAATCGCCATCGAACTTAATCGGTGGGATGTCGAAACCCTTTATGTCTCCATTCTAGGGATGGCTGGGGTGGAATACGGCTTGCTCATGTATCGTTCGTTGGACTCTCTAAAACAATTCCGCCAGCGAGTTTTGGGGGCGGATCAATCCCCCAAAACACTGCAGCAAGCATTTCTTGAGCAAGATTGCTTGTTCCTAAACTTCGAGCTAATTGAGGATGATCTGGAAGATACCTATAACAATCCGCTTTACGCCAGATTGAGTTCAGATTTGGGCTCGGACTTAGCTTGGATGGATTCAGAGCCTGATGAAATCAGACCTGAATTTGGCAGCCTACACCCCTTAGAAGGCCTCCGGACAGACTTAGCCGAAGAAGAGGCCGCCACGCTTTTCATGGCGCTTGAAGCCCTTCACCGGTTCTTTCAAAAATACGTCGACAAGTTAGAAGACTCGCCGCTGCCTAAACTAGAGGGTCGATATCGGATACCTAATCTCGATTCCCAAGACGCAACCGCTTTGATCCCGGTTAAGGTTACAACCTTGCCGGATGTGGCGAAAGAACTCATTCAGCAAACCGAAACGGCGATCTCCTCTCCGTTAGCCGCAAGGGGCCCCTTTCCTATCCTCCGAGATGACTATGTTCCCGAAGGCTCTATCATCATCCTGCGATTGATGTCCCAGGAATGGGTGGAGTATCTCAAACACACTCCTTCGGTTTATTGCGATCAAAGCTTAGGCATTTTGTCTGAAACCTTGGATGGACTCCCAGTTGTCCTGATTCAAACCTCTCGCCCTAAAGCCCAGGAGCTGATTCATAACTTGCGTCAGGCTCAAGGAGTCAAGGCTGTTTGCTTTAATTCCGGCGCCGATCCCTTAACCGGTGAAGAATATGATCTCGGGCTGTTGCAAACCGGGGATAACGAATTTCATTTGTTTGGAGAATATCGCATCGGCGATCGCGCCGATGAACGCAGTTTGCAACACTGGACCCAATGGCGCAAAAAGTATAAAGGCCATTGCGGCGTCGTCATTGCTGGCGGCGTCACCGGCGCCGCCAAGGGCAAACCCAGACTGAAAGATCTATTCGCCTTCTTTGAAACCCAAACCCAACCTCCGGAAGAACTGGGATTACCGCCCCTGAAGCTGCAGTTTGCCGTGGATTGGGAACTGGAATGAATTGCCTCAATGACAGCCGAAATATTAAAGTATGTAAATAAACTGATAAGGAACAGCTAAGAATGCGAGTCGCAATTGTCGGTGCGGGGCTAGCGGGCTTGGCCACAGCGGTAGAGTTAGTTGACGCGGGTCATGAGGTTGAAATTTTTGAGTCCCGCCCGTTTGTCGGGGGAAAAGTTAGCAGTTGGGTGGATCCCGATGGCAACCACATTGAAATGGGGTTGCATGTGTTTTTCGGCAACTATTACAACTTGTTCGATTTAATGAAACAGGTTGGCGCAATCGATAATTTTCGGTTGAAAGAGCATGTCCATACCTTTGTGAATCGGGGCGGTCAAATCGGCGCCTTAGATTTTCGCTTTTTTGCAGGGGCCCCTTTCAATGGGTTAAAAGCTTTTTTTACGACGTCCCAACTGTCGATACAAGACAAAGCCCAAAATGCGATCGCCCTTGGAATTAGCCCCATTGTTCGGGGCTTGGTGGACTTTGACGGGGCGATGCAAATGGTTCGCGACCTTGACAACGTTAGCTTCGCTGATTGGTTTCGTCGTCACGGTGGGTCTAACGGCAGCCTTAAGCGCATGTGGAATCCCATTGCCTTCGCTCTAGGCTTTATCGACACCGAGGAGATTTCCGCCCGCTGCATGTTAACCATCTTCCTGCTTTTCGCCGTCAGAACGGAAGCTTCCGTTTTGCGGATGCTGGAAGGATCGCCCCACGAGTATTTGCTTAAACCCATCATCAATTACTTAGAAGCCAGGGGAACCCAGATTCACATCCGCCGCGGCGTTAAGCAAATTTTGTTTGAACAATCTGGAGAGAATACTCAAGTTACGGGACTTGAGATCGCCCAAGGGGACCAAGTCGAAACTATCACTGCGGACGCCTACGTCTGCGCTTGCGACGTCCCGGGCATTAAGCGGCTAATTCCTGAGCAATGGCGGCAATGGTCAGAATTCGACAATATTTACCAGCTTGACGCCGTCCCCGTCGCTACCGTGCAGCTCCGTTTCGACGGCTGGGTCACCGAACTCCACGACACCCAGGCCCGTAAACAACTCAACCAAGCCGTCGGGCTAGACAACCTGCTGTACACCCCCGACGCCGATTTCTCCTGCTTCGCCGACCTGGCCCTCACTAGCCCCAGCGATTACTATCGAGAAGGACAAGGATCCCTCCTCCAACTCGTCCTCACCCCAGGCGATCCATTTATCAAACAGAATAATGAAGAAATCGCCCACCACGTCCTCAAACAGGTACACGACCTCTTCCCCTCCTCCCGAGACCTCAACATGACCTGGTACAGCGTCGTAAAACTCGCCCAATCCCTCTACCGCGAAGCCCCCGGGATGGACCCCTACCGACCCAGCCAAGCCACCCCCGTCCCCAACTTCTTCCTCGCCGGCAGCTACACCCAGCAAGATTATATCGATAGTATGGAAGGGGCGACTCTCTCCGGACGCCAAGCGGCGAAAGCGATTTTAGCGACTGCTAGAGCTTAGGGGGTTGGGTGGATGGGTGGATGGGTGGATGGGTGGATGGGTGGATGGGTGGATGGGTGGATGAGAATGAGATTTTGGATTTGATCGTCTCCTTCTTCCGTAATCCCAGATTGTCTCGAATCGCTATGAAATAAGGAGTGTGCCTACGGCCCTCTTCTGCCCCATCCTCAATCTCAGATTGTCTTGAATAGCTCTGAAATAAGGCGCGTGGGCATTGCCCACCCTACGGTTTCTCCCCCATCTCCCCCATCCCCCCTGCTCCCCCTGCCTCCCTATCTTCCCCATCTCCCCCTGCCCTTTCCCCCATCCAAACCATGACAGACTGGCTAGAACACAGCGTATACGTCGACGTCGACGCCTCTATAGATCTGGTGTGGAATCTTTGGTCCGATTTGGAGCAGATGCCCCGCTGGATGAAATGGATTGATTCCGTAAAAATCTTAGAAGATCAGCCCGAGCTATCCCGCTGGAAGCTGGCTTCGGGTGGGTTTGAATTCAGCTGGCTATCGAGAATTCTCAAAGTGGTTCCCAATCAGATTATTCAATGGGAGTCGATCGATGGCTTGCCGAATCGAGGGGCGATCCGTTTCTATGGTCATGACAAAGGGGGGAGTACAGTAAAATTAACGGTTGCTTACGCTATCCCGGGTTTCCTGGGGCAGTTAATGGATAACCTGTTTCTGGGACGAATTGTAGAATCGACAATTCAAGCTGACTTAAATCGGTTTCGAGATTACGCTTTAGCAGCAAAGGACAAAGGGTAGTAGGTCCCGGGCGTAGCAGCCTGTCGTGGGTGGATTTGGAATAACTATCATGGCTAGAAAGAAAAAGGGGTTTGGCGAATTACTCAAGCAGAAACAGAAGGCTCAAGACGAGCGCAAAAACCTGGAGAAATTAGCTCAGAAGGTACAGTCAGGTCCGCTTCAAAAACGCAATACAAAAATGCTGATTGAGCCGAAAGGGGCTGCAAAGATGTCTGAGGTTTTGGAAGATTTTATTGATCCTTACTTAGATATTGTCGGTTCTAAGCAAGAGCATAAGAGGCTGTTAGAAGTAGCGATAATGGCTTGGAATACTGCTCTACTGCCTAAGACGCAGCAGACCCAATTACTCAATAATATGATTGAGGAAGGTCTTTCCGGGCAGGATCCACAGGCTGTGGAGGATTTTCGAGAAATCATTACAGATATGATGGCCAGGAAGAGACGGTATTTTTCCAAGCACCGGCGATATATATTGGACTTCTCTCTCCAAGGGACAGGTAAGGATCTATATCTTTCTGTGGTCTCAACGTTGGATCCTTCGAAAGTCCCCAACGAATAGGATAGCTAACAGCTAAAGGGGCGGTGCTTTGCCGCCAAGTTCAGAAAAGTGTGCTAAGAATAGAGTCGCCGTTCGCCAGAATGGTCTAAGCCCCTCCTGAAATTGCGTCCCTATTCAGTCGCCATGCCCTTGAATGTCCCGCAAGCCCGCGCCCTGCTACAGGAATTCAAGTTTGGTGATTTGTTTACGCAAGTTTTGGGATGGTCAAACCCTAAATCGGGCAAAGCGATCGCGCTCAAACTCCACAATCAAACCTATTGCTATCGCAAACTGGCCCAGCTGGCCCAGGCGACGGTTTGTGAAGTTGAGGCGGCGGGCGATGCAATTCCAGTAAGGGACGTGCGGGCTGAAATTTATAGTGAGATCGCCGCCAAATGCCCTGATCCGCTGCTGATCTTTGTCAACCCTCCCCGCACCCAGAGCCTATGGGAGTGGGCTAAGCAAACCCCGGATCGGTTTATTCTACATCGGGAGATTTATATTAAAGGGCAGCCGGACGAACTGCTATTGGGCATGATCAGCCGCTTGCGGAGCGATCCCGACAGCGCCCCAGATAACATTCCAGATAACGCCCCAGATAACACTCCAGATGATCTCCTTCCAGAACTCACGCTGGATCAGCGATTCCGTCCGAATGCTTCGGTAAACAAAATCACCCGCCAGTTCTATGGAGAGTATGAAACCCTCCATCAAACTTTAGCCGCCCACATTCAAGGCGTCACCCATGAAGCCGATTGCCAGTGGTATGCGTCAGCCCTACTGGTTCGCCTGGTGTTTGTTTACCTGCTGCAGCGCCATGGCTTTCTAGACAACGGGGATGAATGGTACCTGCAGAATAAACTGGGGCAAAGTCAACAACGCGGTCCGGATCGGTTTTTCCAAGACTTTCTCCAAGTCCTATTTCGTCAAGGGTTAGCCCTGCCGAAAATTGAACATCCGGCGGCTTTATTCCCCCTGATTGGCGATGTGCCCTATCTCAACGGCGGGGTGTTTCAACCCCATCCGATAGAACAGCGGTATCCTCAGATCGCCATTGCCGATTGGCCATTTGAGCAGATCTTTGAATGCTTTGGGGATTATACCTGGCATTTGAGTGAAGAACCCAGCGGAGCCGACAATGAAATTAATCTGGCGGTCCTCGCCCAAATTTTCGAGCGGTCCATCAACGCTAAACAGGCGGGCGCTTATCATACCCCGCCGGAAATTGTGGCGTATCTCTGCGATCGCACCCTTGAACCAGTCATCCTCAATCAGCTGAACACTTTATCCAATAAACCATTGGACCACCTGGAAGACGCCCTGCTTCAGCTAAACGCCTCAGAGTGTCAACAGCTACTGGATAACAGTTTGCCCGGTCTCTCACTACTTGATCCCGCTTGTGGTTCAGGGCGTTTTTTGAAAGCGGCCCTAAAGCAGTTGATGAAAGTATATAGCGCTCTTTTAGGAACGCTCCAACTTGCAGAGGGTGAGCCATCTACTAAGGGTGTGAATCACCCACAAACCAACACCGCTCGATTTAAGATCTCCACGAGAAACAAGACACCTACTAGCCCCCCTCTTGAAGGGTTGGGGGGATCCCCAACAACCAACAACATTCCCTCACCAACAGACACGCCAACAGACACGCCAACAGACACGCCATTCTCCAGCCAAGCCATCAAACGGCTGATCATCACCAACAACCTCTACGGGGTGGACCAGCTAGCCGAAGCCACCGAGATCGCTAAGCTGCAGCTCTTTCTATCCCTAGTCGCCTCAGCCCAAACAGCCGCCGATCTCGAACCGTTGCCCAGCGTGGACTTCAACATCATGACGGGTAACGCCCTGATGGGGT
>JASJDH010000495.1 GCA_030065175.1 Leptolyngbyaceae cyanobacterium MO_188.B28 | reverse complement strand
CTCTGGCGTTGTCCCCCCGACAAATTATCTGGATAGTAGGCAATGCGATCCTCTAATCCAACCGCTTCCAAGATCGCTTTCGCCTTTGAACGTCTGTCTTGTCCCGACAGTCTCGGATGTAATTCCAGCGACATCTGAACATTTTGCTGGGCAGTCAGGAAATGAAGGAGATTACTGGATTGAGTGATATAGCCAAAATGACGGCGAACATTGATCAGCCGTCCATTGTTGGCGCCATTGAGTTCTTGACCCAAAACCTTGAGACTTCCTGTTTGAACTGACCGCAAGCAACCAATAAGACTCAATAAGGTGCTTTTACCCGAACCAGAAGGTCCAGTCAGAATCACAAATTCTTTAGGTCTAATCTCAAGGTCGATATCAAATAAAACTTGCTTCCGGAGCGCATTCTCTCCAAAAAAATGATTTAGATTCTGTACTGAAACAATAGATTGAGCAGTCATAATTATAGAATTTTGCTCAAGCAGGGATTACTTAGGGGTTTTCGAACTGGCAGGATATGGATCAAGTAACAAGCAACAAACAAGTAGTCTAGAAAAGTTCGGCTGGATCCGCCTCCCGTAACTTACTCATACTGATAGCGCCAGACATAAAGCACATCATAATGTTGAGTAAAAGCACCAATACCGCTCTTTGAAAGGTCATATGAATCGGTAGAGCTGTCGCGTTTTTAGTAACATCATAAAGTCCTAGAGAAATGGCGAATCCAGGGATATATCCTAGGAGCGCCAGAAGTAAGGCCTCCTGGAAAAGAATTCCTAAGAAGTAGCGATGCTTATAGCCTCTTGCCTTCAGGACTGCATAATCTGGCAAATGGTCAGAGACTTCGTTATAAAGGATTTGATAAACAATGATTACCCCCACCAGGAAACCTACCAGGACACCCATCCCAAAAACGAAACCAATGGGCGCACTGGTAGACCAATAATGTTTTTCTAGATCGATGAAGTCCTGAAGCGTCATGACTTGAACATTTTCTGGCAGCTGAGTCGCCAGTTGTTGTAGAAATATCTGTTTATCAACACCCGGTTTAAGCGTAATTAGGCCAATCGTTATATCATCTGCATTTTGATGGGAGAAAATTTGCAAATACGAAGCAGCGCTAACTATCAAATTTCCATCGTCTGCAAATGAGGCTCCCGCAAAATCAACAGTTCCCCCAACCCAAACTTTTCGTTCACCGACCTCTGCTGTGATCGGTTTACCGGATTGCAAATCCTGGACAATGTTGCCATACTCATTTAGGTCGGAATTCTGATCAAATAGGACTGTTCCTGTTGTTCTAAGTCGAGAAACAACCTGGTCAAAATCAGGAATTTTGAAGGGTGGATCTTCCGGATTAATTCCCACAATAATAATTCCTTTTCCGCCAGTATTACCCTCATATTTGAACGACCTTTGACCATGATAGATATAGTTAATTGATGTCACCTGATCAAAATTTAAAGCACGATATAAATGTTGGCGAGAAAAATTTCTTTTGCTTGCCAATGTTTTCATTTCAGGGTTAATCAATATCAGATCAGCCTTGAGGCTTCTGTGTAGGGCCGTCTGACTATCGTATAAGGAGTCCAAAAAGGCAAGTTGCATAAAAATGAGCACAGACGCAAAGGTAATTCCCATCAAGGCAACCAAGAGACGAACCTTGTTTCGAGTCAGTTGTAGCCATGCTAAGGGGATTTTGGAAAATAGTTGAACGCTCATATCCACTGCTTGCACTTATTCACGTGTTGAAACCGGATGAAGAGGATTAGCTGTCGCAGTTCTCGCTAGTTTTGGATACGTCTCGGTGAAGGCGGAATATAGTTAGGGGGTTGTGGAAGCTAAGCTCCGTCTTTGGATGCTGTTATATGTCGCCGATACCTGGCCCAGAGTATTCCCAATACTTTACACTCGGTAACTTCAGCCTTGTTAACTATAGAGTTGAGTCCCCCAAATTACTAATTCTTCGAAAAAATGAGACCAAGGGCGATATCGTTCCTGATTTGGATTAACACGTTCGTTTACATGTGATCGTACAAATTTATAAGAAGCTGACGATTTTCCAATTTATGTATCAATCGATCAAGTTGGTGAGAATTTTGAGTCGCAACCGAAGTCGGCAAGCGTTGAAAAGAATCTATTTTGGGCATATTTAGTTTTTACCTAGAATTTCGATTCATAACCTTATATCAAGCCTTATATCAAGGCCATTCAATTCTTTAGGTTAAGCACTCTACAAAGATTCCTCTTAATGACTTCATTTATTTCAATTCTGAAACAATATCAGCGTATTTGCTTGTTAGCCGTTGTCGCGGGCATTCTATCAGGGGCCAGCTTTTCAGGACTAGTGGTCACGATTGTAGAAGCAGTTGAAACGCAACTGGCTCAGCCTTATTTAAGCTTACTGAAATTTATTCCCACATGGCTGGGGTACGGCGTGTTTAGTATTGCCTCTAGTTACTACGTTAGTAAACTTTCCCAGCAGCTTGTCTTTGATCTAAGGATTGGCCTGATTGAAAAGATACTTAACACCCCCCTTGAGCAGGTTGAGAAAATGGGGGCAAGAGGATTTGTTGTCTTGACCGAAGATATCAATACCCTGGCTAATGCTCTAGAGCAGTTTCCATCAGTTTTATCCGCCCTCGCCATCGTCATTTTTTGCTCGTTTGTTTATGTCGCTACATCACCTACATTATTCTTATTTATTGCGCTGATTATTGGTTTTTTCTCACTATTCTATACTCGCCCTCTTCAAAAGATTCGCCGCCATCGTCAACAGGTACGCCAAGAATGGAATCAAATTTTCAGCTATATCCACCAACTAAATCAGGGAATTAAAGAACTTTTACTTAATTCAGCAAAAAAACATGTATTTCTGCATGAGCGGTTTTATCCAGCATGCCAACGTCAACGCCAGCAGACGATTCGAGCCAATGTACTGGAAAACCTTACATCACGCTGGGGTGATCTATTTTTATTGCTGGCATTGGGGCTTGCGATCGCAATCCTCCCTCAGCTCGGTTATGTCTCTTTCCAAGCAATTGAGAAATGTTTGCTGATTTTTCTGTTTGCTTCACCTTCCCTCAAAACCGCCTTAAAGTTTTCCAGTACTTTCCAAAATGTACGTGTCTCTCTGAAACAAATTGAGTCGCTTAATTTAGCCATTGAACCTCAATCCCAACCTGCGTCATTAGCGCCTTCCACAGATAATTTTGAGCCTATTGCAAAATCATTATGTTTGGAAAATATTGACTATCATTATCAGAATTCAGAGAATTATTTCACATTAGGCCCCATATCCCTAGAGCTTTCCAACACCCAAATCACATTTATCACTGGCGGCAACGGCAGTGGCAAAAGCACTCTGGTAAAGCTGCTGTGTGGCCTGTACACGCCCGATACTGGCGTCATTAAACTCAATAATCAAACTGTTGAACAGGCCAATTGTAGCGCCTACCGCCAGCGTTTTTCCGTTTTATTTTCTGACGGGTTTCTGTTTAAAGACCTTTTAACAGCCAAGGCCCCTAACTGCGATCTCGATCTAGCGAAGTGGAACCAGTACTTACACGTACTAGACCTAAGTCGCAAGGTCAGTATTCTCGATGGTCAGTTTTCAACGGTCAATCTCTCTCTAGGACAGCAACAGCGATTATCTTTGCTGGGGGCGTTAATGGAAGATCATGACATCTATATCTTTGATGAATGGGCGGCTAATCAAGACTGGCATTTCAAGCGATTCTTCTACTACCAGGTTTTATCCGACCTTAAAGCAAAGGGGAAAGTAGTCATTGTTATCAGTCACGATGAATCCTACTATGACGCCGCCGATCGGATCATCAAGCTGGAGAACGGTCAGATTGTCTCTGATACCACTGCTCAAATCTGTGCGCTATGAGGTGACGAACGATGCAGACGATAGACGATGAGGTACAACCCGCTCAGGGTACAACCTGCTCAGGTAAACTCGAGATCCTATTCATTTTGCCGGATCTATCCGGCGGCGGAGCTGAACGTACTGTCGTCAATCTGTTGCGGTATATTGATCGAGAAAGATTTACACCCTATCTTGGCCTTTTATCCCCTCAGGGAGAATATCTACACTTAGTCAATCAAGCGGATATAAAAAATGCTCCGTTGCCGGGATGGTTGCGACATACTTTGGATCTGCCGAGCAACTCTATTCACTCTATGCATTTCTGGACACTCTTACCCAGAGTAATGCGAATTCCGGTTTCAATCTATCAGATTCGGGCTTTGATTCGAACGATCGGTCCAGATGTTGTCTTGACGAGTATGACGGGCTTAAATATTCTCACCCATATCGCCTTATCAGGACTCAAGGAGCACAGCATTTGCTGGATTGCTCGGGAAGGTAATAACTTTGTAGCGAATTTGCGGCAATTGGTGAAGAGTCAACTGTTGCAACAACTCTTTTTGACAATCATTAAACATTGTTACAGCCAGGCCGATCATGTGTTGACCCTTTCTCAAGGCAGCGCAGAGGAAATGGCGCATGATTTTGGCATTGCCCCGACCAGGGTTTCCTGGATTTATAATCCTATCCATCTTCATCAGATTCGACAGACCCTTCAGACAAAACCTGCGAATAATTTGATTGAGGGTCGCTATATTGTCGCGGTGGGTCGTTTACATCCTCAAAAGGGTTTTGAAGATCTGCTTAAAGCCCTTAAGCGCTGTCATCAGCACTATCAGTTAAATGATTTGCAGCTCATCATTATTGGAGAAGGGAACCATAGAAGCGTTCTAGAAGAGCAGATCCAAGCTTTGAATCTCCAACACTATGTGAAATTAGTCGGCTTTGTTAATAATCCCTGGTCCTATGTTGCAGCCGCCCAAATCTTTGTTCTGCCATCGTTATGGGAAGGCTTCGCTCACGTTGTTGTTGAAGCCATGGCCTGTCAGACGCCGGTTATCGCCACGGATTGTGACTACGGCCCTAAAGAGATCATTGTCGATCAGGAAACTGGACTCCTCACGCTAACCCACAACCCAGAGCAGTTGGCAGCCGCCATCCATCAGCTGCTCACTCATCCTGAAAAAGCCAAAAGGCTTGTCCAAAATGCTGCTATTAGAGCGGAAGACTTTGACGCCGCCAAAATTACCCGTCAGTACGAAAGGCTTTTTGGCGCTGTGTGTTCATTAAACGGCAAGAGACAAACCGTATGAAGACCTATTGGTTTACCATCGCTTGTAATCCTGAATTTGAGTTATTGAGTCAGGACTTACAATTGACGGCCCAGCAACATGGAATTGAAATACATGTCGTTTCAGATATCCCTAAAGAGCAATCGGCGACATTCAAACGCGAGAACATTTTGAGATTGAAACTAGAATCCATTTTGAACGCACCTTCAGGATATGATCGGATCGCTTATATTGACGCTGACACCCTGCTGGTGGATCCCAAAGGCTTTGAAACCCTTCAGGGTTCTTTGAAAGAACCCTGGAGAACTAAGCGATCATTAGTCCCAGGGCGATTAGACTGGCGACAACGACAACGCTGGCGGCAACGTTTATGGACTTTACTTAAGCAGGAACGCTTAGAAGAGTTTTGCCCTGGCGGCAAGGACTTTAAACAGGAATGGAATACGGGCGTGATTACTGGCGATCGCATCTTTATGGAGGCGCTAGCTCAAGAATGGCGACGGTGGTGGGACCTGATTTTAGACGTCTGTGATGGCTATTTTGAGCGAGATCAGTTGAGCTATAAGTTTGCCTATACTTTGGTTGCAAGACGGTGCTACGGGGTAGAGACAATTCCCCAAAGGTATAACTGCATTGTCAAACGTATGGGCTTTCAACCTGATGCCTGCATTTTACATCGAGCAGGTTTACCCAAAGGACTGAAAGGTTATCGATACAGGCAGAAGAGACATCACTGGGCCACCGCTAAACAGATGATTGTCAACAATTGCTATCAAAGCTGGTCGCAATCGCTTGTGGAAGTTTAAGTCTTGTCCACATGCAGATCCGATGGTTCTCTACGGAATAAACTCAAGTTTAAGCTGGATGTCGTTTAGGAATCTTTTTCAACTTCGAAAGTATGTCATCCGATCATCAGTGGCACGTTGAGCGCAGCAAGCAAATACTTCAGGATCACCCTGAAATCAAACAATATTTTGGTCCTTATCCGTTATCGATGATTCCGATCGTTTGCCTGATTATCCTTCACTGGTCAATTGCGTGGATGGTGAAAGATTTATCCTGGTGGATGATTGGGGCGATTTCGCTGCTAATCGGCCAATTTGTTCTGCATTCATTATCAACCTTTATCCATGAAGTCGCTCACGGTCTCATCTTAAAAGGGAAGTGGGGTAATGCTTTTAGCCTAGTCCTAATCGAGTTAGGCGTACTTTCCTTGGGGAAATCTTTGACCTATGTGGGGAGGCATGGCAAATCTCACCATCGATGCCTCAATAACTACTCGAAAGATTATGAATGGTGGGACAGGCAGCAATCTCAGTTCCGCACATCAAAGCCCCACTTACGTCTAGCAGAGGGGCTAATTCATCTATTGCCGGGAGGCGTAGTCATGACGGATTTGATAATAGATGCTCTATGCCCTGCCGCATCTCGTCCCATAGAAACATCTCACAAGCCTGCAGCACTAAATTTTCTACTTATGGCTGAGAGCATTTTGCTCTATGCTGCGGCATGGTATTTCATTAGCTGGCAAGCCTCTCTTTATCTATTCTGGAGTTTAACTCTAGGGGTGAGTTATTGGGGAGTCACCTTCAAAGGTCAGTCAATCGCCGAACATAATATTTATCAAACCTGTAAGACCTACTCGACCTATCAATGGACGAATATCCTTTTTTTCAATACGGGCTATCATGACGAACACCATACCTTCGCCAATGCGTCCTGGATACATCTGCCCAAAATCAAAAAAATCGCACCCGAATATTTCACTAACGATAATCCCTATTCTTACTTTCATCTCTGGTGGCGATGGGCCAAATCTATTTTTGATCCGGCCCGTTTCAACCGCTATACCCCTGAAATAATTACTGAGAAATTAAATACGGAATGAGAAATTTATAAAACATTTGCCACTGAAAGTCATCATAATTATGGATCATGGAGCCTAATATTGTCTTTTCCTTTATTCCCAATGTGATTGGCTATGTAAGGATTGTTTTGTATGCGGTTGGTTTTATCGCCCATGTTGTCGGGTATTGGCAATGTTGTCTAGTCTTTTACTTAGTTGCCTTTTTCCTCGATGAACTAGATGGTTTAGCAGCCAAAAAATTTAACCAGCAAAGTCAGTTTGGGGCTGCTCTAGATATGGTTACAGATCGAGCAGCAACAACTGGTTTTTGTTTGATAATTTCTCAGCTTTATCCTAGCTACCTTTTAGGTTTTATTCTGCT
>JASJDH010000494.1 GCA_030065175.1 Leptolyngbyaceae cyanobacterium MO_188.B28 | reverse complement strand
CACGAGTTCCGCCTGTTACTAATGCTACATTCATAATCCCGTTTTATATTCATAATCCTTACCTCTTAATTCTTCCTTATTCCGTTTGATCTTGAATCTGCCGCCGATGAGAGGGGGAGCACTTATGAAGGGAAGACCTAACTGATTTCTGCCTGATTTTAAGATCCGTTCGCCCTAATAAAATGAGAGAAAAACAAACTGAATTTAAAATTCTTTTGACAGAGAATGAACAAGCCGCTTAAGAGAGCCTTCTTGGACACCGCAGAGGGGTGGATTTTTATCGTACAGCAGTTAATGATAAGCCTTTGCCGCTACTTATTGGAGTCCACGAAGCAGCGACGAATTTAGCGCGATCATGCCAAAATCTGAAATTTGTAATTTATCCGAGAAGGGGGTGACACTTTGCGTAAAGTCCGGATTTTGAAGATCTCCTTATCCCTGGCTGTGCTTTTAGCTGTGCTGGTTACCGCCTTGCAAGTCGGCGCGAATCCCGATGTTAATTCCCCCCTGGCGCGGGTCATCGAACCGTGGCGGCCTGTGCAGTGGGGCGCTGATGACGAGGCTGGGGCTTCTAATTGGGTGACGCCTGAGAAGGTTGTTGCAGCGACCCAGCTGATCGAACAAGGACAAATTTATGGGTTGGGTCGGCAGTATGATTCTGAGATGCCGCTGGCTGGCGATCTCGTTTTCTCCCTCCACATTCCCGGCGCCCCGACGGGGGGCTGCGTTGCAAAAAGATCAAAAGGAGAGAAGAAGCCTGTGGCTTTAACCCTGGCTATGCAGTTACTCCGAAGATTTCATTGATGAATGAGACCTGTCCCAAGACATCTCCCCTTGTGACATCTTTGATTTGCCCCTTACGAATCATGTGCATCGCCTCGTAACCTTTGAGCGTGCGTCGAGCCGTATTGAATGAACCGAATCCGAGCCCTGGCTTGACACGTCGTTTGATAAAGCGATGGTCCTGTTCGACGATATTGTTCAAATACTTGACCTGTCTGGTTTCTGTCGATTTAGATAAAGATTCGTCGGTTTTCAATTCATCAATCGCCGAGGGATAGGCCGCATTCTTATCGACGGTGATCACCCGAGGAGATTGGGTATGAGACGCATTGAGCGCCTTTTTCAGAAACCGTTTAGCGGCTTTAGCGTCGCGCTTGGTGGACAGCAAAAAGTCCAAAATATTCCCCTCAGAATCAACAGCTCGGTAGAGGTATTTCCACACCCCTTTGACTTTGATATAAGTTTCGTCAACCCGCCAGGAATCGTTAGTGAGTCGAAGATACGGGCGGCAACGCTGATCCAGTCCGGGGCTGTAGGCCTGCACCCAGCGATAAATTGTCGTGTGGGCCACCTGAACGCCGCGCTCCAGCATCATTTCCGCCAAATCCCGATAGCTCAAGCTATAGCGTAGATACCATCGGACATTCAGCAGGATGATTTCAGATTGGAAGTGGCGCCACTTAAACGGTTCTGAAGCAGGCATAGGATACGGGCAGATGCGATCTCTGACTGGCTAAACTTCCTTATACTCAAGTGAAGACTGCATTTTTGCAACATATCCTTGCGAAGAGCCCATTTTCCGTAATACTCGACAAAATGACTTTAGTTTACATACAAAATATCGCTGAAATCCTTGCCTTGAAAGGTTTATAGACGCTCTGACTTTGTTGAAAAAGTTGCGATTGAAGGATAGAGGGAAATGAATAAGTTTTGGATTGTTGAATTAATGAATGTAACGCAGCTCAATTATATTACACCAAATAACGATTTTTCTTTACATCATGAAATATATCCGCAGAGTTCCCAACCTCCTCAGGTTGAGAGGGCTTGAATCAGGGCAAAATCTGCTCCGCTCCCTGCATATTCCCTTTTTCTCGCCCAATTATGTTACTGGACGCCCTCTCATGAGCCGCTCTCTGCAGCGTATCTTGAGGATTTCAGGTTGCAGTCGTCTGGCTTTTCCCGGCTACTGTCTCCTTTTTCCTACCCCGTGCCGATAGGTCCGGATAAATTGGGCGGTTCCGTTTTTTTTATTCTCTTTTGATTATGGAGCCATGTTTGCTCAAAGCCCCCCTTCTCTCTTGCCAGATCACCCGTCTGAACCAAGCAGCTCGCCCGCCAAGCACTCTGACGATATCCTCGCCCAGGCCATCCTGGCCAGTTGGTTTGATGGGGTGTTAATCCTCTCTCAGCAGGGGCGTTGGGTCCAGGCAAATCTGGCCGCCAGCCAGATTTGCGATCGACTTGCTCCCGGTAGCAGCGAGGCTCAGATCACACCTTCTCCTATTTGGAGCGTCTGTCTCGATCTAATTCACAATCCCTCTCAGTCTCCTCACCACCCGCTTATTGCAGAGGCTGAAATTAGACTCAATGAGAATGATTTCTTCCGCATCCGCGCCCGCTGGTTTAATTATTCCGACAGTCCGCTTCCCCATCTGCTCGTTATTCTCGAGGACCGCGGTCGATCTATTTATGCTCAGGCGATTTCTGAGGTTGACCTCTTTAACCTCAGTCCCCGTGAAGCTGAAGTCTGGTTACTCCACCGCACCCATTTCTCTTATAAGGAAATTGCCGCCGAACTTTTTATCAGCGTGCACACGGTTAAAAAACATATGAAGAATATTCGCAACAAACAACTCCTTGTCAACAATTCCCCAAAGAATAATACTTGCTAGACGCTAATCTTCCAAGCGGCCATATCTATAATTTTCCAAGCGACCATATCCATTTGGGGACATATATTCGAGGAGGAGATCAACGCAGCAAAACTTGGACGACATTGCAGAGGAAATTCCAGAAAATTAAAGGAAGTGCTGATGCGATCAATGAACATGCAACGTATTATGATCTCTAAAGTCACTAAAGGCCAATAGAATTGATAGATTCTGGGATACTGAAGGGTGATCAAGAAGGGAATCCGCCCCACCCTGTAAGGTTGCTGCGGTGATCGTGAATTCCTGTGTTCTGAAGATTTATCTCAATGACCCATCTGAGCGTTAACCTCAATAAAATCGCCCTGGTTCGTAATTCACGCACGATTGGTATACCAAGCGTACTCTGGGCTGCAGAAACCTGTATTGAGGCGGGGGCCCATGGATTGACGGTGCATCCTCGTCCTGACGAACGTCATATTCGCCGTAGCGATGTGTATGAACTGGCAGAGTTGCTCAAGGCCCACCCATCAATTGAATTTAATATTGAGGGCAACCCCCTAGAACCCCCGTTTATGGAAATTGTTCGGGATGTGCAACCTACCCAGGCGACTCTTGTGCCGGATGATCCTAAGCAATTTACTTCAGACCATGGTTGGAATATTCAAAAAGACGGGGCCAAACTGAAGTCCATCATTACAGACCTGCAGTCCATTGGAGCACGGGTCAGTTTGTTTATGGATCCAGATCCCGACCAGATTCGGCAGATTAAGTCTCTGGACGTTACTAACGAGGCAGCGCGAATCGAACTTTATACAGAACCCTACGCGACTGCATTTCGAGAAAATCGAGCTGACGATGTTTTTAGCCAATACGCCGAGGCCGCCAAAATCGCTGAGGAAGAAGGACTTGGCGTTAACGCAGGCCATGATTTAAATCTCGAGAATTTGCCTCAGTTTCTATCTATTCCAAATATTCTGGAGGTATCCATCGGCCATGCCTTAACCGCTGACGCCCTCAAGCTGGGGCTGTACAATGCGGTGCAAGCTTATCTGAACACACTCTAATATGGGTTAGTTTCGGATTTAGGCTGAGGGCCAGCTAACATTACAGGACAATTCCTAATTTAATGTACTCCTGGACTGAAGAGGATAGTGCAGACAAAGAGTTGACGTCATTGCTCTCCGTAGGTGTATACAGGAGTCTCAATAACGCGATCGGGCTCTTTTTCGCTTAAAATGAGTTGTTGTAAATTTTCCACCGTAGAGGAAGAAAAAAATGTTTCTCCAGTCTCCTCATTGAGACGGGCGGGAACATTCTCAATCAAATAGAATTTTCCGTTAGACTGCAGTGTATAAGTAACTCGGGCCTCAACTAAAAATTCTTGGTTGTCAATCTCGTGCATCATTGTTGACATGACTTATCCTCGTTATAAAGTCGTTAATCTATTACTCATAGCTAGGTTCGTACGCTGCAAGAATTCTGATAAAAGATCGATTGATGTAGCTACATTTAATCCGTATCCGTCTTTGAATCTGTGTTGATTCAAAAATAAGATAATTAGTTGTATTCTTGTCGTTAGAAAGATCTTCAAGCAGATTTCCACTTACAATGGCTTCTTGGATGTCATGTATTTGAATTTGATCTATCACAGATTGGTCTAGAGCATGTTTAGAAAACTCAAATTGTTTTCTAGCGGCTTTCTGACGAATCTCTACAATCGGGTGATTGAACAAGCCTAGATAAGGAGCAAGTAAGCCAAGATAAGCATAAGATTCTCCATTAGTAAAAGTAAACCACAATGATGCGAGAAATTCTCTCCATGACTCATCAGTGTCGTTGTCTAAATCTACAACAAGTTGCCTTGTTGCCTGACGAGCGGCGTGAATGGCTTTAATTTGACACAGCAGAACTTGGGTAACCAAAGGATGTTTGGCGGCGAAAAGTAAGTAGAAGATTAATAATAGCTCGGGAAATAGAGGTTTCATTGAAACCGGTTGTTTATATTTAATTCAATTATCTCAACTGTATCAAACGGATCAACTATTTGAAATTAACCGTTACTACTTAGGAAGCTGCTTGGACCTGAATTGCTGTGATGACTACCGTGTGGATAATGTCATCAACAGTGCAGCCTCGACTGAGAACGTTGATGTTTTTTTTCAGTCTCCTGCAGAATTGGGGCAATGGCGATCTCGCCTGTCTCGCGCTACACAGCCTTATAGATAGGTAGTCCCTATCTATAAGGCTGGAAATGCTTATGTTCTGGCTATATTTAACAGAAGTATCGTTACTGCTAGTTCTGTAAAGCCAGAATTTTGAGCCCTGAAACCCTATATTTTTCGTGCCTCCACCACTCTGTAGAGACTACTAAACTTCTTCTGTTACTCTGGCCAAACAAAAATAGAGCCGTGTTGCTAGCTAGCCATCACATAATCAAACAGTGGAACTCGGAATTCATTCATGTTGGCAATGAGTTTTGAGAAGCAACGTTGGAATCCAGGAATTCTAAAAATTTCCAACCACGGTCGAATCAACCAGTAAAAAATATAAGGTTGGATAATCAGTCTTATATTGTTCAATGCACTCTTCCAAGTAGTCCCTTTTTCCCACTTAGGATGCACCTTAAATATATCCATCAAGGATGGCGTTGAGTCGTCGTTTTGAATGTCTTTCTGAGCATCAGATGGGATAGTCTGAAGGGCTTTAAATTTAAAGTGTTTTGCCTGACAACTGACCATCAGATAAGCACTCATGACAATCTCCCACCACCGCTCGATGCTGGCGTAGTCGGTTAATCGAAAATCGGCCCAGCCTAGCTCACTCTTCACCTGTCTGAACCCATATTCTATCCAATTTCTAAGACTATAAAGTAGAGCGATATCTTCCTGAATATCATTCTTCAAATTAGTCATAATGTACCAACTATTTTTATCGGTATTGGCGGTGGCGTCTTTGGTGATTTGGTAATAGCGAATCTGACGCCGTTGACCAAAGATAATCTCACGAATAAAACGTTTCTCAGGCTTCCGGTTCACCAGTGGTTGTTCATAGGTCCGCCAACGGTTGTAGCGTTTTTGCTGACCGACTGGCAGCCAAACTGCATGTTCCCTCCGAATGGACACAATAAAATTCAATTTCAGTCGCCTTATGACTTTCATGATATTCTCACTTTCACCATATAAACAGTCTGCAAGAACGACCTTTATCTTGAAGCCTATAGCTTTTAGTTCCCGGATAATTTCAACTGCTAATTCAGGTTTGGGTTTGTATTGGTCTCCCGCTTGAAGTCGCCTCTGATGCTTGAAAATTTTGCATATCAAAGGGTAGGTGATTCCTTCAACCACACCGTAGGAATTGACTGAGACAATCCCATTTTCAATCTTGCCTAAATTACCGATATATTGACGCGCTACATAATCTGTAGTTTGTCCTCTTTTTTTATCCCCTGTCTCATCAATACATAAGGTTATCTCCTGGTCTCCAATCAGAAATTTAGTAATCCATAATCGGAGTTTCCTTAACTCACTAGTTTCCCAAACAGCATCTCGTAGAAAATGGTGAAGGGATTGTCCATCTTTTAGACCAACTGTACGTGCAATTGCTGGCAAGGTTTTGCGAGGCAACTCAGAAATCATCCCGACATGGAGATACTTGAAGGATTCGAAGTTGCGAACGTCTGCGAACAGGTTTCGATAGAGTTGACAGTAATCGTCGATAAAGCTGACCGTCGACACGGCTATTCGAGGGGTAACCATTGGTAGTGCTTTGCTTTCAGAGTCTCCTCCTCTACTTTAATCTGGCTAAAGTAACAGAAGAAGTATAGTTTAAGCAAAAGTCATCTAAATCAATCGCTCTAGAGATTTTAGTCAGGGGCCATAGCCAACCGATCGCCACTGTAGCCAGGCCACTGCTTACAAAATATCCTAGAAACCATCGTCGTTTAAAGAATCGCTGAGTAGTCATCTATCTTGGGGTCGCAGCACATCGCTGATAATGCGTCACGTCTATTCCTGCGAAGTGGCCTTCGGTGTCAGGGCGACAATCCCGCCAGCAATCCCCAAGGCGCTTGCCAACAGTCCGCCCATCCCAAGAAAAAGATTCAAAATGGAGGTGACTAGGATAGTGACGCCGAGGGAACGCCGATATTGGGGCGCGAAATAAAACACAATCGCGCAGACAATCACAATTGCGCCAGCAAGGACACCAAACCAGGGCCACCAGAGCCCAAATCCTCCCATCATGCCGCGTCCCCACATCATGTGGTGCGCGCCCCAGCCACGGCTATTTACCGGCATATGACCAAACCCGCCATACATCATGCGGCTTGAGGCGAGCATCCACAATCCCCCTAACAAAGACAAAATAAATGCCACTAAAGATCGTTGATTCATGGTGATTTCTCCTGAGAGCTACTGTAAAATTTAGATTGGAGCGCTTGTTCCCAGTTTGACGCGACGCAGCAACATGGCATTGATAGACACCACAACAGTCGAGATACTCATGAAAATTGCGCCGACAGCCGGGGAAAGGAGGATGCCCAGTGGATAAGCGACTCCAGCTGCTAGGGGAATGCCGATGACGTTGTAGCCAGTCGCCCAAAATAAGTTTTGGAGCATTTTGGCGTAGGTCGCTTTGGCCAGCTTCAGCGCATAGGTCGCGTCCAGGGGATCGCTTTTGACCAGAACTAGATCAGCGGATTCAATTGCAACGTTAGTACCCGCCCCAATGGCGAGGGCCA
>JASJDH010000493.1 GCA_030065175.1 Leptolyngbyaceae cyanobacterium MO_188.B28 | reverse complement strand
TATTCGCGAACAGGATATAGCAGATAAAGGGGGACAATTCTAGAGACTGATTGAGACACCCCCGGCAAGGACATCCGCCTTTGAGGCGGTCACATTCATTAAGCCACCGGCTTTGCCGGGGGTGTCTGACTAATATAGCGATTAATCTCACAGCTCAGAATCGCTTAGCAAAAGCAGAAAATACTTGCCTGCGGGCTGTTGATATTGCATTGCTAGGTGGCATCGGAAAAAGTCACATTTTCAGAGCTAGACTGGATTACTTTAAAAGTCTGTCTATCTTTGGCCAATGGGAGGAGGCGGAAGACGTATGGCAGCTTCTTGACCCTATGGGCCGCCAGTGGTCACGATCAGTCTATCGCCCTGGTATGGCAGAAAATCTTTACGCTAGATTTCTTTTCTGGCAAGGAAAACTTCAAGAAGTAAATCTTATAAATGCTGAGCAACTTGCTAAAAAAGGTAAGGATCGTAGAACTATTCGTAGTCTTCATCGCCTGCGTGGGCAATGGAGACTAGAACAAGTGCAGTGGGAATCTGCAACTAATAGTTTTCTTGAGGCCGTACTCATAGCTCGTGCAATGGGTCAAAAAGATGAAGAAGCAGAGGCTTTCCTTGCGCTTACCAAGCTTCATCTCAAGCAGCTCCCTGATCCACACCATATAGCTGAACAACTGGCTAGCGCAAAGGAACCTGCCCATCGCCCCCTCGCCGAATTATGGCTTGCCATCGGGAATCATGAGCAGGCCACGAAACATGCCCTTGCTGCCTACAAGTGGGCCTGGGCGGATGGCGAACCCTACGTGCATCGCTACGAACTCAATAAAGCCCGCGCCCTACTAGAGCAACTCAACATCCCCATTCCTGACCTCCCCCCCTATGACCCCGCCAAAGAAGAAAAATTCCCTTGGGAAGATGAGTTAGTTGCCGCCATTGAAGAACTGAGGGCTAAGGCAGAAGCCGAGAAAGCTGCTGACGGGCAAGCAGAAGATTGGCAATAACGGCTGGGCTATCCATTCTTTGCGATGATCGTCAGCACTTTATCAGCCCAACGACGATCGCTCGCTTTTTCCGCTTCAGAAAGGTCTGCATAGGGCGTATCAATCTGCCTGCGCCACCGCTCAATATTCTCCGGCGTTAGATTGTTCAACATATACCGGGTCCAATGGGCCCATTGTTGATGCTCCAGGTCCGCAAGCTGTTCTCTCAAATCCATAGGCTTTAACTACCAATGTTAAATGGGTTCTAAAGCGGGAAATTTTCCCTGGAACGGAATACAGAATACAGGAGACAGAATACAGAACCTGACTGACTTCTGACTTCTGACTTCTGACTTCCTATCCCACCGGATTGTCCCGACTTAAATTACACGCCGTCAATTTGTAATATCATCCAAGCTCAAGTTCAACTGGTTGGCGCTGGATTATCCACAATGCCCACAAATACAAGCAGGGTATACACCATTAACCCAATGTAGGGTGTTGCAAAAATCAACGGAATATATTTTTCGACGGTCGTCAGGCGAATATATCCTGGTTTCTGCTGTTTCTCTTTCTCTTTTAAGATGGCCCATTCTCTTTCATAGCAGGGAAAGGGAAGGGATTGTTCCATCTCATGAATCACCTTAAACTTGAGTCCATTCAGCTGTTTGTAGGACTTAATATTAAGGTGCCAAGTCAAACACAACGCCATTCCGATAAGGGAAGTAAGAAAGAGTAGAACGCTGGATGGTCCCGAGAAAAGTTCTTTGTCAATCACCAGAGATAGTAAGGCGACTAGAGCCGACAATAACGAAATATAAAAGGTGTTGGCCTGACCTCTTCTAGCACTGACGCGATCGGCCATCTCAACAAACAGTTTGTACTGATCCATCAGATGCGCCTGGAAATTGTCCCCGTACTTATCTTTTTCCACCTTCACCTCGCTTTTGCTTACTCAGAAATTGGATGTATTTGCTAGCTAGATCGGTCTGGGTTTGTATGGGAGAAAATCACCAATTCTGGGAATTAAGTTCTTGGGCTCTAGCTTAAAGCGGAACAATCCAGTAGAGAAGGAATAAAGGAGACAGAAGTCAGTCAGAAACTGAATTCTGTCTCCTGACTCCTGTATTCTTGCTCCGTGAGAATGTCCCGGCTTAAGTTGACGCCCATTATTGTAGCCTTGGCCTATGGCGCTCTGTAATATCGACTGATCAACCAGCCTACCGACACTAATCCAGCGATTCCCAGGGTTAACCCCGTATAGGACACCAGCATGCCGACAACCGGCAAAATCGCCCCGCTCAGGGTCACGAGCATAACACCCCAGCGTCTTCTGTGCTGGCCGCCCAACCCCACACTAAAGAGGAGAAAAATTGGCAGCAAGAGACCCCAAGCTAACTTAGCGTCAAATAAACGGCTGGCGTAGGTCAAGCTCAACAGGCAGGCAAAGAAGACCGCCGCGGCAACGGCGACATCTTGCAAACCCATCGGAACCGTTAGATATAACAACAGCAGCCACCATAGAAAGATGCCTGGGGCCAGCAACAACAGGCGAGGAAATATACCGGTCTGTCGAATCCGTTGGGTGGCGGTAAACACGCCAAACGGATTGCGCACCGAAACATTTTGATCAAACTGCCAGGTAAAGCGAGTCCCTTTGCCTTCCAAACTTGTTTCGCTGGGGACAATGCCGCTGGCAAAGTCAGCATTCGGAAAATCCGCCAGCACCGTCAATTTGAACTGGGAAAGTAAGCGCCCACCCGCGCTATAAACCCAACGCGGAGCGCCTTGAGCTTGATAAGACACTTCAAACTCGGTTGATTCTCCCGACGCTAACTGGACGGGAAAGCTGTACTCACCTTGATTGACGGGTTCTTGGGGTTGGCCTTGGCGCTCTACCCGATAGTCTTGCAATAGGGTATAGCCGTAAGGGGGTGGGACTTCAAAGAAAAACTCTCGAGTCTCATCCAACGTATTAGTCACCTGGTAACGGCTGGTAAAGTCGGATTGATAAATCCAGCGTTGTGTTGCGGGATCCGTAACTTGGTTTAAGGTCACAGCGATGTCAGACCCGCTGGGGGATAAAAAGCGGCTAATTTGTCGCTGCCTTTCAACTTCAGTGGGCTTTCCATCTATATAGGTAATGGAAATGTACGGTTCTTCTACCTCATAGCGCACCCTGGGGGCAGGTTGTTCCACCCGGAATCCGGCAACACTGCTAGCGATCTGCTCGATCTTGGCTTGCTCCCAATGGTGATAGCGATTGGCCAGGGTAGCGCAGAGGAAAAAGCCTCCCACTAAAATAGCCACGACCAGCAAGCCATGCAAAGCCCCCTCTAGCAAACGACCATAGCGAACCATGATGGGATTGAGCCAGCCAGCGCGATCGCGCCGATCGGCATACTTAATCGCCGCAATGACTCCCCCAAACCCAACGAATAGCCAAAGCAACCAACGGCCCCAATGCAGCAGGTTTTGACCAAACGCTTGGAGTTCTTGGGGATGGGTCAAATCTGGTATCTCCGGAATGCCAGAGGTGAAAACCAACATAGCTCTAGGGGGTATAGACCACATCCCCATTGCTACCACACCGATAAGGCGATTCAACGGATTCAGTATATTTCGTGATAGTCAGCAGCTTATCATTTAGGCTTGTAAGCCTCTAATCACACCAAAGCATCTGGTGAAAATCGTGGAAATTTCACCTTAACTTATTACTAAGAGCTCTGCAGTTAAATAACATCCCATCCACCCATCCACCCATCCACCCATCCACTGCCTTTTTCCGGGACTTTATTTTGACGTAATTCCCTAACTATTTGTGCGCTAAGATTCCTCTGAGCTGCAACTTACCATTAGCATCATGTCTGACGATAATTTTCAAGCAGTCAATACATCTGAAGCTGGTGTAGAAAAGTCATTTAATCAAACTCAAGGAATTGCCCCTGGGCACAGGTCAACCGGACTGCGTCGTCATCTTTTCCGAGATTGGTCCGCCGCCAAAACCGAACGGAAACGCCGACAGTTGAACAGAGCGATCGCTAAGGCGGAAAACGATATCCGTCAGGCGCGTTATCGGGTGATCGCGATTCCAAGGCAGGTTGCAGAGACTAAATTCATCTTAGATGAAGTGCTCGCCTATGGCGCAATGGGCACAATCCTCGAGGAAAACGGCAAAGAATCGATTTTAGTGCAACTAGAAGAAAAGTGTGAATTCTTGAATCGCTTCCTTGTCCTAGACGACACAATGCATGACCCTCTGGGGGGCATTTCACCTGCAAATATTTCTAATATAAACTTTCAGATTATAGGATCATTAAATCTGGTAGAAAACCTGGTTGGGCAGGTGAATGATTTAGTTGAAGATAACTCAAATAAAACGAAATCTGGCTTAAATCAGGAACTTGAAAGATCTCATAAGCTGCTGCAAAAAGTTGAAAAGATTAGAGAGGATTACGAGCTTAGTAAGGAGTATCCCAGTATTCTTTGTGATGAACTTAATCATCTACAACTGCTTTTAAGTAAAATCCGACATGAGGTTAGCCTTGCATATCGACTATCCACTTTGAAGAAGTTTAGTTCCAGGGTGGAACAAATTTCCCAAGTCGCCAAAAGTATACATTCTGATCAGAAAGACATTGTTTCCTTTGTTGGGGCGACTACCGTTGATGTCGAGAGATGGCTAAACAGATATCAATGGAATATCTGCTCAATGCCGACTGGTTGGCTAGTGGGTTGGTTCTTTAATCGTTTGAATGATACGAAAAGGTTATTTAGACAGCTTTCTGGTTTCCGAGGTTTTTACTATTCAGACCAGGAAACCGCCAAGGGTAAAATCATAGCGGGATTGGCGATTTCACTGTTTGGTTGGCTGCTAGTCTCTTTTTCGATGAGCATTTTTATGCTAGGTGGGAAAGTGATTATTCAATCAATAGTCGCTGATGACACCAAACGGATTGAAGCAGCTCAACAAGAGATTGAGAAAGTTAAAAAAGATATTCAAGACATTTTAGAAAAAGATGTTCAAGGTCTTTTCAATACTCTGTCCATCAATCAATTAAATAATCTTCCTCAGAATGATGAAGCTTCTCTGAAAGATAGCTCAGAAGTGATTAGAGAAATCGCTGTTGGCCTTAACCTTGATACATCTTGTAATATAAATGAAACTTCAATTGAGGGTAATGACGAATTATTGAAAGAATCACTAAAACAATGCCGCCAACAGGTATCTGGAGAGATTGGAGATCTAAAAGAGGAAGCATCAGACTCGACGTCTACTTATAAAGGAATATTATTATCTGTTCTAGATATAGAGTTAACCAGTCTCCAAGATTATCAAAATTTAGATGATAGACTTAATGAAATTCGAGGTGAAATCAATGCATTATCGGAAAAATCAAAAGCTGATTTTGATGATTTCTCTAGAGAAATTCTTGCTCAGATTTCAGACTTAAAAGAAAATCAAGATATTCTGGCGCTTGGATTGGATCCAGGAGAGACAGAAGCTGGCGTCAGACTATTGGAAGCTGTTCTTGAAGAAATAAAAATCGAAGACTTGAGAGCTGCTCTTAATCAAATAGATATTCAGCTATTAGAACCTGGTTTTAAACAGTTAGATATTGAAGCTCAGAATTTGAAAAATGGTAACGGATCATATACAAATGATGAATTAATAGATATTAAAGAAAAGCTTGCCTCTCTCTCTGCAAGAACCTCTAAGATTCAAGAAAACCAATGGCGGAAAGGAATATACACTGCCTTGTTTACTTGGTCTACAGATAGTGGACATACCGATCATGTTCATCGATTTCTATTGGCCTTATTGGCGGGGGCAATTGGGGGGATTATTAGTATTTTGACCCGTATAGACAATATTGAACAAGAGAATTTAAGTTCCCCATTTCTATTTGGGTTACTGCAACCCATGATTGGAGCGACATTTAGTATCATGGCTATGCTCATCTTGAGTTCCCAGGCGGCGGAAGTGATTAAAATTCTACCCGACGAATTTCATCTCAGATCAGATATTGCAAATCTGTCAAAGTCTGAATCAAATGAGAGTTTAATGGATTCTAATCCGCTGGACTCGAATGAGGTGTATAAGATTCTAATTGTCGGCTTTCTAGTGGGATTTAGTGAACGCCTTGCTAAGAATGCTTTTGCAAGCGCCTCTAATATTGGTGTGAAATAGCTGATATTGCTGCGCGATCGCGCAATTTCATCTGTGCAAATTATCGGGGGTTACTCTACATCAAATCCAGTACTTTCAGAAGAGGGCAATCGTTACTCTAATTGTGGCTTCAGGAAGTATGCAGAATGCAGAAATCTCCTGACCATAGACAGATCTCCCTGCAGTGTTTCCTGTCTATCGTGTCGTTTTGGTGTACCTCCCTCAGATGAAATCCGCTTTTATGCTGTCTAAACTCTTCGGCGTCGCCTCCATCAGTTTTCTGATGCTTGGCGCCTCTGCATTCGCTTACCCAGCTTCAGTTAGGTCAATAGACCAGGATGTTCTTTCACATCAAACTACGCCTGGTAATAAGATACTGGACACCGTAACTCCCAAGGTTGCAACAGCGAGTTTATCAACGCTGGATTATCTTTCGCCCTTGGAGCGGGAAATCATCGCAGTGACCAACCAGGTTCGAATGAATCCCGCTGGCTATGCTGAGAAATTGAGACAACTTAGATCGCACTACAGAGGCAACTTAGTGAAGTTTCCCGGTCAACCGCTCTTAGAAACTTGGGAAGGCGTCTCTGCATTAGAGGAGGCTATTTCGGCATTAGGGAATACGTCATCGTTGCCTCCACTCATCCCCTCTAGAGGCATGTCCCGGGCGACTGCCGATCATGTGAATGATTTAGGCCCCGAAGGTTACGTCGGCCACTATGGTCGGGATGGCAGTAGTCCCTTTACCCGCATGAATCGGTATGGCGATTGGGCGATTGTTCCTGGAGAAAGTATTGCAGGGGAAAACATTAGCTATGGCCCATTTACCGAAGGTGAGTGGCATGTGATCCAACTCTTAATTGATGATGGAGACCGGAGTCGAGGGCATCGAAACGTGATCTTAAATCCTAGATATCGAATCATGGGGGTGTCCTGCGGCGCCCATGCAACCTATGACACCGTGTGTGTGATTGACTACGCCAGCCATTACATTGAAAGTCATTAGACTTGTTCGCTATTGCGAAGAAAGTAGTTGCTAAGCCTGAGAGTCGCTGCCCAATCTCAACTTTAAAGCCGGACATGATTCGTCAGAATCATGTCCGGCTTTTTGGGGTATCCGTCCTTATCCTCCGCCTTAAAATGCAAAACTATGACCTCTAATTCAACAGCTCGAACAATGTAAATATATCCAAAACATAAGCTTATCTGCTTACAACCCATGTCTAGAGGGAGATTGCAATCTCCCTCTAG
>JASJDH010000492.1 GCA_030065175.1 Leptolyngbyaceae cyanobacterium MO_188.B28 | reverse complement strand
ATAGAGACGTTGCTAGCAACGTCTCTATTTTCTATTTGGGATCAGAAATATACGGCCTAAAACAATAGTCTGAGGGATTGAAGCGAATCAACCTTGCCCCAGAACCCATTGCACTAGGGTTCGCACGCCATAGCCAGTCGCACCGGGATTATGATAGCCATTTTCCTTTTCCGTCCACACGGGACCCGCCACATCTAAATGGGCCCAGCGAGTGTCCTTGACATACTGCTGTAGAAATAGGGCGGCGGTGATTGAGCCGCCGGGACGCGGTCCCGTATTCTTCATGTCGGCGACGACGGATTTCATGCCCTCGAAGTATTTTTCTTCCATCGGCATGCGCCAGAGCTTTTCACCGGAACGATCGGCTGCGTTAACGATTTCATCCGCCAGGGAATCGTCTGGACTCCAAAGACCCGCAATATTATCGCCCAGGGCGACGACGCAGGCGCCGGTTAGGGTAGCCAAGTCGATCATGGCGTCAAGCCCCAACTTGTCTGCAAAGACCAGGGCGTCGGCCAGGGTCAGGCGGCCTTCGGCGTCAGTGTTATTGACTTCAATGGTCTTGCCGTTGGACGCGGTCAAAATATCCCCTGGATGGAGGGCGCGGCCGCTGATCATATTCTCGGTGGCGGCGCTGATAAAGTGGATTTCAACATCTGGCTTGATTTGGCCCAGTGCTTTTGCGGCTCCAAATGTGGCGGCGGCGCCGCCCATGTCAATCTTCATCATTTCGATGCCGCTGCCGGAAACTTTTAGGTTTAAACCACCAGAGTCAAAGGTGAGACCCTTGCCGATGATTGCTAACTTGCGGCGAGGGGTTCCGGCGGGCTTATAGGTGAGGTGGATAAATTTGGGGGGGAGATCAGACGCTTGGGCGACGCCTAAAAAAGCCCCCATGCCAAGTTTTTCACAGTCTTCCCGCTCCAAAACCTGCAGTTCCATGTCGGAGTCTTTAGCGATCGCCGCTGCAGTTTCCACTAATGCTTCCGGCGTGACTACATTGGCAGGCGCCGCCACCAACTGTCGAGCTAAAATAACCCCATCACAAGTCTGCTGAGCCAGCTGAATCGCCTCAGCTTGACCAGGCAACTCAAGTAGATGGACCTGTTCAACCTTGACATGATCGTCTTCTGACTCAGACTTAAACCGATTATCTTGATGCAGCGCTAAGGTTACCCCTTCGGTCAGGGCTTGGGCGGTTAAGCCAGGATTGTTGCTCCAAATCGGTAGGCTCAATCCTAAGGATTGGCATTTTGCTTTATTGGCCAATCGGGCGGCGCTGGCGGCCGCCAGCCTAAGATCTTCTAACTTAAGTTTGGCGGCTGAACCCAGTCCCACTAGCCCGAGTTTTCGCACCGAACTGTCCTTACCTAACCGGGTGATGACTGTACTGCCCTCCTTTCCCTTAAATTCAGCTTCATCAATAATGTCTTGCACTAGGCCTGATAATTTATCATTCAGATCAGATAGGACGCCGCTCAGGGGAAGTGACTCTTCAGAAACGCCGATAACCAGGCAATCTCCCGACCAATTCAGGCACGATTTGTCCGTTGCTTGAAAATCCATTACTGTCTCTACTTGCGATGACTCAATTATGGGTGCTGTTAGATATTTTGATCACAGTTTGCCCGGGTTAAACAATCTTGGCGGGTAAATCAAACAGTCCAAAATAAAAAATATTTGCTAAAACGGTCTACAGTAAAGCCACTCTTCCTACTGCTAGATGGAGTTTTGATGTTGAAGGTCCTCAAAAACAAATTCCCTTTAATCGCCCTAGCGGGCGTAAGCGCTCTATCTTTAGGCTTTCTGGCCGCATTCCTAGAGGTGGCTGGCGTGGTGAAATTGCCTCGCCAGTTAATGGGGAATGGGCCAACGGTTGAGTCAAGTCAGGAAAATTTAGACCTCAGCATCAATCAGGCTTCAAAAGTCGCTCAATTAACCCCTTTGCCAGTAGAAAAACGGGCTGAAGAGTTAAATAAGATAGCCGAAGGTCCGCCCTCAACCGAGCGTAGTCAAGCTCGTTATCTGTTAGCGGTAGATTTAATTAATCAAGGCAAGGGGGGCTCCGCCATCTCTGTACTGGCAGGCTTGGAAGAAGAGTACCCAACCCTGGCTCCTTATATTCTACTTAAACGAGGGCAGGCTCAAGCGGCGGCGGGCCTGCAGGCGGACGCCAGAGCCACTTGGCTAACCCTGACTAAGACCTATGGCGAGAACGCCGCCGTCGCCGAGGCGCTGTATGAGTTAGGTCGGCAGGCGGGGCAGTATTGGGACCAGATGTTGCAGGAATTTCCCACCCATCCCCGCAGTGTGGAGGTCGCCTACAAACGGCTGACGGCGGATCCTGCCCGCGCTGACGCCTTGGAGCTGATGCGAATTGTGGTTAACCATGGTCTCTTCCATCCTGAAGTAGAAGCCGTCATGGATCGAATGACGGCGGAGTTTAGCCGTCAGCTCAACCCGGAAGATTGGCAAGCGATTGGATTCGGGTACTGGGAAATCCAGAAGTATGGGAAGGCGGGGCCTGCCTACGCCAAAGCGCCGTCAACGCCGGAAAACGCCTATCGAGCCGCTCGAGGTTTGGAAATTGGCAAACGCTGGGATGATGCGATCGTCGCCTATCGTCTGCTCAAAAAGCAGTTTCCCAATGCGCCAGAAACGGCGACCGGCTTGCTGAAACTAGTGGACCTGGTAAAGCGGAATGAGGCGATTGTATTGCTGGATCAAGTGCTCCGGCGATTCCCCGATCGGGCGGGGGAGGCCTTGGTGAAGCGAGCGAAGCTGCTGGATGAACTCAATAGTTCAACATCCGCCATGCAAGCACGGCAATCCGTGCTTACTCAATACAGCCCCTCTGAAGCCGCCGCCCGGTTACGGCTCCGCTGGGCGAAGGAGCAGGCCAGGGCCAGCAACTATAAAGAAGCTTGGAATTGGGCGCAGCAGTTAGTCAAGGAAAATCCCGACAGTGAATTAGCGCCGCAGGCGGCCTTTTGGTTGGGTAAATGGGCCCTGCGACTGGGAAAGCAACGGGAAGCGGGAGCCGCCTTTAAGCAGGTGATCGCCCAATATCCAGAGTCGTACTATGCTTGGCGGTCAGCGGTATGGCTAGGCTGGGATGTGGGGGACTTCACCTCTGTGCGTAATCATAGGCCTCAGCTAGCGCTGCCGACCCAACGGGCTCATCTGCCAGCGGGCTCAAAAGCCCTCCAGGAGCTTTACCAATTGGGGCAGGACCAGGATGCCTGGCGGCTTTGGCAAACCGAATTCACCAATCCGCAGCAGCCCACCGTGGCTGAACAATTTACGGATGGCCTAATGCGCTTAGGGGTGGGGGACAATCTAGACGGTATCTTCATGCTCTCAAGCCTGGCCTGGCGGGATGACCCCAAAGAAAAAGCCGACTACGAAACCCTAAAAAATCAGCCAGCCTATTGGCGCAGTCTTTATCCCTTCCCCTTTGCAGAGAAGATCGGCGATTGGTCTCAGCAGGTAAACCTAAATCCCCTTTTAGTGACGGCTCTGATCCGTCAAGAGTCTCGCTTTGAACCTCAAATTCGCTCCGTCGTTGGGGCGGTGGGGTTAATGCAGGTCATGCCCAGCACCGCTGACTGGATCCAGGGGCAAATTGACGTAAAAACCTATGATTTGGATAATCCCAATGACAATATCCGATTTGGGACTTGGTATCTAGACTATACGCACCGGGAGTACAACAATAACTCTCTGTTTGCGATCGCCAGTTACAATGCGGGCCCTGGTAACGTGGCGGACTGGATCAGACGCAATAATTTCGCCGACGCAGATGAATTTGTCGACGTCATCCCCTTTCCTGAAACCAAAGACTATGTTCAGGCGGTGTTTGGCGGATATTGGAATTATCTGCGGCTTTACAATCCGCAAATTGCCAAACAAATTCAGCAATATAACTCACTTTACTCTTCTCTTCAGTTATCTCCCCCACTACAATAATCACCAAACGGGTAGAAACTGACAGTAGTCAGATGCAGAGGCTGATTGTTAGACAATTTGCGAGGCATAGAGGAGTATCGTGGCTAATCTAAACTTCTCTCAAAAGGAGCAACTCAAGGAAATCGGGGCTTATCTACGCCAAACCAGACAAAATCAGGGCCTGAGCGTGGATCAGATCGCCACTGCGATCTACGTTCGACCGACCCTGTTAAAAGCAATTGAGGAAGGGGAAGCAAAACCTTTACCAGAACCGGTATTTATTCAGGGGTTTATTCGTCGATATGGCGACGCCTTGGGCATTGACGGCATTACCTTATCCAAGAAATTTTTGATTGATTCAGGGCTTGGTTTCTCAACCGCCGAAACGCCTGAGCCTCGCGAAGTCGCGAAGTCCGCTCCCAGCTTAAAACCCGCAATCACGGTGGATGATATCCGAGACTTCATAAAAAATGCGCCTAAGACCCCGTCACTCCAAAAAATTCGAGAATCGAGTTTAGCCTATTTATCCTCAGCCTACGTATCCTACGCGGCGGTTGGGATTGTCGCCATTTTTGGCCTGATTATGTTAGCCAACTTGATTAACCGTCCAAAACCCGCCTCAGAGCCTGCAGAGGTCGATAACCCTGTAACCGCTGAAGCCTCATCGACAACGCCTGCCGCCCTTGGAGCGGACTCTCTAACAGGCGGCGCTTCAGAACTCACCAATGCCTCCTCTCAACTGGGATCCCCGATCACTATCGCCATCAATTTGACAGGAAACTGCTGGATGAGGGTCATCGTCGACGGCAAAACCCAATTTGAAGGCACCCTGACTAAAGGGGCGGAAAAAACCTGGACGGCCCAGCAAGAAATCAAAATTAGAGCAGGTAACGCCGGTGCAGTTTTACTCTCTCTCAATGGCGCCTCTGCTCGGCCTGCTGGGGATATTGACACCGTCAAAGATCTTACTTTTACCCCCACCAGCACCCCTGAGGAGATCTTCCTTTGAATCCAGCCTGACTTGCGACTTTGCTTGACGCCTACCTTTCCGCTGGTTGGCTCCATCGAGATTACCCAGTTCATGGAAGACTGCCGATACAATAGTCAGGAGTTAGCACTGTAAAACCGACACCCTAAGTCATGACGCCTCCCGCAAATCTAGAGACGGCCGATCAGCAATCGAATTCTGAATTGAAGTCCAATCAGAACCCAGAAGATTACCTGAACGAATTGCCAGACGATGTGGAAATGTCGCTGTTTGACCATCTGGAAGAACTTCGTCAGCGTATTTTCTATTCGTTAATCGCCGTCTTTCTGAGTGTTGCTGGCTGCTTTGTTGTGGTCAGGCGCATCGTCGAGATTCTGGAGATTCCCGCCCAAGGCGCTAAATTCCTGCAGCTTTCACCGGGTGAGTATTTCTTTGTTTCGATTAAGGTGGCGGGCTATAGCGGTATTTTATTGGCCAGCCCTTTCATTCTCTATCAGATTATTCAGTTTGTACTTCCGGGGTTGACGCGCCGCGAACGGCGCTTGTTGGGTCCCATAGTCTTTGGGTCAAGTATTCTATTTTTCAGCGGGATTGGATTTGCCTACATTGCTCTAATCCCAGCTGCGCTTAAATTCTTCATCAGCTATGGCGCAGATGTGGTGGAGCAGCTTTGGTCGATTGACCGTTATTTTGAATTTGTATTGCTACTGCTATTTAGCACAGGGTTAGCTTTCCAGATACCTGTGATTCAGCTCTTGCTAGGGTTCTTAGGAATTGTATCCTCGGAGAGAATGTTGGCGGGATGGCGCTATGTCGTGTTAGGCGCGGCTATCCTGGGGGCGGTTTTAACGCCGTCAACTGACCCCATCACTCAGAGTTTGCTGGGGGGAGCGGTTCTGTTTTTATACTTTGGCGGCATCTTTATGGTGAAGGTGATTGGTAAGTAGGGAGACTTCATTGAGGACTTAGCAAGGACTGCCGCGTCAAATCGTTTCTAAATTGCTTCTGCTTTGGGCAATATGACGTTGTAGGATTGTCTGCACATTTGTCAGACGGATAGGCTTTGCTAAAAAATCCGAGGCGCCGACATTCTTAGCTTTTAGCCGGGCTGCAACACTGTCATTACTGCTCAGAATAATGATGGGTATGTCTTTGAAGATTGAAACACTGCGGATTTGAGTACAGAGTTCGTAGCCATTGATAATGGGCATCGCCAAATCTAAAAAAATCAGATCTGGCTTATGCTCCAGCAAGCTCATTAGAGCTTGTAGCGGTTCCTGAAGATGGATAAATCGATAGTTCAGATGAACCAGAATTTGCCCCATGATTTTGCCATGGAGGGTATGATCCTCGATATAGGCAATCAAGGGATGGGTTGCTTGAGGCGGAGCGGAGCTTGTGAGTAGGGCTCGTGAAGGGCTTATAGGTAAGGATCTTGAAACTTTTCCGAGAGGAGGCGTTGCGACAGGTTGAAGAGAAAATTGCAAGTCTTCAACCGTGACCAATTTGATGGATCCCTGGTGAACTTGGTGGATAATCGATTGAGTCATCAGCTGCAGATCTTGCTTTGATTTGACCGCTAGATCCCTTAAAGTTCGATGACCATCCACTAGAGCGGCAAGACTTTGGTAGGCCATTGGCGAGAGTTTTTGACGTAAGCTTTCAACTTGACAGAGCCAAGGGGCCAGGTTTGGGGAATAATTTGCCAAGCCCGCCTGCCGCCAAGCCCGCCAATCCTGGTTTGCCTGTAACCACGCCTGACCAACTTGAATAGCAGCCAATGGCGAGTTCACTTCGCTTGGGTGAAGATATCTGCAGGACATTTGAAGTAGTGAGCGGTTTTGGATTTGGGAACACTGCTGGAAAATGTCGAACAGGATTTCCAGAATGTGGCCTATCACAATCGCCTCCCCATCTTTCCGATGAATTTTCCCCTGTCTTACCAGCTTTGAGATGACGGCGTCATTGCAAAGATAAGGCGAATTCTCAGATAGATTGATAGTTTCGAAAGCTAATGTCGGACAGTGATGAGCAAGTTGCCGATACCAACGGCGAATTGGATGCATCACATCGGCGGCCCAAGTCAATTGCCCCAGATAGAAATGTAGACTCCACTGCTGTCCTTGAATTTTTAAGGTCACCCGACCAGTAATTTTTTTTTGGCTAATAACGCCCAGCTGATTCGAGAGGTCATTAATATTAGCGAGCAATTTGAAAGATTCTTTAGGCGGTTGGATTGAAGTGGAAATCTGTGAAATAGGCATGATAAAAAAACAAATGTATTACAGCTTATGTGAGTTGATCTGAAATGATGTGGATACGAAAATCACTTAAATTCCTTCCTTAGACTCTGAGTGGGTAGTGACCTGAAGGAAAGGATGAATGAAGTTCCCTCCTAGTCTTGGATGCATTGATTGATGACTGGATGAAAAGGTCAAAGTATCTTCGAAAAGCAGGAGCTA
>JASJDH010000491.1 GCA_030065175.1 Leptolyngbyaceae cyanobacterium MO_188.B28 | reverse complement strand
GGCGAAGACTGCGCTAAAAAACCACTTATTCCAGAAAAAATTCGATTATCGATGCGCTAACACGAAATACTTGCGTGCAATCAGATTTTAGTTTGTAAATTTTGAAAATCCCTGAGGGAGATTCAGCTCAAAAATCTGGCGTGCAATTTAAGTTGGGACAATCCGGCGGAGAAGAACCACAGAATTCAGAATTCAGTCAGGACTGCTCTGTCTCCCTGTTATTGCACTCAGCCTAGGAAAACTTCCCACTTTAAGTTGTGAGCCTAAAATTTGATCGATGACCAAACGAATTATTCAGCTGATTTGAAGTTCAGGGATTTTGACACTCTGTTAAGGATTGCTCCATCTAGGAGAATTAATGTCAAGATAGAAGCGAATGGGACTAAGGATCCGATTCGGAAAGGAAACAAGAAATAGATTTTGGTTCAAATTCACCAAGGTCTTGAATTAATTAATCCGAAGTTAAGTGGTACGGCCTAAATGTAATTTCTCAATACATTTAGAACAAAGTCTGCCTCATACATCAAAACAGGTGCGCTTTATACTGTAGAACAATGTTTATTCATAAAAGTTCCATGTGGAAGAAGAGAGTTTGAGACTTTCTTTGAACAAGTATTTAGACAGAAATTAGAGTTAGACAGGCAATTTTTTTAGTCCCCATATGTAGTTGAGGACATATAAAGGCTCTGTATCAGACGGTGGATAGGGGCTCAGTTTTCACACAACAGACTCAAGTCAATCCATCGTCCTGCTGAATCGATCGCCCAACAATCTAAATTTGTCGAAGATCCTTCATAATTTACGCTGCCACTCGGTAGCGCGCGCATGTCTAAAACAGATTGATACCCTGCTGTCAGATCCAGTTGAGTTGATGCGGCGGGGTCAAAAACGGCGGATTCTACCGATAATGGAATACTTTCACACCCCGGAAGATTAGAGATTTGGGAGCTTCCTCCATGCCAGTCTTGAAGGAGTTGACGGAAACCTATGAGTTGGGTGCGATACTCATGGGTTATGGAAGAGTTGGCGATTAGGGGGTCAATTAAATTCAGAGACGCCTCCCAATCATTCTCACAAACCGGCTTTTGCAAATTCGGAGGTAACTCTGGAATATTTTGAGTTTGCCCTTTGGCCGCTAGGACTATCCCCTCTACGCTGAGCAAAATGGGGATAAAAATTGCAATTGAACGAACGATTCTCGACATTGTTACATTGGAAACCTTCTAATCTTTTTTACAGGGGTTTACAACGAAATCCGGCATGAGCCTCCATTTAGGCGGAATAATATCGTCAAACCGTCTGCGTTTGAATATTTTCTTTAACTCTGGGGGCAACCGTCCACCAAATAGGGATTTCAGATATTGAATTATTCAGAAAAACATTGCTGTTGTAAAGACTACAGCCCCCCAGTTGATAGCTCATCAGTTCGCGGCGCCAATCCTCTTTATAAATTCTTTTTAGGGATTGTCATTAAGGATAGGAAAATATTTTTCTTTGTCCCGAGTTTGTCACTTTCGTATTGCTAAGTTATTTACAGCTTGGTCTTCCCAAAAGCGCCATACGATGATTTTTTAAGACTTTCCCCCATTCTTAATTTGTTCATCGAGCTTAATGAGTCACCTATTCTATAGTGGTTTTTTAAATCATTATCACCTGGGAAATTTTAACTCTATAAGAGTATACTCCCGCCCAATTTTTGATTACCCCAATCTTCTTTGGCTCCCAAAGAATAGATTGATTCGGTCAATCAGAAAGTGAAGATGACTTTTCTTGGGTTTTGCATCTCGGTTGTATACATGGAGAAGATGAATATGTTTCCCACTGAAGTCTATACTCTGACAGTTTTGCCCGGAACCCGAAATCATAAGGGCTATTTTGTCGATGAGGATATTTATAAACTGGTTAGGATAGAATCCTCCGGATGGGCTTTTATTTGCCAGCAAAATTCAACTTGTCACTATGTGGATCCTGACAATATTAAGGAGTTGCCTTCACAGGATTAATTAAGTAGTCGCCTCGATTAATTGCTTTGTAATAACTTGGTTTAAGTGTTGAAGCTCTATTTTTAATCGATATTTTCGATAAAGTCTGAATTGTCGAGGCGCTATTAATTATTGGTCTGAGCATCGTTGATTCTTGAAAAAGGGATCAGCGATATTTCGAAGGATTGGGCGATTAAGAAGGACTCGGTGTATGTTGCTGATGTTGCTCTGTTGGGGGTAGAGCATCCCAGCTAATATCCCTTCTTAGAACTCGTCCGCTAGGCCCCATAATCTGTTGGGGTAGGCGATTTTCATCCACCACTTGCAATGTGTCCATGTTGTAGGTGGTGTACATAGACGATAGAGCATTCAGGTCAATATCTACGACTGTCAACGTGTGAATGGGCGTGTTGGCGCTGCCTAACCAGCGACGGGGACCATTGCCTAAAGCGCCGCAGTTGAGCAGTTGAAGTTTGCCGACATGTCCAGGAAAGTAAGCGTGGTGATGACCACTGATGTAGGTATGGACCCGGTGGCGTTCTAGGAGCGATCTCAATTCATCCGCTTGGTTCAAAATTTCCCCAGCGCGATCGCGCCCCTGGGCGATGGCGTAAAACGGCAGATGTCCTAACGCGATGCGGAGTCTGGCGTTTTGGGCTATGTCGCTGGCGAGACTGCGGTCCGCCCAACTGATTTGTTCCTCCGATACGTTAGCGGAAGAGGCGTCCCACACGAGATAAAAAATCCCATTCTGCTCAAAGCTGTAGTAGAAGGGATAACCGCTTGGGTCAACAAATGTAATCCCCAGGTCGCGTTGAGGCTGCTTCCAGAAAGCCTGGGCTTCTTCACGTTCCTGGGCGTAGACATAACGCCCCTGGCTGAAACTGCTGGAGGCGTCGTGATTGCCCAATGTGTGAACGAAGGGCAAGCCAGCCCGACGGATTGAGGTGAAAACCTGCTGATCAAACGCACTCCACATGGCTTGAATATCGGCTCGGCTCAGCGACGCACGCTGCCCCGCGATCATATCTCCGCCGCAAATCACCAAATCAGGTCGCCAGTCTGGAATCATCTGCACCGCTTTTTCAACGCTTGCTCGGTAGGAAGTTGAGCCATAGCGACTATTCAGGTCGCTAATGACGACTAACCGCACATCGCCCCGTTGAGGCGCATACATACCCGCTGGGGCGGGATGGGAGGACGAAGTGTCGGCGATGGCGTCAGTGAGGGGTTGGGTATTGGCGGCGATCGCAACCGAGTCTGACAAGGTCTGATTAACCGGAGTGCGGTTGAAACGACGTTGAATCAGGAAACTGGAACCGCTGCCAAGAGCGAGTCCACCCAAGATCAAAAACTGACGGCGTTTGAGACTCATAGTCGGGTCTTGTTGGAGAATTTAACCGAACTGTAACACTCCCTCAATTCTCTACCCAAATTCATATCCTCGATTGACCCAATAATGCCAGTCCGCGATTGCCTGTTGCGTCTCTTCGTCGGCCTCTGGAGCTTCTAGCTGACTTAGTGGAACCGCTAGCGTATCGCCATCCCAGTCAATGTCTACAAACATCTCCCGCTCACAATCGCTTATGGGCGCCATGTCCATCACTTTCACGGCGGTGCCTTCTTTCAAGGGAGAAATGCGGCGTTTGCTAATGCATGTACGCTAGAAAAAATAAGTTGAACTATTCAGATTGTTGTGAGGGCAAGATTCTATAGTTCCATTCCCCATGAAAAAGGTCTTTCTCAATCTGAATGGAATTAAACTGTTCATCGGTCACTTGAATGCCTGTTGGATACTGCCCTTCATCTAAAGCAGCATTCACCTTGAGCCCTGTGGTTGTTGTCGTGTTAGCAATTAAATTAATGACGACTTCACGACTAACTAACGGTCGCCCTCGCCAATTTTCGGTAATTTGAGAGAACAAACGATGTTCAATCTTATTCCATTTACTGGTTCCCGGTGGGAAATGACAGATCTGCAAGGTTAATCCTAATTCGGAAGCTAACTGTTGCAACTCCCATTTCCATAACTTTGCTCGATAGCTATTGCTGCCGCCACAATCAGCGGTAATGAGGAGTTCATGGGCATTGGGATACAGCGCTTGACCCATTTGACACCACCACTGTCGAATCGAGGCTACCGCAAACTGAGCAGTATTGTGATCAATACCCACCGTTACCCAACCTTGATTCTGAGTAATGTCATAGACGCCATAAGGAATCACCTTGCCTAATTGCTTATCCATGAAGTCATGGGTTTTGACCGACTTAGGGTGTCCCTTAGGTTGCCATTCTTGCCCACCATTATGGTAATTACCAATGAGTTCCTTCTTTTTGGCGTCGACTGATATGACGGGTTGCTGACGTTGTTGAAAGGCTTTTACTGTGTTGGCAATGTGCTGAAATTGCTCATCTCGCTCAGGATGTGATTGCTTCCCTTCTTGAGTTTTTCGATTCGACTGTAAACTATACCTTAAGTCCCGCAGCAGGCTACAAACAGTTCGTTGACTGACCTGATGCCCCATTGCCTGGAGTTCTTTTGTCAGTTTCGGGGTGCTTTTGCTCGTCCAGCATAGGGGAGATTCTGGATCGCCACGAGTGACAGGGTCTACCAAGGATTCGAGGTCTTTCAATAGCGTCGGATCAGTCTCAATCAGACGCTTTCGACCACCACCTGGTCGACGAATACCGACACTACTAGGATAGGGAGAGGGGAGGGCTTCTGATTGTTCTAGTTCAGTAATACCAGCGTGAACCGTAGTACGAGACAACCCGGTAGCACGGGCCACGCTGGTAATCCCACCATGTCCCCAACTCAAGGCTTCTGATGCTGCCCACATTCGTAAACTTGACTCATTGAGGTAGGGAGCAAGTTGTTCATATTTCCTTTGAATCGTTTCCTCAATCTCTTTACTGAGCATTGATATTCTGCCAACGCTACACTGTTCTCAGCCTAGCGCCTAAAACTAGAAAACGTTCAGGTTATTTCTTCTAGCGTACTAATTCCTGATTGTGCAATGGAATCAGGGCTTGAGGAATTTTTCTGGATATAGAATTCGGCAAGTTCCGACTCAACCACCTGCCATTCATCTACAGAAATCTCTGACTGAGCAATGCTGACGATCGAACTGTCTGTCTGGATACCCTCTGCTTGTGTCGCGGGCTCAGATATTGCTTCATCCTCTGCCGTTTCAGGGGTTACTGAGGAGGTTTCTAAAGCAACTATTGGTTCGTCTACACTCTCTGGGTCAACGGCCGACTCCTCACTTGCGGATGGATCCACTTCCGTTGCTTCAGGTTGAGGTGAGGCGCTAATGGCGTTTTGGCTGGGGGAATAGAATAAGGACGCTAACGCGATCAGGAAAACGAGACCGAAACAGAAGTGAGCGGGTTTGAAATTCATCATGAAACCGTTGAACTCGCATGCTTAATTTGCCCCACCGACATTTAGAAATCCACAAGTTCCTCCGAAGCTTTATTTACATTTCAACCATAGCAATGGTGTCCTCAATTGCCTCTAAATATAGACAATCTCACCTCGATAATTTCTCTTAGATAGAACATGAATCATCTCTATTGGTCTCGGTAATTTCCTACTTCCTAAACATCCCGCTGCACCATCGCCAACACATACTCACCCTGATTAACGGCATGATTGATTGAAATGTCATAAACCAACCCTGTTGATTTGGCCTGGATTTCTATTACCCCAGGCGGCTGGCCTGATTTATTGAAACTGAGCAATTGATAAAGGCGATCGCCCGCCTTGACCCAAGTTCCGGGATCAACTCGGGCCTGAATCAGTCCGCCTGTCGGTGCGTAGTATTTTTCGACTGCGTTGCGGGGGGCTAAAAATTGGGTAGGGCTAGGGACTGGTGAAGGTTCTAGGCCGACTAACACCCCTTTTTGGTAAAGGTAATGCTTGATCCCTCGCAAGCCTTTGGCGACCGATTCTGGGTTCAATTCCATACCCGTTCCTAGTTCTAGGGTCCAGGCTTCGATGTCAAATCGGATAGGTCGGCTTTGCTGGGCAAACTCGGCTTCCAGGGCGAGCCAGGGTTTAATAAAGGCTTCGTCAAAGGCGTCGCCGTCATACTCGTCTAGCAAAATGGCGAAATCAAGGCCAAAAAAGGAGGTGCTGTCAGCCCGATCGCGAAAGTAATATAAATAGTCCAAGCCTCGATTGCTAGAGCTGTGCAGGTCAATCACACAGTCGGCGTCTAGGGCCAAAGATTGCAATTGGGCGCGATAGAGCTTGTGTACCGGGGCTCCGGCTGGGGAGTGTAAGTGCTCTAGTTGGGCTTGGAAACTGGCTTGAATGCGTTGGCGATAATTTTGGATGATGAGCATAGGATCACTGTTTAGATGCGATCGCACAAACGCATCAATATCCTCCCCTTCTTGTTCATAGTCCCAATAGATCCGATTCCAGTCCCGACCGTCGTAGTGATTGTAGCGACCGGCGGCGAAATGGTGCGATCGCTGATTCATCCCAAGCGGATTGCAAACCGGGACTAGCCAAATTTCGCCTGCCAGAGCAGAGGCGTCCAGGTCAGACAAAAACTCAATCAGTTGATGAATGACGGCGTTACCGGCCAACTCAGCGCCATGTAAGTTGGCCTGAATGTAGACTTTTTTGCCGGGGGTCGCGCCGACAAATTGGTAGGTCTGGAGTGAGATGCGATCGCCAGAGGCCATCTGCATCAAAGGAATCGTGGAAATTTGGGGTTTCACAGTGGTACAGACTGTCTTAAATTATTGGATCTACTTTCACGATGACGATTTCAGGTGGACATAGAAATCTGAGTCGCGGCGCGCTTCCTCTTTCCATTCCAACTCCCCTGGAGACAATTAACCTGCGCTCAGAGTCAAGCTTGGTTAACCCTTCAGCCCATGACCTAGGAACCGATGACAATGTAATTAATGGACCGATCCAAGGAAGCTGTACCTGCCCACCATGGGTATGACCTGCGAATAAGAGGTCCGCTGGTATGTCGCCTAAACTATAATCTGGGGCATGGCCAAAGACAATATGAAATTTTGAATGCTTCTCCAAAGACAAGCTCCCATCAAAAGAATCATATAGGCTCAGTCCTGTTAAAAATACAGGCCCCAAATCAAATGAAAAGGACGGTTCAATCGGGGTGACTGGCAATCCTACAAACAAGTTTTTCCATATATCATCTTTATCTACATTTCCTTGAACGGTATATACTCCAAGTGGAGCGTTAAGACCTACTTTTTTGAATATTGAATTCAATTCATTTTGAGCAGTTTGATAGGAATTTAATTCATATTGTTGAATGTAGTCGCCTGGGAATAAAATCAGATCTGGTTTTTCGTTCATGACTCGCCGCAGCGCATTTTCTTCAAATCTTCCAGGGGAGTCAGTTTGTATATCGGCGATTATCGCAATGCTGATTGGAGTCTGAATTTTATCAGATAAAAT
>JASJDH010000490.1 GCA_030065175.1 Leptolyngbyaceae cyanobacterium MO_188.B28 | reverse complement strand
CACGAATTGAAACCCCTGTAAAGTCTCGAATGTTGTATTGGCCAATTTTCACTGCTAGGGACTCAGGCTTTAAACGGGTTCCTCGGCAGACTTCACAGGTTTGATTAACTAGATATTTCTCTAGCTTTTGCTTGTAAAGCTCTGATGTGCTCTCCCGGTACTGACGATCTAGTATTGGGAGAACCCCTTCATACTGACGGTGATACCCTTTCCGATCACGATAGCGAGAGTCAGTTTCAATATAAATTTTCTCTTCAGAGCCATAGAGCACAACCTGTTGCTGCTCTGGCGTTAGGGTGTTCCAAGCGGCCTGAATTTCGAAGCCAAAGGCTTGCCCCACGCTGTAAAGCAGAGAGAAATAATAGGTATTATCTTTTTCTGACCAGGGTGCGATCGCGGCGTACACTGGCAGAGAAGGGTCGGGTATCACCAGATCCGCTGAGAAGGTTCTAAGACTGCCCAAACCATGACAATGGGGGCAAGCGCCATAGGGGGAGTTAAAGGAAAATAATCGCGGCGATAATTCCTCCATCACCGCACCATGCTCCGGACAGGCAAAGTTCTCTGAAAAGATAAGCTCTTTCGGCGGAGCATAGGATCCGCCAGATTCGGCGGCGATAGGAAGGGAACCGTGGGAATCAGGCGTTAGAGCGTAGAGGTTGGAGACGGCGTCAGAGCCCTTTCCACCCAGCTCTTCCGATCCTTGACCCGCCGTTTGAGCCGATCGATCCGGCAAAACATCGATCACCACAACCCCCTCGGAACGACGCAAGCCTGTCGTCAGGGAATCCGCCAATCGCTCCTGTAGATCCGGTTTCTTAACCAGGCGATCGACAACAACTTCAATATTGTGGGCGTGTTTTTTATCCAGTTCAATAGCGTCGCTCAAATCTCGGATCTCACCGTTTACGCGCACCCGCACAAATCCCTCAGAGGCCAAACTGGAGAGGAGCTTCTTGTGGGTCCCTTTCTTACCCCGAGCCACCGGAGCCAGAATTTGAAAACGCGTCCGATCCGGCAGCTCCATGACTTGATCGATCATCTGATCAAGGGTTTGAGGGGCGATGGAGCGATCGCAGTGGGGACAATGGGGCTTTCCGGCTCGACCAAATAGCAGCCGTAAATAATCATAGATTTCTGTGACCGTTCCCACCGTCGAACGAGGATTGTGAGAAGTCGACTTTTGATCAATCGAAATAGCCGGACTAAGGCCCTCAATCGCATCGACATCAGGCTTATCTACCTGTCCTAGGAATTGCCGAGCATAGGCGCTGAGAGATTCAACGTAGCGGCGTTGCCCTTCTGCGAAAATAGTGTCAAAAGCCAGAGAAGACTTTCCTGAGCCAGATACCCCGGTAAATACAATCAGCTGATCGCGGGGCAACTCGATATCAATATCCCTAAGATTATGCTGACGCGCTCCAGAAACGCGGATCACATTATCCTTTTCAGCAAGAGTACCTTTATCAGTAAGCTTGCCTTTGTCAGCGAGCAATTCCGGACTACGCCCGCTTCGTCCGTTCGTGGATTCTGTTAACTGGCTATCGAGCGCCGATTTCTTTTTGGCCATGAAAGCTAGAAACTAGGCTATCCTTGAGCATCGCTGCAAACAGTTCTTAATAATCTTAACGTTATCTCCACTTAGTGAGCGGGCAGTCTGGGGTCTTGACAAAATCCAACTCCGAAGCTGACTAGTGGTAAAGCCTGAATGATTTAGAAATACTTTACAACCAACTCATTTTAACTTTATGTAACATCCCTTAGGATGAAATTAATCTAAGAAAGCTTATTTGTAAAGTTCTATGTATAAAGCGCCCCGGCGGATTCGCTGGGGTTATTTGTTTTCAGTACTCCGCAATCAGAGTCAATCTGTTCAAAACTGTTGAGATGAAGAGGCTGCAAACTTCACGGTTGTTTAGAACGCGAGCCTTGGATCGACAACATTTATCATCCGATCCGGCAGCGTCTGTAAAGCGTCTCACCACCACCAACCGGAGTCGCACCTTGCATTCACTATCAGGCTATAACTTAGCAGTTTGCATTCCTCAATTTTTTTTTCAAGCCATCTGTATTGGCATCACCTACCGAGCGCGTTTATAAGCAAAATAAGCTCCCCCTGCTCCCATCCACCTACGAAAGTCTGACAATACTTCCAGTAGGGTTCCGATCATAAGGAAGAGGATGTTGACAATGTGTAATTCCATACTCGGATCTGCGAGCGCTAGAATTAACTGCACCAGAAATACTATGCTAATGTGTCCGACTATATAGCCAATCAAATAAGAAATGGCTGCCAAGCGACCGATTGCTTCTCCACGCCTATGGTTTAGGTTTATCGATACTACTCTGCCTACAATATCACCTAAAGGGATGAGACCAAGCCAAATAAGTGATGCGAGAATACCACTTCTGTCAAGCCACTCTGGGGTTATTATGTAAGCCACAAATAGCACTAGGACACCGATAGTTGCAGTTACCGTTCCCAAAACTCCTGCTTTAACCCTTTCCCACCATGTCAAACCAGAAATGACAGCTTGCTGTCTAACTTCTCTAGAGGGTCTCCGCGGAACTTTGTAATAAGGACCGAGCTTATTGTAAGCTTCATGGTTACGCTTGCTAGCTAGAGTAAGAAGCTCAGGAATTCTAGATTCTTGGCGGACATATTCTATGAGCCTATCAATAATTTCAGCCTTGCCACGCTCGGGAGGCAGCTGCTCGGAAAAATGTCTGAAGTTCTCATAGCAAATGGCAGCCAGTTCTTCCCTTGTGAACCCTTGTTCAAGTAGCGCCTGAATATTTTTAAAGTAAAACCATTCCTCAAATGTCTCAGTGACGTGTGAAATCCCCAAATTACGCCTAGTAACAATATCGTGTTGATACAAATCAATTAATCTATCAAGTGTCTTTGAGGGAAGTTCAACCTTCACGATTACGCTTCCTAGCTTTACTTCTAGAACCTTTATATCTGACCAAGGAATTCCCGAAGCGCGTGCTAGTGCATAACGAAACGCTCTTACTCTTTCAGGCGTGAATTGAGATGAGTCTATTTCAATGGTTATTTCAGCCTGACATCTAGGTTCTTCAATTCTTTTGATTATCTTTTTTCTAAAAACATTGAAGTAACTGAGATACTTCCAAAAAACAGACAGATGTTTGGGATTGAGTTGTTCTACCTTCCTTAAGAGAAAATCTAATTCATTATTTTGATGACAATAATCAATCAGATGATCAATCTGCCAAAAATAGGGAATTGCGGGATCAAAGCCAGAGGGAAAGTATTCCAAACAAAACTGGGAAAATTTACGTTTATCATCGAAAGTAGACTTCAATAAGTCGCCAATTTCTTGCAGGTCATGTAGGTCTTTTTTTTCTCTTAATAGGGTGGGTGGCATTTCTGCCCATACTTTTTGCAAATTAGTTACAGAAATTGCCAGATCCAGTTGGTCCTTTTCTCCATCCGTAACAATCCCCGTGACCGTCCGAGTTCTACTATCTATGACGGGCGAACCGCAAAATCCTGGTTTCAATGATGAGTCATCCTCAATTTTCAGTTCCCAGGCTTCAGTCCACCAGGCTTGATATCTATCTTTTTTGAATGTAACTGAATTGCTTAGATATCCATTAATTTGTTTTACTTTATATGAGTTATTACGGAGACAACCAAATGCTGCAAAAATGGAGCCTGTTTCACCGCATTTTCCTAAAGGCAGGATAGGAGCATCTAATAATACTTTGGCTTGGAGGACGGCTAAATCATCAGCATAATTTTCTTGACTTTGAGCAATTACGGTTGCCGGATAAATGTCAACCATAATTTGATTGATTCCTCCAACCTCCCTAACCACCTGGGCAGAGGTTAATAAATAAGTCGTCATTTCGTCTTTCTTGATGACAAATCCAGTGCCGAACTGTTCATTCTCTGGATTTTGGCTAGCAATTAGGACGATTGATTTCTCTAAACCTGTCATTGGCTCAGATTTTTCAACAGAAAGTGGAAACCTATCCACTCGCTTACTTTGGCTAATTATCGCCTCTAGATCTTTAATTACTTGTTTACAGTCTTGAATGTCTTTTCCCAGAGAAAACTTCTTTCCCGCACTATCCTCTATCACAAGTTCTTTTTCCAAGTAAGCCAGTTTTTCCAGCCAGAGATTCTTAGCTTCTTCTAGCTTCCTTAAGGCTTCAACTTTTGAGGACGACATCTCCTACCTCCTGACCAATCCCTTAATTGCCTTCCAGGTTTTGTACATCAATCCCTCCGTATCCATCTCCAATTCGTAAGAGGCGATCGCTGGAATCAGCGGCAGAGCCAACTTTAACTTGGCTGAGGCTGCTTTGTCCGACTCTTCCAACTTAGTTTGGATGTCTTGCAATAGGGGAAGCAGTTCTGGGGGATACTCAGCAGGCGGGATGCGCTCAATCGATTCAATAGCCTGTTCTACTTGAGCCAGTTGACTTTCTGCATCTGCATCGGAAATAACGAATGTTTCTTTCGAGTAAAGCTCCCAATACTCCGCTTCGTATCGGCGAATACTGGGCAGAATCTCTCGTTTAATCCGCTGTTTCAGCTCAAACTTGGCAGAGATGCTAGCAGTGACTATCAGCTCCCTTTCAAAGGAGCCGAGTTTTTCGTAAAGCAGTTGCAGAAGTCCCTCTAAATCTTCTAACCGCTGGCGATCGCTCATCGAAACCTCCTTGCTTTCTCACTAAAGTCTCACCAGCCATTTATTTCTTTTAACCAAATCAACGGAGAGAACTCGCTCACTTACTCCAAGGAAATTTGGTCCCCATCTCGGTTAAAGCTGAAAAGACCAGATAGAGAATGAGAACGGCTACGCCAGCTAGAAAAGGGATCAAGTCATGATTCATCGGTCGTTTATCTTTGCATTGCTTAATTTCAAACCGATCTAGCGAGTAATTTGAGCGGCGACCAATCGCCCCAAACTCCCGCCTGCCAGCCACATTCATCCGCTTCGACGACTGGTTATCTTGATGCCGCTAGCCGATCGCCCCACTATCTTACCTCTATACACAACCCGTTTACCCCCAATAAATTGTCACAAATGATGTCACAAATGATCGCCTTTGGGACTTTTCGGAAAAACCGATCGCCCTTAAGGAACCGCGACAATCGAACACCTTCGACCACTTGGGCAAGACCTGTGGATGGAGCAAAATAACGGCTCGATCGCAGGCAACTGGGTATCAGCGGAGTAAACTTGGATAGATCGATGGGTAGTCAGGCGTTCAGATTACTAAACGACTAATTAGCAATAGATGGGAAAGCAAAGCGCAGGCTTACTGATGTATCGCCGGTCGGCAAAATCCATCGAGGTACTTCTTGTGCATCCCGGCGGACCCTATTGGGCAAAGAAGGAGCTAGGCGTCTGGTCGATTCCAAAGGGAGAGTATGCCAAGAGTGAAGATGCATTCGAGGCGGCAAAGCGCGAATTCCAGGAAGAGACTGGGTTGATGCCCGAGGGTGAATTCAGAGAACTCTCGCAAATTAAACAGCGGGGCGGAAAAACAGTAAAAGCCTGGGCCTTTGAAGGGGATTGCGATCCAACTGCAATCCAGAGCAATACCTTCTCTCTAGAATGGCCGCCGAGATCGGGGCAAGTGCGGACCTTTCCAGAAGTGGACCGGGCTAACTGGTTTACGCTGGACAACGCCAGGGAACGCATCCTAAAAGCCCAGATTGGCCTGCTTGAAGAACTCGAAAAATTGCTATCAGGGAAAAAACTTAAAGTGGGAAATTAAGCAGGAAATTATTCCTGAGATAGAAGTCAGGGGTTAGGAGTCAGGAGTTCAGAATCGAGGGCACAGGAAACAGGAGACAGGAAACCGTCCTTTCAAAATCCAATACCCCTCCAGTTTGAGAGGATGGGTACAATAGCCATGCCTAACCAAGAATCTATTCAACCCATTTTGACTGCGATATCAGGCAAATTGCGCAGGGCGCAGACACCCCTCTGAGAAAGGGCTGATAGTTCTTAATATGGTGACTGCCTCATCTTGTCCTACTGAGCTGAGAAAGCAGAGTGTAATGGACCAGGAACAACATAAAGTTCGGGAAAGACTGCAGATTGGAGCTGCCATTGATCGCCAACCCCTCTGGGTGACGCCCGAAACACCTCTTATCGAGGTCATTAAGTTGACCAGTCAGAACTTCAGAACCTGCCCGTTGGAGTCTCCATTAGAGTCTCAGTCTTCTGGCGACGATTTAGCGTCTCTCCTGCCCCAACGTAAGAGTTGTGTTCTGGTGAAAACAAATGAACAGCTAGTGGGCATCCTGACCGAACGGGATGTGGTGAAGTGGACTGCACAAGGGCTGTCCCTATCGACCGTCAAAGCGGCGGATGTGATGACCCAGGACTTGAAGACCATTCAGGAATCTGATTTACAGGATGCGTTCAAGATTTTAGCTCTCTTCCAACAGTTTCGCATTCGCCACTTGCCCGTGCTCAACAGTCGGGGACAGGTAGTGGGGGTCGTCACGCCCAGTAGCATTCGCCAAGTGCTGCAACCCACTGATCTCCTGAATCTCCGTCGAGTGGAAGAAGTCATGACTACCCACGTCATTTGGGCCTTACCCACTGCCACGGTTTTAGGGCTAGCTCAGCTCATGGCCCACCACCGCGTAAGCTGTGTGGTGATTGTAAAGCCTAATGGCTCAGCGGTTGCCCCCCGACCTCACCCGATTGGCATTGTCACCGAATGGGATATTGTGCAATTCCAGGCACTCGAACTGGACCTCATGACCCTAAAAGCCGACACAGTCATGAGCACGCCTCTAATTTGCCTCCATCCCCAGGATACCTTATGGAAATCGCATCAAACGATGCAGCGACTACATGTGAGGCGTTTAGTCATCACCAACAAGAAGGATGCATTGGTGGGCATTCTCACCCAAACGAGCTTGCTCTCCGTGCTCAATCCTTTGGAAATGTACCACTCTGTCCAGCTTTTACAGCAGCAGGTTAATCTACTGCGAGACGAAAAGATTGAGCTTCTGCAAACGCTGAATTCTAATCTCGAAACTCAGATTGGATACTGTGAACAGCGCTTTCAAGCAACTTTCGAGCAAGCTGCAGTCGGGATTGCCCACATTAGTTTCGAAGGTAGGTTTCTCCATATCAATCAGCGGTTCTGTGAACTCATCGGGTATGACAGAAATGAGTTATTGGAAAAACAATACCTGGATATTATTTACCCAGACGATAGAGAACTGTTTTGGACCTTTATAGAACGACTCATTCGGTGTGAAATCCCCTCATTTTCTCGGGAGAAGAGAGTGTGCTTACAAGATGGCCCCTATCTTTGGGTCAATGTGACCGTATCGATTGTCGCCCAGGGATCAGGAAAGCTGAATTATCTGGTCGCGGTTGTCGAGGACATTAGCGATCGCAAACAGGTAGAGGCCGACCGTCAACAGGTTGAG
>JASJDH010000489.1 GCA_030065175.1 Leptolyngbyaceae cyanobacterium MO_188.B28 | reverse complement strand
GAGTCTGAAAGGCTTACACAGCGCTAAAGTGTGAAGTTATTTTTGAATGCCCCCTAACCATATCTAGGGGCGCCTGGTCAGAGAATTCTTATACCTGGCTGCCCACTAGCGCCGTATCTCGGGCTAAACGACCGTCTTCCATATGCACAATGCGATCGGCAATATCCAGAACGCGGGTATCGTGAGTGACCATTAGAATTGTGCAGCCCTGCTGTTTAGCCAGCCGTTGCATGATTTCAACCACATCGCGGCCCGACTTACTATCCAGCGCCGCCGTGGGTTCATCGGCCAGGACAATTTTGGGTTCACTGACCAGGGCTCTGGCGATCGCAACCCGCTGTTTCTGCCCGCCAGAAAGACTATCGGGATAGTAATCGACCCGATCGGCCATACCCACCGCCTCTAAAATCCCTTTTGATCGAGCAACTCGGGTCTCAAGCGGGAGATCTTGATGGAGACGAAGCGACATACCCACATTTTGCTGGGCGGTTAAACTGGCCAAGAGATTATGGGCTTGAAAAATAAAGCCAATCTGGTTACGAACCTGCACCAGTTGCCGTTTACTGGCCCCGAGGAGTTCTTGTCCCAAAACGTTGACACTGCCAACCTGCACTGATCGCAGCCCTGCAATCAGCGTCAGTAGGGTGGTTTTACCGCTCCCAGACGGGCCGGTTAAGAGAACAATTTCCCCCGCACAGATATCTAAATCAACATCAAACAAAACCGGCTTGCGTAACTCGCCCTTGCCGAAAGCATGGTTGAGATCACGAATAGTTACGACAGGTTGAGAAGACATGGCTAAAACACATCCGCAGGATCGGCAGACTGCAGTTTTCGCATCGAAACTACAGCCGAAATCAAGCACATGAAGAGGGTTGCAGTAAACACCTGGAAGGCGACTTCCAGCGTCATCGCCAATGGGATTCGAGTTAGGCTTCCAAGCAGGCCATACATCCCAATCGAGAACCCAAAACCAGGCATAAACCCTAGGATAGCGAGCAGGACGCCCTCCTGAAAAACAACCATCTGTAATCGCTGATCTGAGTAGCCCATCGCTTTTAACGTGGCGTATTCCGCCAGATGATCATTCACATCAGAGTAGAGAACCTGGTTCACCACGACCACGCCGACGATGAAACCCATAATTGCCCCAAAGTTGAAGATGGTCCCTGCCGGATGCTGAGAAGACCAAAAGGCAATCTCGTAGTCCACATAATCATGACGGGGCATCGCCTGCACTTCCCCTGGCAGTCTAGCTTGAAGTCTCGCCAGCACCGCTTGCGGGTCAGCCTCTGGTTCTAATGTCAAAATTCCGACTGCAACGCCATCCAGGCTATCGGCCCCGAACAGCCGCAGGTAGTTCCAGTCGCTGGTGATCAAGTGGCCTTTGAGAAAAAAACTACTCCCTAAGGTAAAGATGCCGCCCACCTTAACTCGGCGCCCCGATATTTCAGTGGCGATGGTTTCGCCCTGAGCAAAGGACTCAGCGACAGGTCCGGTGGTGGGTTGAGATTTACGATCGAATAGAAGAATATTCGACAATTTGATGGTCTCTAGCTGCTGATTCACCTCCGGTAATGCTAGAACTGGCTGCACCGGGTCAAAAGCAATGACTGCCACCTCGGTGACGTCCTTATTCCAGGGGTTTACCCAGGTGGCCCATGAGTAGTACAGGGGACTTGCTGATTCAACACCCTCTACGGCTGCAGCTTGATATAAATACCGCCTGGAAAAAGTCTGACCATCTCCGAGGAGATTGGTGCGGTTACTAATTAAAACAAGGTCGCCTTGTAGATTCCGGTGAACCAAGGTGGCGCCGTCGTACAACAGGTTTTTGAATCCCAATTGCATAAAGATCAAAATATCGGCAAAGGCGATTCCCGAAAGCGCAACCAACAAGCGCACTTTTTGATGGCTCAGCTGCGCCCAGCCCAGCGGCGGCTCCTGAAAAAATCGCTTGAATAAAGGTTTCAGAGAAAATATCACTGATTATCTCCTCACCAAGACTAAATTCTGAATTCCGGACTCTGAATTTACCCTCCTTAAAAGACATCTGCTGGATCAGCGGAACGTAGCTTTCGCATTGCAATTGCGGCAGAAACCATGCACATAACAACCGTCGCCGTAAACACTTGCAGCGCCACCGCAAGTCGCATACCGAGCGGAATGTTGGTTAAAGATGATAGAAGTCTGTACATTCCCAGCGAGACGCTATAGCCCGGAACAAATCCCAGCAGCGCCAGGATAGCAGCTTCTTGAAAGACCACCCCCAGCAGGCTCCGATCGGAATATCCCATGGCTTTGAGAGTGGCGTACTCCGGGAGATGATCGTTGACATCGGAATACAGCACCTGGTTGACAATTACGATGCCCACCACCAAACCCATGATGGCTCCAAAGTTGAAGATGACCCCGCCGGGCTGACTTGTCCAGAAGGTGATTTCAGATTGGATAAACTCTTTAGGAGTGAGCACCTTCACTTCTTCAGGTAATTGGGCCTCAAGGGTTTGTCGGACAGTGGCGGGGTCAGCATTGGGTTCCAGGGTAAGTGCGCCTAAATTGACGGCGTCCAGGCTATCTGCGCCGTATAAGCGCAGATAGTTCCAGTCGCTGGTAATCAGATGACCTTGAGTAAAAATACTGCTTCCCAACGTAAACAGACCGCCGACCTTAATCCGGTGTCCAGAGACTTCAGTCGTCACTGTTGCGCCTTGCTCAAGCGTCTTTGCCACGGGGCCGAGCTGCGGCTGAGATTTTCGATCGAGCAAGACAACATTGGGCAGTTTAATCTGATCGAGCTGCTGGTTGACTTCAGGTAAATCCAAAATAGGCCGGGCAGGATCAAAAGCAAGGACCATGACTTCAGTGCCTTGCTTATCCCATGGATTAACCCACCAACCGCCTCCAAAATAAAACGGGTCAGCAGAGGCGACTCCGTCAACGGCATTCGCCTGGTATAAATGACGCCGGGAGAAGGGCCGCCCGGTGTACAACGCCTCGGTTCGCTGGCTAATTAACACCAGATCGGCTCGCAGATGCTTATGGACAAAGGTCGATCCCTCATACAGCATGTCCTGGAAACCCAGCATCGTGAAGATTAAAATGTCGGCAAAGGCGACCCCCGTTAAGGCGACGATCAATCGCATTTTTTGATGGCTCAACTGGGCCCAGCCTAGCGGCGGTTCTTGACAAAACCGCTTGAATAAAACCTTAAAAGCAAGGGGGTTCATGGCTGCCCCTCTCTACGCTCTAAATCAATTGTGATGCGGACTTGCAGATTGGTGAGACTGGCGATCTTATCGTTATCTTCCGGGTCAATCCGGACTTTGACTTCGACGACCCGAGCATCTTTGTCGGCGGCGGGATCGGCATCCAGAACATCTTGCTTCTTGATTTGCATCCCCACATGGTCAACCTCGCCGTGGATTTCACCCTCAAAGCCGCCGTGTTCGCTAATCACGGTGGCCCGTTGCCCAGGCTGCACAAGCCCGACATCGGTTTCATAGACCTCTGCGATCGCATACATCTGGTTGGTGCGTCCCAGTTCCACGATGCCCTGATTGATATTCACCTGCTCGCCAATGTGGGTGTTGATTTTCAAAATTTGGCCGGCAATTGGAACTCGGACATAAATGTCTTCGAGTTCGGCTTCAATCCGATTAACATGAGCGATCGCATGATCTAACTCCGCCTGAGATGCTTGGAGATCCACCGGACGCACTTCCCTGAGTTTGTCCAGTAAAGACCGCTCTTGCTGAATCCGCTCTTGCAGGGTTAATACCGTATTTTCTAAATGGGCCTCAGCCTCATTCGAAGTCGCCTGAGCCATTTCGAAAACTTTGCGGCGATCATCCAGTTCCAACGTCTCAATGGCTCCTCTTTGGTGAAGTTGCTCATATCGCCGATAATTTTGCTCGGCGTTTCGCAACTCAGCTTGAGCCCGAGCAATAGCGGCTTTCCGCTCAGCAGTTTCCGTGCGGAGCTGCGCCTCAAGTTGATTGATCACAGCCTGTTGGGCGGCAATTTCGGCGACTTTAGCGTCTCCCGCCTCAATTTGAGCCAGTCTTGCCTGGTAAACAGCCACATTTCGCTGTGCTTCCATTAATTCAGCTTGTTTCTTATCTAGCCCCTGCAGAATGGCGATCACTTCATCTGCGTCTACCCAGTCGCCTTCTTTCACCAACAGCTGGTTGACCCGACTATCCGCCGCATTGGGCGTCGAGAGTTTAATCACTTCGCCTTGAGGTTCTAGCCGCCCTAACGCAGTGACCGCTCTTGCTGGCGCAACGTCAACCACAGTCTCTTGAGCCGGACCCTGATCGTGAGCCGGAGAAAGAACAAGATAGGCGCTCACCGAGCAAACAATTAAAAGAGCTGTGGCGCCCGTCTTCCAATAACGAGATAGCGGTTTGGGATGAAGGGTGTCAGTCATCGTCGCCAACTCCTTGATGCGATGTGGTGTTGACTTTATTGACGGTTTTAATTCTCCACCTTGATTTTAAGTTAGAGTATATTTACTCAGATCAATTGCTTACAAGTCTTATTGCTTGTCTCAGCCACCCTAAATCGCTGCGTCGATTTCTAAACTCAAGGCAGAATCATCCTTTCAAGATTCAGGTCTAGCCACTCAATACTCGCTAGAGCTAGAGCGGCTCCCAAGTATAGAATCACTGAGGTGAAACCCATGGAACGGGATGAGTTGTTACAACGCTACGCTGCTGGAGAGCGAGATTTCAGTAACGCCAATCTGAGCGGCGTGAATCTGACCGGGAGTAAACTGAGCGGCGTCAACTTGATCCGGGCTGATTTATCCCATGCCATTTTGAAGTCCGCCAATGTGAGCGGGGGCTTTCTGGTGATGGCGGATATGGAACAGGCTGATTTACAGGGCGCCACTTTGATCGTGGCCAATTTGAGCGGGGCCAATTTGCAAGGGGCGGATCTGAGGCGCGCCAACCTCTGTGAAGCAGTCTTAACCGGCGTCCGCTTCACAAAGGCCAACTTATCGGCAGCCAGTCTACAGGGCGCCATTATGGCTGGCGCAAATTTAGCCCAGGCCAATCTCCAGAATGCCGATTTACGGGGCGCCAATCTCTACGGCGCGGACCTGCAAAATGCAGATCTGAGTCAAGCTAATTTAACCCGAACAAACTTACGAGAAGCTAATTTGCAAGGGACGATTTTGCCCGATAGTCAGTTGCAGGAGGTTCCGCTTGGGTGAGGGGATGAGGGTGAAGGGAAAGTTCCGGTAGAAGACGGTGGATGGGTGGATGGGTGGATGGGTGGATGGGTGGATGGGCTTGCCCTGAGCTTATCGAAGGGTAGATGGCTGGATGGGATGTTATTTAGTTGCAGATCTGTAAGAGGGACGTTGAGCGTAATGGGTTAAGGGGGGGAGCGATTGCAATGAACACTGATGATCTACTAAAGCGATATGCTGCTGGAGAACGACAGTTCCAAGCAACCAACCTTATTGGGGTCAGCTTAGCTCGGGCTGAGCTGGAAGGCATTATCCTCAAAGACGCAAACTTAATTGGCGCGAACCTCAGCGGCGCCAATCTCGAGGGGGCGGATCTCTGTCAAGCGAACCTGATTGGGGCGAACCTCAGCGCCGCTAACTTAAGAGCCGTGAATTTGAGCGGGGCGGAGTTAATCGGGGCGAACCTGGGTGGGGCAAAATTGGGGGACGCTAATCTAGCGGGCATTACTTTGAATGGGGCGAACCTCAGCGCCGCTAACTTGAGCGGGGTCAATTTCAGCGCCGCCTCTTTGGCTAGAGCGAACTTGGCGGGAGCGGTCTTGAGTGCAGCGCTGTTAACAGATGCGAATTTATCAGGCGCCAATTTGAGTCACGCCAGCTTGATCGAAGCAGACTTAAGCCGAGCGAACTTGGATGGGGCGAACTTAGTCGGAGCTAACTTAGGCAAGGCCGTTTTGCAGGGCGCAAAGCTCACCAACACCAACCTGAGAGGAACTAGCCTGCAGGGAGCAGATCTCCGCTCTGCAGATCTTAGCGGCGCCAATTGGCCAGAGGAGCACTGGGCAGAGGCGAATTTAGAAGACGCAATTCTACCTAACGGTAAAGTTCTAAACAGTTAGGATTAGCGCAGCAATAAGACTAGCGGGCAACTTTCCTTTAACGTTTATCTTCAGAGGTCGTTGCAATGAATCGATCTCCAGCAACTGAGCAGTTCCAACGGAGACGAAATCGACGGTGGCTCAAGCTAGGATTATTGGCTTTGCTGTCAGTCCTGTTTGTTATTAATTGGCAATTTCAGGAGTCATTTATAAGCCAGGTTCCTAACGATAGTCTGGCTCAATCCTTAGCAATCTTTCAATGGATTGATGCATTTGGGCCGCTGAAGCCGCTTGCGTTTATCCTCATCTTTAGTCTCTTTACTATTTTGTTTATCCCTACGGCGACAGTCGTTTTGAGCGCTGGGAAGATTTCGGCGTGCTAGCTGGAGCAGTCTACGTGCTCGTTGGAGGCGTCTTGGGAGCAACATTGGCCTTCCTAATCAGTCGATTTCTGGGACGTGACTGGACTGCTCAATCACTCAGAGGTCAAAACAATCTAATGGCCATTGATCAAACAATTGGGCATGCTGGATGGAAGCTTGTCGCTCTGATACGCTTATCCCCTATGTTCCCGTTTAACTTAGTCAACTACATATTTGGCCTCACTCGCATTTCACTCATCCATTACCTGATTGGAACCGCAGTAGGCCTTATTCCGGGTTCATTTTTGTATGTCTATCATGGAGCCTTATTAGGGTCTCAAGAAACCGTTTTGCCTACTGCAGCAGCAATAGCTCTACGGATCAGTAGTGTTTTAGCGCTAATCGCCAGTTTAGTACTTCTTATCTACACGATCCGGATCGTCCATAGCGCCCTCAAGTCAGCTTCCATAGAAACGCTAGCAGACATTTCTCAAGATTAATGAATCTATCCTCGACATAGTTATCTGATGCGCCAGACGGCATTACGGAATGTCGGGGGTATGTTTACCTCCTAATCACTTCACCAGGCGTCAAATTCTCGATCTTTGAAGGCTTCTGGATATTCACCCCAAAATGTTTCAAAAGCGGTCTTTTCGAGTGGTTCAGAACGCTGATGGGCAAACTCTGCCTGCAGCGCATCCACCACTGACCACGCATCAGCGCAGGCCGCCGAGCCCGGCCCATTTACTTGGCAAATGCGGCGGGCTGTCTCAGACAAGTGCTGAATCTCTTCCGCTAGCTCTAGCTCTTGGGGTTTCTCAATCGCCCTGCTGCGCTCCAAAATATCGGTGATTGACAGAATTCCCAGAAGCTCTGACTGAATCACAGGGGCGCTGTGTAACTGCGACTGGGTTATACTCCGCGCGATAGAGGGATGGACTTTTTCGACGGCCCTAGATTCGGTATTCTAGGCATTCATAAGTGTGCCTCTATCCATCCCAGTGAATCATGATCCAAGTCGAATTTAG
>JASJDH010000488.1 GCA_030065175.1 Leptolyngbyaceae cyanobacterium MO_188.B28 | reverse complement strand
CTGGGTCGACATGTCACTCGAATGTTAAGTGTGAAGCCTTGGCGACGTCCCTTTATTTTCCCCATCTATATAGCCAATGATATTCGGAAGTTAGTTCGCCATTGGCTTCGATATGGATCCGCCTGCAAGACTGATCTGGTAACCCGGTGTGAAATGCAGTTATTTCTGTGTAGTTTGGCGAGTCCTTTCTATATTTGGGGAAGAATTTGGAGAAAAGACCGGTTCAAGAAGCGGCATTCTGCATCACAGTTGTGATGGGTATTCCTGCTTAATGATTCATTGATTGCTGACGCCTAATCAAGCAGATGTCCGTAGAGTTTACTGTCGCAATACCCACCTATAATGGCGCTGCTCGCTTACCGTTAATGCTGGAGCGACTGCGATCGCAGATCAATACAGAGTCCTTTAGCTGGGAAATTTTGATCGTCGACAACAATAGCACTGATAACACAGCGCAAGTTGTTAAAGAATACCAAACAGACTGGCCAACTAACCTTCCACTCAAATACTTTTTTGAAGCCCAGCAAGGCGCCGCTTTCGCCAGGCAGCTCGCTGTCCGATCGGCGGAAGGTGAATGGATTGCTTTTATAGATGACGATAATTTACCAGCGACCGACTGGCTAGCAGAGGCCTATGCCTTTAATAGAGACCATCCCCAAGTCGGCGCTTATAGCGGCCAAATTCATGGCCAGTATGAAATTGAACCACCCAAGAATTTTAAAGAAATTCAGGCTTTTCTGGCCATTCGGGAGCATGGTCCAATCCCCCACCGGTTTAATCCAGAGGCGCTGAACTTGCCCCCTGCCGCCTCCTTGATGGTCCGCAAGCAAGCTTGGCTTGAAAGCGTCCCCAGTCGCCAGTGTTTGACGGGAAAACTACCTGGGTTACTGGTGCAAGGAGATGATTACGAACCCCTGTTATACATCCACAAACAGGGATGGGAAATTTGGTACGCCCCCGAAATCCACACCTATCACCAGATTCCTCGCCAGCGGCTTGAGCGATCCTATTTGCTCACACTGGCCCGTGGCTGCGGCTTAGCCACCTGTCATCTGCTAATGATCAACGCCGCACCTTGGCAAAGGCCCACGGTCTTAGTCAAAACACTGCTGGGAAATATCCGCCGTATCGTCCTGCAATTAATTACCTATCGAGGACAACTCAAAACAGAACTCATCCCGGCTGTTGAACTCGCGTTTTTCTGGGGAGGGTTAATGAGTCCCTTCTTCTACCTAAAACGCCAATTCTGGTCTAGTTAAATCCTCACTTAATCAGCATGACGCACAAGAAACGGATTGCCTTCCTGCTTAAAACGCTAGAGGTTGGGGGAATTGAGCGGGTCGTCCTGAACCTACTCGGTGCTTTGGCGAAGCGTCAGGATATCCAGCTGGATCTTGTTGTCGCCCAGGCTAAAGGGGGTTTTCTAGAGCAAGTCCCCAGCAATGTTCGAGTCATTGATTTAAATACGTGCATTGAGAATCGCACCCGTAGCTTAGTCAAGGCGGTTCCCGCGATCGCAGGCTATCTCCGTCGAGAAAAGCCCGACGTTTTGCTGGCCCATTTGCCCATCGTCAACGTCCTGGCCTCCATTGCAAAAACTCTCGCCAGAAGTCCAGTGCGCCTCATCCTGGTGGAACACACCCTGCCGTTTAACCGCCTGGTGCAAGTTGAGACCGCCGCCAACCCCAATGCCAAATCACCCACCCACAACACTCCTGATTTGTTAACAACACTGTTGCCCTTGATGATGCGAGGGTGGTATCCTCGCGCTCATGCGGTCGTTACGGTTTCTCACGGGATGGCCCAAGAACTCGAAACCGCTCTCTCCATGAAGTCTGGTTCAGTTCAAGTAATTTACAACCCCGTCGTAGACGACAGTCTATTGCAAAAATCTCGCTCAGCGCCGGACCACCCCTGGCTCCAACCGGAACAACCGCCTGTCTTCATCGCAGTGGGTCGTCTCACAGTGCAAAAAGATTACCCCACCCTAATTCACGCTTTCGCCAAGTTGCGACAACAAGAATCCGCTAGGCTCATCATCCTCGGGGAAGGCGAGTCACGATCAGAATTGGAATCCCTGATTCACCAACTCGATTTAACCGCTGATGTCTCCCTCCCAAGCGTGACACACAATCCCTACGCCTATATGAGTCACGCCTCAGTCCTAGTGCTTTCCTCTAAATGGGAAGGACTGCCCACTGTGTTGATCGAGGCCATGGCCTGCGGTTGCCAAGTGGTTTCAACAAATTGTCCCCACGGGCCAAGCGAAATTTTAGACCAAGGCAAGTATGGCTGGCTTGTTCCCGTTGAAGATCCCTCCAGTCTCGCCTCCGCCATGAAAGCGGCTTTACACAATTCAATGGATCCTGAAAAGTTAACACGTCGAGCCAACGACTTTGGACTTGCCCAAGCCATCGCCAATTATTTAGCCATCATGAGTTTAGAATAGGCATCAAGGCGCTTTTTTCAAAGGCTGTCATGCATTGGTGGCATTAGAGTTGATCGGTAGGGTGGGCATCGCCCACAACATAATCTATCACCTACCCTGCAAAAGAATCACCAACTTCTGTTGATTTAGTAGCGATATATCCTGATGGTGGGCAGTGATGACATTTACATGGAGAGTTGCTAATTGATACATGGAGTATTGCCCAACATACTTGCTACTCAAGCCGAGCCATCCATTCCTCTAAATTAGGATGGTTTGCTCCTGGCTGTGAAGCAGTGAGTTGATCTCTGACGTCATCTGTTAGCCCCCATATCTCTTTGGCCCATTCCCAAAGGTTACTGAACAGCGAGCCATCTCTATACAGATAGAAACTTACCATCAGATCTGCCCAACAAGTATCAGGAAATTTTCCACTGGTGATCCGTGCAACCAGCTCTTCGACAGAGTCAGCCACAACGCCTAATTCTCCATCAGTGCCCAGAACTACAATGGGTGGATTACGAGGATCGCACTCTTCATAAAACCAATAAGCCAACAATGATCCGTCTCCCAAATTAGCAAAAACGCCAAAATATGGAGAAAGATCAATCGGAGGAAAAAACCAGTCCAAAGAAGTCCACGTAAATTCTGGAAACCACCCAACCGTATCGTCAATCGATAAGTCTAACCAATCCAATAGTTCGATGAGTCGTTGGGGCGCCGACTTGTTTGCTGGAAAATGTGCATAAATACTTTCTGGATCAATATATTGAGACATTATTCTCCAAGGTCATCGCTAAAAGCGATAATTGCGATCGCTCACCCATAAGCTTACCGGCACGCTATTCCCCTGGCCGTCTATTCTAACCTCCACCACAAACGCCTGTTGATTTTGACGTTGCACTTGACCAATGTCACCATTGATTTGGTTTCGCTGGTCCTCAGGCATGTAATAAGTCTCCAAGCCATAAAGTACTCGCCGCCTTCTGTACTCGCCTTTCAGCGCAACTTGATTATTCGCTAAATTGGTCGGCGGACTCGCACTCACTTGCACTGGCCGCCAAGGCTCAGGCGGATTATTATTGGCAGAGTTGGGGGCTTCCAACACCACATAAATTTCCTTTGCGCCATTTGCCTCGGCATTAAAGAAATCTTCGCCTCCGGGAAGTTGCTGGAGAGTTTCGGGTCGGGAAATCTCATAGCTTAGAGTTTGGGAATAGCCTCGCAAGAGATCATAGGGATCAACTGGGGCTGTTTGCAACGTCACCTGTCTGCCGGTCACGTAGGTGAAGGCGTCTTGGGCGGGAATGGCTACAATCAGCGCTGCTTGAAGCGCCAATGGAGCCCAAAACCGCCATCCGGGCAATTGAGACAGAGCCGGGGTTACCTTTTCAGCCTGCTGCTCTACCGCTGGGTTAGGCGAATCGGTCAAGGCTGCAGTGTGATTGGGATTGTTGAGGGGAGAATTAGAGGTCATGATAGTTTCTCCTGAGGCAAATTCTTAAATGATGACGAGGCGGCGGGGTGAAGATGGCGCTCAAACCATAGACCAGCGGCGATCACGCCGATACCGCACAACACGAGAACAAATGATTTCAATAACAAACCGGTGTCGTACTCAAAGATCCGACTGACAATACCCAAAACCAGCAACACCATGCCTCCCCAAAATGTGGGACGGGCGCCCAGGGCTAAGCCATCCCGAAGCAACGCAATCGCTAACAGGAACAGCATTAGATTAATCAGAAAGGGGGCGATGATGGATGGGTTATGCAAACTAGCGCCCCAGCAGAACAGGGCCGCAGTGATGATGACAAAACAGGCGATGGCGCCATTATTGACTGACTTTTCCTGGAACAGACTCAGGTGTCTCAACCGAGAGCCTAAGCGCAGCCACCCTAGCCCAGTCAGGATGATAAAAAATCCTATGTCCAGGTAATACCAGGGTTCTCTCAGCCAAATGGTCCCGTCAGAGTAGACGCTGACATCTCTCCACAGCCAATGGAAGGAGTAGATATAAAAGAAGATGCTGAAAAACCAAACTGCTAGACTGCGGGCAATTGGCTGGAAAGGATCGACTGCAGTTGGCGCAGCCTTTGCAGCGGAGTCCCGGCGGGAAGACTTGCGGAAAAACCGCCAGATATCTTTGTCATAGGCCCACAGCAGCGCTGGCGGAAGGGTGAAGGCGATCGCCCCCAACCCACCAAGGCCATGGTCATGCCAAATCGCTAAAGAGAACGCCCCAAACACGAAAAAGGATGCAAACCCAATTCCCGCCAAGCCAAAGATTATACGGGACCGGAGCCAATACGCTAAAGGAACAAAAATAAGACTCGCCACCAGCGCCATGTGGTTTATCAGGAAAGATATCCAGGCCCTGTCTGGAGAAAAGGGATTGCTAAACCATCCCCAATAGCTGATAAATACTAGAATCCACGCTAACACTCCCAGGGAAGTTAATCGCAAACTATAGGCCATGGCGGCCACGCCTAGCCCCCAACAAAAGTAAAGTTCATAGACTTCCCCCGTCTGATGAAACATTTGGGACATCAATGCCATATTGGAGCCGAGGATCAGCGCCCCCGCCAACAATAACCCATGCCCTAAGCGCTGCAATCCGGGCTTGGCGACAGGTCGTCGCCAAAGATAAAACCCAATTGCATTCACTCCCACAAATAAACTCAGTAACAGGAAAACCCGAAACCCCCGCGACCATTCCTGCCAATTGGCGGCTACGAATGTAATCATCCCTAGCCCCAACAGAATCCCGCCTAACCCTAATAGGATCACTACAAAGCGATTACGGGCGGCTGTTTCAATCTGGCTAAATTGATACCGATCAGATAACTGCTGGTAGAGAGACGCGTCAATTAATCCCTCTCGCCACCATTTTTCAGTCTCTTGACGCAACTGACGACGGAATTTTTCTGACATCATAAGCGTTTCGAATAGGCAATGCTTGTTGGCAAGTATCACATTTCCTCAGACAACTGAGGGTTATGCTCAAGCCTTACTCTGATAGTAAGCAGTAAAACATACTAGAGATAAGCAAGTTTCTTTGATTTAAATCAAAAAAAAATTACTTTTGATTTAAATCAAAAGTAACAAGACAATATTGATGACAATCAATGGGAGGCAATCACCGCCTTCGCGCTCAAAGGTAGTACGGTAGAGTGGGCATCTCCCACGGCATAATCTATTACCTACAATACAAATTAACACCCATTTTTTGTTGATTTATGTGGTGATATATTCTGATGGTGGGCAGTGATAGTATTTGCATGAGGTGTTGTGAATTGATATGTGGAATATTGCCCGCCAACTCACTCCATTATCGTAAGATATCCAGGTAAAGACGAGACTCTAGAGTTTCTAGATCATGAAATACATTTATCCTGAAAGGACGTGTTGGAGTGGGCAGAAAATTATCAAAAAACCACTGGCAGAGTTCCGCAAAAGATTCAACTACATAGATATGTTCGCCACCGTATGCAAAAATAAATAGCCGATTTGGCTGAGATGGATGAAAGGCGGTTATAGTGCCTGCAGAATTGTCAAAACAAGGTATGCATTCCATTGCAGAAGCTTGTGTCAAAACGTTTGAACTCTCATCCCATCTCCAGTATTCTTTAAATATCTCACGCATCTCGTCAATAGAATCACCTATGTTTTGATAGGGATGATTTACGTGCAGGTTTAGCTCAGCAAATTCCCCTGTACCGATAGAAGTAATGAAATCACGATAATATTCAGGAAACCTAATGTTCAAGGCATTCTCAACACTCTCAAGGATTTTCTTATTTACAGGGGCTAACGGAGGGTTTTCAACAATAAGTTGTACGCCGTTGAAGTCAATCATTAGATTTTCCTCTTTAGAGTATCTTTGAGTCCAATCGGCTTCCCCCGTTCTGTTTTTCAACAGACTTAAAAGGCCCGTAACCCCCATAACGCCTAAAGACGTGAATACATGTCTACGGAACATAAGCAAAGTCTAGCTAGATACTTTTGACATAAAGAATCCATCATTGCATTAACCAGGCGTCGCCAAATTGCGAAACCGGGTATATTGCGGTTCAAACAGCAATTTGACCGTCCCGGTTGGACCATTCCGGTGTTTCGTGACAATCACCTCAGCAATGCCGCGATCCGGCGTATCTGGATCATAATACTCTTCTCGATAGAGCATCATAATCAAGTCTGCATCCTGCTCAATCGATCCTGATTCCCGTAAATCGCTCATCATGGGGCGTTTGTTGGTGCGAGCTTCGACCCCCCGGCTGAGCTGGGATAAGGCAATGATGGGAGCATTGAGTTCCCGAGCGAGGCCCTTCAGCGATCGCGTCACCTTCGACAACTCCTGCACTCGGTTCTCACTGCCGCTCCCCTCCATCAACTGCAAATAGTCGATTAGGATCAGCCCCAACGCCCCCCCATTCTCAGCCTGCAGACGCCGCGCCTTGGATCGCATTTCAGTCACCGAGATATTGGGGGTGTCGTCAATAAACACCGGCAGTTGGGAAAGGGCGCTGATGGCGTGACCCAGCGGCTCCCACTCGTGCTGAGCCACCCGTCCGGCCCGCAGCCGACCACTTTCAATCTGAACTTCGCTGGAGAGCAGGCGATACACCAATTGCGACTTCGACATCTCCAAACTAAAGACCGCAACCGGCAGTTTATGAAAAGAGGCAATGTTGCGGGCAATATTCAAAACGAAGCTGGTTTTGCCCATCGCCGGGCGCCCAGCCGCAATGATCAGATCAGACCGCTGAAACCCTTGGGTCATAGCGTCAAGATCATAAAACCCGCAAGAGACCCCAGGCAGCACCATACCCAGGGAGCGGCTCTCAATGTCAGAGAAGGTGTCGATCAGAATGTCTGAGGTGGCCATAAGGCCTTGTTGGGGGCGCTCTTGGGTAATGCCAAACAGCTTCTGCTCAGACTGATCTAGCACCGTTTCCAGCGGGGTATTAGTTTCGTAGCCCAAATGAGCAATCTCTCCGCCGACCTGGATCAACTTGCGGCGCATGTACTTTTCCATCACCAGCGCCGCATA
>JASJDH010000487.1 GCA_030065175.1 Leptolyngbyaceae cyanobacterium MO_188.B28 | reverse complement strand
ACTGAACTGATGGGGAACCAGCATGGCGGCGTAGCGGCCTAACTCCCCTGCCTCCCAGTCAAGAAATAACGGTAGCCAGGGATAGTAAGCGTCCAGACGAATAAACCATAGTCTGATCTCTGGAATTTCAGACAATTCTCGGGGATCTGTCGGATCCCTTGGATAATCAATTTCGAAGTGAATTTTGATCGTGTCAGAATCCAGTTTTTTGTCCGCTAATAAAGGCGTCAGAATCGAGTTAGCAGACTCTAGATTCAAAGCGTTAATGGCGTCGGCGTTTAGAGTAATTGTGTAAGACATTCAGGCAAGAGTTTGGAAGGACAGGGGGAGCAGGGGAGGCAGGGGAGAGGGGGAGGAGGGAGAGGATGGGGGAGATAGGGGGGATGGGGTGGTTTGTAGGCGGATTAAGGTTGCTGGAGGAGGGGGGGATATTTGAATTAAAAGCTTCTAGATGGTGTTGGGAGTGATCAGGTTGTCTATGTAAATCATGATTCTCCAGGGAAAACCGAGGGTTTCAGCCATATTTAACAGAATCTTCTGAGCATTCCCGGATTCTTCAAGGGGAAATCAAGGTTTCAGGCCATATCTCCCGAAATTTTTTGAACAATCCCTAATGTCTGCTTTCCTCCAGCAGAAGTTCCCTGAATCATGGGAATGATTGCTGCTTTATGTAAACTTACGGTTATCCGTTAAAAAATCAGCGGGTTGCTACAGCTTCCAGTCTTTATCCCAATACGCCCTTAAGCATCACTGACCCGTCCAAACCCACTTTGCTTCCTCTGCCCCCTCATTCCCGCCTCAAATAGGCGCGTGGGCATTGCCCATCCTACAGATCCTTATCCTCTCATCCCATCCCCACTATCCCCGAGACGGGACATGTCTCGTCTCTACACCTTCTTTTTCCTCCCCATCTTCCCTATCTCCTCCTTCTTCCCCATCTTCCCCGCCTCTCCGCCTCCCCCTGCCTCTCACTTTCCCCATCTCCCCTATCTTTCCATGTCTAACTAACCGAGGATCAGCTCCCCTGAGATCTCCCCTCTCCCGAAGGGGGAGGCGTAGTATCCAGTAAGTTTTTCTTGGACAGTTTCAGTTGCTTCCAAAGTCCCTTGATTTGCTCGTAGGCGTCTTGGGGGGGGATTTTGCCGCCTGTTTCCAAACTACAGATTAAGGAGACTTGCTGGGCAAACTCCTGGAGGTTTGCATTGAAGGTGAGATTTTCTGGCGTAAATTCTCCCCGATAAGAACTTCGGGGAAACAGAAAGTCGTCTTTAGCGTCGGGATTGCTCATTATCTGGGGATCCTGAGGAAAGCTAGGCGCTCAAGGTTAGTGAACGACTGCCCATTACCCATTTCCTGAAGGTTTTGAGACAGTTTGTCTAGTATAGCGAGTCTAAATTTCGGCAGATATCGAGGTTCAGACTGATATTGAGGATTTTCCTTTGGCGAGTATCTCTTGGGTGATCTCAATTGCGATCGCGGGGTCAGGGGCCCATAACACTTGACCCTCTGAGAGGGTTTGAAAAAAATTGCGCGTCGAAGCGTCTACCTCCATCAAAATTACGGGCGTCTGCGATTTGATGGCTAAGGCGATTTCTGACGCTGTTCCCGCTCCTATACCGCAGGCGATAATGACCTGACTGGAAAGCACATTGATGTTATTCCGAGCCTGCCCCATATCCGTCAGAATAGGAATATCAACCGCCTTAGATAGTCCTTCCGCGTCCGATGTGGGCAAAATACCGATTGTCAAACCGCCAACTAATTTAGCGCCTTGGCTAGCGGCTTCCATGACGCCTACATTTCTTCCCCCCGTCAGTACGCCCCACCCCTGCTGAGCGATGCGCCGTCCGAGTTCATAGGCAACTTGCTGAACCTTGGGGTTCGCAGAGTTTCCAGGTCCCATCACCCCGATCAAGACTTTGTGCATTAACTTCATGGAAATTGAGTTCTTTGATAAGAAACTTCACTTTGGGAACTGTGACATCTCTGATTCAGGTCGAGTAGAGTGAATTAACTAGACAGTGAATTCAACAGTGAATCCAACAGTGAATCCACTCAAGAGAGTGAAGTAATTTGTTCCCCAAGGCAGATAGATTCAGGCAGGGCTGCCTATCATTTTGCTCCCGATAGTTGTTTATAAACTGACGAGATTCTGAAAAACTGTGCCAGCTAATTCTTCGCTTGAAGCTAAACGTTTAAACAGTAAACAGTTCATGCCCGCTTGGCGGCGATTCCAGAGATTGCTGTTGGGGGGGGTGTTTATCTCCAGCGGATGGATGGCGGCTCCAGGGTTGGCTGCAGATCGGTTGATGATTCGGGTGGGACCGTTGACCCAAACCATTGAAATCGAAGACTTGGAGCAATACGCTGAAACGGGGGTGGCGCCGCCTCGATTGAAAATGTATGAGCCGTTGCTAACGCCGCAGGTGCGACAAGCTCTGCATAATCATCTGGCGATTGATCCTGAGGTCAGCGATCGCGTTATTAACGATATATTACAATCCCCTAACGGCGAACAACTGCTCGACACCCTTACGCGCATCGCTCCAGAGATGACGGTGGAGCAAATCCAAACTGCAATTCGGCTAGCCGCCTCTCAAACGGAGGGACTAAGCCTATTGAGCATCCTCCGGTCAATTCCCGAGGATACGCTGGAAATTGATCTCACCGCTGCGATCGCCCTCGCCTCCCAACTCAATCTGTCCCGCTTGGAGAGTCAAGCGCTTGGCAGCGTCCTAGAGCATGAATTATCAGTTGAGGCGGAGGGCGAATTTGAAGCAGCTTTCTCGCCCTCTGAACCCGGTCCTGAAATCGTCCGGAAACAGGAAATGATTTTCCGCGATCGGAAGCGGGATCGGGACATCCCTGTCGATATTTATTGGAGCAAGCGCACTAACGGCCCACTGGTCTTGTTTTCCCATGGATTTGGAGCTGATCGCCGATTCCTCACCTATCTCAGCCGCCATCTTGCGTCCTATGGTTTGACAGTGGCGTCGATAGAACACCCCGGCAGTAATTTGGCGTCTTTGTCTGAGCTCTCCCTAGATCCGCGCGCTAGCCGTCAACCCAGCCGAATTCTGCCAGCGACTGAATTTCTTGATCGCCCCAAAGATGTCAGTTTTGTCTTGGATAGTCTGGCTAAATTGAATAGTCACTCTTATCCTCTCAGAGGCAAATTCAAGACGAACCGGGCGGTCTTAATCGGCCATTCCTTGGGAGGATATACCGGATTAGCGTTAGCTGGCGCTAAATTAGATATTCGCAACCTAGAAGATTTTTGTAACGATATTTTGCCTGTCGGCCTCTCCCCTGCTGATTGGCTGCAATGCGCCGCCGTTGACTTGCCAGACCAAATAGTAGACCTACGGGATCCCCGGATTGTTCAGGTGGCGGCGATGAATCCGATCATTGGGGAATTGTTTGGCGATGCTGGACTCAGTCAAATCAACATCCCGACGTTGATGTTGGCCAGCACCCATGATGCGGTTACGCCGACCATTGATCAGCAGTTGCGGCCATTCACTCAACTGATGTTGCCAAAGTACTTGATTGCCGTCATTGGGGGGACGCATCTTAGCGTCGGGGATCCCGCTAATCTAAATCCCGCGTTGGATGAAATCCCCTTCATGCCTGAACTTAGAGGTGAGGTGACGGCCAATCTGCGCCAGTTCTTACAGGGGGTAATCTTGAGCTTCGTGAAGCAACAGACCTCTGAAGCCGCAACCTACGCCCCATTTTTGACGGCGACCTACGCCCAATCTTTTTCAACCCCAGACTTACCTTTACGCTTTAGCACCGACCTTCCCGGCAGCATTACTAGTTGGCTGCGATTGGTTGAGAGTTGGTCCAATCAACACAGCACACCCCTGAAACTCATGACTTCTTTACTTCATCTTGAGGTGATTGTGGTGCGGCGGCGGCTGAATGTGATGCAAAATCAGATGTTGGCTTATCTTCGGATGAGTTATCCTTCCTTAATTGTGGTCAACCCGATGAATCTCTTTCGGCAAAATGGGCATCTGGTCAGTCATAGGTCAGGCCATCCGGCAAAATAGCGCCAGCCAAATTAGTGTTCCGGAGATTGGCGTAGTCTAGCTTGGCGTTGATCAAGACCGCCTCTGTTAGATTGGCCCCGCTTAGATTAGACCAATGGAGTTTGGCCCGATAAAGGGTCGCCCCCGTTAGATTGGCGCCTCGTAGAGAACTCCAACTCAAATTTGCGCTCCTCAGATTAGCGCCGCTGAGATTAGCATTGACAAGGTTACAGCCGCTCAGTTTGGCTCGACTTAAATCTACATCCCGAAGATCCGCCCCTTCCATCATCGAGCTGTTGAGGAGAACTCCAACCAGAGTCGCGTCCTTGAGAATGGCTCCGTTGAGAAGGGTGCTGCTCAAGTTGGCATTCTCTAAAATCGCCCCCGTCAGATCGACCCCTACCATCCTGGCTCGGCTGAGGCTGGCCTCATGCAGATTCGCTTCTCGCAAATTGGCTGTGTCAAAGTTGGCTTCATTCAGGATCGTCTCCCGCAAATTTGCCTGACTGAGATTGGCGCGCGCTAAATTTACGCTCCGCATTCCAGCTTCCGTTAATCGACTGCTCTGCAAATTGGCGTCCGTCAAATTAGCTCCGATTAAGTTGGCTAAGGTTAAATTCGTCTCAGCTAAATTGGCGCCGATCAACACGGCTTCTCGAAAATTAGCGCCAATCAGTTTTGCGCCTTTTAAGTTGGCCTTGCGCAGATCAGCGTGTCGGAAATCGGCTCTGCTCAAGTCTTGATTGGCAAGATTGATTTCTCCTATTTGAACGTTACTAAAATTCCTCTCTCCCACTGCATACTTGTTTAGCAGTTTTTCTGCGTTCATAACATTTGTCTTATGACTCCTGCAGGCTGACGTTCTCGCTGTTTTGGGGTATGTAATTCAAGGGTGAGTTGATACGGAAAAACAGCCTGACGCAATCGATGCCCAGACCTGCGACAGGTTTTATCAAGGGTGATGGGGGGATAACCCTTGGTTTGATCTGGTCTTTGTGCGTGATGCGCTAATTCCCTCGGGGGAGAGGGGGTGTGGACATGAGCGGAACTACAGAGTTCAATATGGATTAGCTTGAACTTGATAGATTAGCTTGAACCTACAATTTTAAAAGTATTTACTTAGTGTCTTGATTTTTACTTAATGTCTAGGAAAGACGATTGTTACATGCAATCGTCAACTTCTACAAGCAATTTGATTAAAATAGGCGCTAAAGCGAAGATAAGCGCTAAAGCGAAAGCGAAGAAGATGTGAGGAGTTTGTTTGTCTCCCGCCTCAATCCTAAGGGCGCGTATAGTTAGGATCATTTGAATTGTTGATGTGCAGTGATCGGCTTGCTACTCGCTACACAGGCGCTTAATTCAAGTTAATCGAAAGTCTCGTTAATTTCGTGATTAGCTAGGTGATAGAGAGGACAGGAATTTAGAGATATGCCCGATAACCTCAGAAGTCAGGTTGTAACCCAAGGCGTTCAGAGAACTCCGAACCGAGCCATGTTGAGGGCGGTCGGTTTCGGGGATGAGGATTTTACCAAGCCAGTTGTGGGTCTGGCCAATGGATATAGCACCATTACCCCCTGCAATGTGGGGCTGAATGGATTGGCTGAGCGGGCGGAATCAGCTTTACGTACGGCTGGTTCCATGCCCCAAACCTTTGGCACAATTACCATTAGTGATGGTATTTCAATGGGGACTGAGGGGATGAAATATTCTCTGGTGTCTCGAGAGGTGATCGCCGACTCCATTGAAACTGCCTGTACGGGCCAAAGTATGGACGGTGTCCTGGCGATTGGCGGTTGCGACAAGAATATGCCCGGGGCGATGATTGCGATCGCCCGGATGAACATACCCGCCATTTTTGTTTACGGCGGCACTATCAAGCCAGGTCATTACAAAGGTCAAGATCTAACGGTGGTGAGCGCTTTTGAGGCGGTCGGCCAATACAGCGCCGGCAAAATTGATCAAGCTGAACTCCTGGAAGTTGAACGTCGGGCCTGTCCGGGGGCGGGCTCCTGCGGCGGTATGTACACCGCTAACACCATGTCCTCCGCCTTTGAAGCCATGGGCATGAGCCTGATGTATTCCTCCACCATGGCGGCGGAAGATGAGGAGAAGGCGGAGAGTGCGGAGAAATCCGCCTTCGCTTTGGTCAAAGCCATCAAGCAGCAAATACTACCCAGCCAAATTCTCACCCGTAAGGCGTTTGAAAACGCAATTTCGGTGATTATGGCGGTGGGGGGATCCACCAATTCGGTGCTGCATTTCCTGGCGATCGCCCACGCCATGGGAGTCCCCTTTACTTTGGAAGACTTTGAGCCGATTCGAGCCAGAGTCCCTGTCCTCTGCGACCTTAAGCCTTCTGGAAAATACGTCGCCACCGATCTGCACAAAGCGGGCGGCATTCCCCAGGTGATGAAAATCTTATTGGCGAATGGGCTATTGCATGGGGACGCCCTGACGATTACAGGGCAAACGATTGAAGAAGTGTTAGCGGACATACCCGCCGAACCGCGAGCGGATCAAGTGGTCATCCGCCCCTTCAATAACCCCATTTATCCCCAAGGGCACTTAGGGATTCTCAAAGGCAACCTGGCGACTGAAGGATCTGTGGCCAAGCTCACTGGGATTAAAAACCGCCAAATCACTGGATCGGCTCGCGTCTTTGAATCTGAGGAAGATTGTCTGAAAGCGATTCTCGCTGGCGAAATTAAAGCAGGCGATGTGATTGTAGTGCGCTATGAAGGGCCGAAAGGCGGTCCAGGCATGCGGGAAATGTTGGCTCCCACTTCCGCCATCATTGGCGCTGGATTGGGTGATTCAGTCGGCCTGATTACCGACGGTCGATTTTCCGGCGGCACCTACGGTATGGTAGTCGGCCATGTGGCCCCTGAGGCTGCGGTGGGCGGCAACATTGGTCTGGTTAAAGAAGGCGACTCTATAACCATTGACGCTGACGCCCGATTGTTGCAGATGAATGTGTCCGATCAGGAACTGGCGAAACGCCGTGAGCAGTGGCAGGCGCCAGCGCCTCGTTACAAGAAGGGGATTTTGGCTAAGTACGCTAAGCTAGTTTCCTCTAGCAGTCAGGGAGCAGTGACGGATCTGGATTTGTTTTAGTTGTCCTATCAGCTAACCTAAGGCAAAAGTGTAGGCTGCTGTTGGCAAAGCAGCATCTATCGGCAAAATCTTCATAAGCTGTATTTACCAAGCTTTATCTGTGGGCCGCGCCGCGATTGGAGGCATAGCCTTCGGGAGCGGCGCGGCTGCTGTGAAAGGAGAGTCTCTTATGTAGCTAAGCCTCAGCCTCCAGCCCCAGAGTTACTTCTCTTGTAGAGAGAATAATCATCAAGCCTCTAGGTCAAGAATAAGTTGTGTACCGCTGTAGGGGCGAAGCATTTGGCGCGAAATTGACAGGAGTGTCTGAAGACTCACAGCCAAATGCTTCGCCCCTACAGCGGT
>JASJDH010000486.1 GCA_030065175.1 Leptolyngbyaceae cyanobacterium MO_188.B28 | reverse complement strand
TGGACAGAACTCTGGCGTCAGTCAATCAGCTATCGGGCTCCCTTTGTTTACTTGGCGACAGTTCCTCTTCTCACTTTACTCGGCCGAGGATTTGACCAGGCAGTCATGGTCAATCTTTTATTTACGGCGATCCTGTTGGTGACGATATATGGTCTCGGACGACATTTATGCGATCGCCAGACCGGACTCTGGGCGGCTGGCCTATGCCTGCTGGCGCCAGAGTTAGTGTTTATCCGCACAGACTATTTGTTGGATTATGGGCTAACTGCCTGTATTGTGTTCGCCTTTACTTGCCTGACCCTATGGCGGGATGCATCCACAACGCGAGGCAGATGGGGATGGGGCTTAGGGTTTGGAGTTGGCTTGGGGCTATCGCTTCTGAGTAAGCCCACTAGCTTAATGTTTTTGCTGATCCCCATTCTTTGGGTGGTGATCGAATCTCTAATCCGCAGACAATGGCTTCGATTAGGGCAGTTAGGGATGGCGTTTGCGATCGCCCTTTTTATCTGTGGTTTCTGGATTCAGATCAATTGGCTGACCATTCTAACCTCCAGCAGTAAATCGAACGCCACCTGGATCCCAGAAGGCGTAACTCCAGGCGATCCCCTGTCCGCCTGGAGTTACTACTGGCGAGTCTTACCTTACATGGTTTCCCACCCCATGCTATGGATTTCCTTAGGCAGTTGGCTGACTGGCTTAGCCGTAGCCGTTCTAGGGTGGCGGAAATCAACATCAAGTCAAGCTTCGCCGCCGCCCAACCGCCGTCGAGTTTGGCTATGGCTGTTTGGCTTCATTCTGGGGTGCTATTGTTTGCTGTCAGTCTTGCAAAATAAAGATCCCCGTCACATTTTGCCCTACACGCCAATTGTCATGGTGGTGCTGGCTAGAGGGTTAACCCTATGGCGGGGATGGGGGGGAATCTGTTTGCGTTGGGGGACGGTAGGTTGGACTGGGTTACTGATCGCAGCCAGTATTTTCCCCTTATCGGGGGTTCTCCATCTGCAGAAACAGCGCCTGCCCTATCGGGGCGAACCGTGGCCCCACTGGGAAATTATGGCGGAGGTGACCCAAAGCGCACCCTATTTACGATCAACGGTGGGGGTGATTCCCAATCTCCCCCAGCTCAACCCGATGAACCTGGATTTTTACGGCGCGTTGCAAGATTTTCGAGTATACAGTCGGGAAGTGAGTTTTAACGCGGACTATGCCGATCAAGATGCGCGATCGCTGGTCTGGTTTCTGACCAAATCGGGGGAACAAGGCCCGCAGGGCTCCCACGCCGAAGCCAAAGAAATCCTACAAAGATTAGTGGAGCAAAGCTCGGAATTAACCATACAACGCACCTGGAATCTCCCCGATGGCAGTGAATTGAGATTGCATCACCGCCAGATCGCACCAGTGCAGGTAGAACCAATTAATCAAGATCTGACCCAAGTGGCTTTAGAGGCGGTCCAAGCGCCTGCCGCCGCTTCATCTGGCGAGGCAATACCGGTCACTTATACGCTGACAGGCCCTTGGCAAGATTTACAAGACGGTTTGTTAATCCTGACATGGCAGGCGGAAAATCTAGAGCTTGGGCCGGACAGCCAGACAACCTCTGACAAAACCGCCCAGAGATGGATCCATGATCACGCCATCGGGTTAGGTCATCTTTACGCTGGCTTAGATCCGCAAACCTCTAAAGCGGGATTTACGGTGACAGAGCATTTGGCGATGCTGCCAAGCGCAGGCTTATCGCCGGGGAGCTATGGATTGCAGGCCAGCTACCTCAATCGGAAAACGGGGGAAACGTATCCGCTGGCGGTAACAGACGCCAACATTCGGATCGCCCCTGGCGTAACGCCTCCGATAGCCACCCCTGAACTTGATCTCGGCACTCAGTTGCGGCAGCTTGCCCAAGGACTGTCCTTGGGAGAGTTAGACCCAATTTTCACGGATACGGGGCGACTTAACCAATATGACCCAATTCAAGATTATTTAGTTCAGGTTGAGCAATCCCTCACCTATCGTCTCCAGCATCAGCCGGATACCCTAGAGTGGCTTTACGGCTTAGCGTTAGCCCAGGTTCTGCAGCAGAAAGCAAAGGGCGCGATCGCCACCCTCAGCCATTTAACCGAAGTTGATCCGACAAACCCTTACCATTGGGCTTACCTCGGATTCGTCCACATTTACAGTTTCCAACCTAAACAGGCCCAACAGTCCCTCGATAAAGCAGAAAAAATTGACCCTGAACTGCCCAATCTAAAGCTATTACAGACCGTAGCAGCCGCCCTTCAGATGAACTTACCTCGAACTTGGCAATTGCTAAAAGCGCAACAAGTTCTCTAGCCATCTCTAGTCAACTGCTTTATTAGAGATTTCACCTATTTTATCCATCGTTCATTCGCCATGCATCGACAGTGTACTCTCGATAATCTACTGGCGCCAAAAATCACAGCGTAATCAGTCTACGCCACAGATATACTATGTAAACAGAATGTGAGTAGAAAATGACCAATAGCTTTGCTCAAGCAATCAGCCCTGTCCCCCATATCCGGCAAATTTCAGATATGGGTATTAGCGATTAGTTGCGCCAATTGCTGATTAGGAGCATTTAGACTCCTTTCAACAACAATTAAATGAGTCTTAAAATATTCCCAAAAGACTATTCTTGAGATGAGATAGATAAGTATAGTCAGTCAATCAAGGTTAATTTTGCTTCAGTGGCAATTTATTCGATGACTGGCCGATTTAAATTGTTTATGTTTAAATTGTTTGTTTGATGGGCTCGTTCTAGATTCAGTAGAACTTTTTGTATTGCTTGTGTAAGGCGTCATTTCCCCGTCGTGTATTTACTGAGGGGTTTACGCGTGTATGACGTCTCTAGCTTCGGAAAAAATGCTCAAATAATTTCTGAATTAGGGTGCTAGGATTTCCATGATCACACTTTGAGGGATTGTTGTGATTCGCTCTGCAACTCTGACGCTGCCAACCTCGCTGCTTCAAATTAATGAAAATAATCGATTAAAGTTGTTCTCAGGTTCATCTAATGTAGCGCTTTCCCGTGAAGTGGCTCGCTACCTGGGTATCGATTTAGGCCCCATGATCCGCAAGCGATTTGCTGATGGAGAACACTATGTTCAAATTCAGGAGTCTATTCGCGGCTGTGATGTTTATTTGATTCAGCCCACCTGCTACCCAGTGAATGATCACTTGATGGAGCTGTTGATTATCATCGATGCCTGTCGACGAGCGTCGGCGCGTCAAATCACAGCGGTGCTTCCTTACTATGGATACGCTCGGGCGGATCGCAAAACAGCTGGGCGGGAATCTATTACAGCTAAGCTGGCCGCCAACTTAATGACTCAGGCCGGGGCGAGTCGAGTTCTAGCGATGGACTTGCATTCGGCTCAAATTCAAGGCTACTTTGACATTCCTTGCGATCACGTCTACGGCTCACCGGTCTTAATTGATTACTTAGCCAAAAAAAACCTATCTGATCTAGTTGTGGTTTCTCCCGATGTGGGCGGTGTAGCGAGGGCCAGGGCCTTCGCCAAGAAGCTTAACGATGCGCCCCTCGCCATCATTGATAAACGACGTCAGGCCCATAACGTAGCCGAAGTGATGAATCTAATCGGAGATGTGCAGGGTAAAGCAGCGGTTTTAGTCGATGACATGATCGATACGGCGGGCACAATCTGCGAAGGCGCTCGCCTGTTGCGTCGAGAAGGCGCTCGCGAAGTCTACGCTTGCGCCACCCATGCAGTCTTCTCCCCCCCCGCCATTGAGCGCTTGTCCAGCGGCATATTTGAAGAGGTCATTGTCACCAATACGGTGCCTGTTGCTGAGGAACGCAGGTTTGATCAATTAACCATGCTTTCAGTCGCAAACTTAATTGGAGAAGCTATTTGGCGGATTCACGAAGAGAGTTCGGTCAGCAGTATGTTTCGTTGATTCACTCTGCCTAATAAGTTACTCTTCTTCAAAGAAAGTGGGTTGACCGCTTCCTGGAATAGGCCAGTCTTCATTTTCGCCGCCAATGATCAGTCTCTCAAGGGCGACATATTCTTCGCTAAATTGTCGCAGCGCGTTAATCAGGACGTCAATCGCAAGCGCGTCTGTGGTGCCCAAGTCAAACCAGCAACGCGCCCACACGCCTTGATATTCAATTTCTCCCATATTGTGCATGAGGGAAAGCATACTACGCCCTGCCGTCTCTTCACTGTAGGGCAGATAACTAATATCTAATCCAGTTTCTTGGACCTGGAGGTTTTCCGCATTAAATCCTCCTAACTTCCCCAGGAAAAACCAAGAGTCAAATATTTCTTCAACGTACTGACGCTCCATTGGAGAAGGGACCGTATTAAATTCGAGCCAGAGCCAAAGGTTAAAAAAGTCGCACTCGCGAAACTGAACCTGCATTCCCACTCCACACACTATTAAGGCTCGATTAGCATATCACCTTTCGTCTTTTAACCGCCCTTCTTTCATTCTGCAACACCCAAACGCTAGATTCACGTCTTTCAAATTTTCCCATCCTCCTGATCTGCCCATCTCCCTCCGCACCCTGCATTCCGATCGGGGAAGCATGGTACATTAATCCCGACAATGTTGGGCCGCGAATTCCTCGTCCATGGACACTCAAAAATTTAAGCGCTTCTATACCGGCAGAAATTTTCACATCATATTATTGGTCCTCTGGTTTTTAATTGGACTCGGTATACGGTTGACCCATTTATCAGCAAAACCCCCCTGGATGGATGAGGTCTCAACGGTTGTTTTCAGCTTAGGGAATAGAACGGGTAGTCTTCCCCTTGATCAAATCATGGGGATCGACGAGTTGCTATCCCCGATTCGGTGGGATCCCGCTGCAACGACCGGGGATGTGATTCGACATTTGTTGCAAGAAAATAATCATCCCCCTGCTTATTTTGTACTAGCTCACCTGTGGATGAAGCTATTGCCCTGGAATGATGGATTAGCTTCCATTTGGGCGGCCCGCTCACTCCCAGCATTGTTGGGGGCTCTGTCGATCCCAGCCATATTCACCTTGGGATGGTTAGCGTTTCGGTCTCTTCTAGTGGCGCATCTATCCGCAGTTGTGATGATGCTGTCCCCCTTCGCCATTTTCCTGGCGCAGGAAGCGCGTCACTATACTGCTGCAACACTTGTGGTAATAGCCTCATTGTGCTGTTTTTCAATCGCCGTCAGAGCTGTCCACGCCTACAAACCGCTGCCCTTACGGACCCTCTGCCTGTGGGTGGGAATTAACGCCTTGGGCATCGCCACCCATTACTTTTGTTCTCTCACCTCTTTATCCCAAGGATGCGTGTTACTCGCTTTATGCTGGCGGCAAAGTCGGAGGCGAAAGGGGGCGTGGATTCAGACCCATTGGCGAAGAATTTATATCGTTGCGGCTGGAACTCTGGTGGGAGTGCTGATCTGGGCGCCGGTTTGGCTGAATTTCTATGGCAGTCCCCAAGCCAGTTTTCTCAAGGTCAATCCAACGGATCCCTTCTACTGGATTAATCCACTTATCCAGTCTTTGGCGGGTTGGATATTTGTCGTCCTCACCCCAGCGACAGTGGGCTATCGCTTGCATGGCCTAGTATTTGTCATTGTCACCATCTTGTTCATGTTGGCGTTTCTAATTTGGATGGCGGCGCTCTTAGTGCGCAGCCTCCGAACCCAACTCCAACAATCAGATACCCGCTTAGGCATACAAATCATCGGTGGATTTTTTGTAGTCGCCAATATTTTGTTTTTCTTAGTCAGCTATGGATTGGGGCAGGACATTACCCGGGGACATCGCTACAACTTCGTTTTTTTCCCTAGTTTAATCGTGCTCGTAGGAGCTGGTTTGGCCCTTTACTGGGAGCATCATCCTAAGTTGAAGGTCCCGGTGATCACGCTGCCCTTTAGTCAGATAAAAATTTCTGGGAGGCAATTTGTCGCCTCTGTGGTTACAGTCGGAGTCGTCAGCAGTTTGTTTGTGGTTTTGAATCTGAGCTTCCCCAAATTTTTCAGGCCAGATCGATTTATTCCCTTGATTCAAGGCCAGTCAACGGCTCCTGTGGTAATCGGCACCCCTACTATCATTACCCCCAAGCCCACTGTGATCGGCATTGAGATTATGGGATTAGGGTGGGAAATCCAGCGCCGCTTTAATCCCCAGTCCGCTGATCAGAATTGGGCTGCGCCGCCCAGATTCCTGATCCTGGAACAAAATCATGAACAGCAGATCCATCCTGATGTGACCCTGCCGCAGAAACTAGCAGAAATTGAACGCCCCTTTGATTTGTGGCTGCTCAATTATGGCCCTGATTTATCAGAACATAAGTGTCTTGTTCCAGAAGAATATGGTCAAGGGGTAAAAGGGGCTTACCACTATAAGCATTATGTGTGTCGCAGTTAGGGCGACGAACCTAATGCATGAAAGGGGCAGGGAGAAAGGAGTTAGGGATTTGCGATAAAACGATATGGATGTTCCTCGCTTCTAACTCCTATATTCCCCAATTACAGCAACCAAATTTAAGAAGACAAATTAATCGTACCCCACTCTCTCAGAGCAAGTCGGGCCTGGATTCCCCTCCACCAAACAATGCTCAAAGCGAATTCGCTGCACCAGGCGCTCTGGAAGCTGCTCCGCGTACTCCAAAGTCCTGCTATAGAGTTCTAGGCTTTCGCTATCTCTGTCATCAATGGCGTAGATTTGAGCTTTGAGATAATACAGCTCAGGGTTGTTCGGGGCTTCCTCAATGGCGAGATCGACGGCTTCAAGCGCATTAGTGTATTGACCCAGATCTCGATAGCCAAGGGCGATGCCTCTCTGGGCGATATAGTCCGGTGATCCATGGGTATTTAGCTGGCTAATCGCCTCTGCCGGATCTGAAAAGGGGAGATTGACGGCTAATAGCAAATCCATATATCCCTTGATGAGACTCAATTCAGGATCGTCCTCGGAAATCTTTTCAGCCTGATTAAAATGACTGAAAACTTTCTGTAGCTTGCGTAGCGCAGTGGGCGTACCTCTGGCGATCCCTTGGGTTGTAACCGTGTGGGCCCCTTCCAAAAAATGTCCGACCGCCGTGTAAAGGTGCCCCCGCAGCGGATCAACTTCAATCAAATTTTCTCCAGTTGACCGGGTCAGTTCTGCTCTAGTTTTTAATTCATCCCAGTCCTCATTCAGGTAAGCCATCGAAGCTAACATGGCATGCACCATCGGTTCATTTGCTTCAGATTCTTCCGCTTGCTGCAAATATTCTCGCGCCTCGGTGTAATTTCCATATTTAAAGATGGCTTCAAAGGCCGCTTCAGTCTTGTCGCCGATTTCATGTTGGTTATCAGTCCGGAAGGGATCAGCGGCTAAAGCAGAAGGACTGGATAAACCGAAGGCGATCGCAGCTGTCCCTGCGACTAGGGAGCCAAACCACATGCAACGCCTGCTAAACCGATGGGATTTTGAGTGATTACCAGAAATTCGAAGTGTCATAGAATGTCTCAGTCGTCTCAGCATTTCAAGCACAACCAGG
>JASJDH010000485.1 GCA_030065175.1 Leptolyngbyaceae cyanobacterium MO_188.B28 | reverse complement strand
GTAGACATCTTCTCCGGTGTAAGATCTAGTTGGTGTGGCCTTCGTCATGATGCTCTCCCTTGCTTGTTTGGGGTTAATTCAAGCTTATGGGAAGGCGGTTACCTGACGACTGCGCCACACTATCCACCATAGGGACATCCACTGCCTTTAACTGGGACTTTATTTTGACGCAAATCCCTAATGGCCCATCAGGTACGATCGCCCACGATTTCTATCCGAGCGTCACTCCCCTGATTGAACCGGTACTGCCGGTAGCTGGACCACTTCCAGCCGATGACAACCAATTGCGCAATTAACAACCCAATGTTGATGGCGGCGAGGAGATGAACATAGGTGATTTTTGACATTATTCGGGGTTGAGGCCAGGTGGGGCCAGTGGCCAGGCGGCGCAGAATTTCCTGGGCGTTGAGGGGGCGTTGACCGGGAAAAGGAGCCATCAGGTCGTCGATTAGATTAGCGAACCAGGGGGAAATTGTGGGGGCATGATCTCGCCAATTGAGTTGGCCGGTTTGGCTATCTTCTTCAAAGTCGACTGGGTGTTTTCCTGTGAGCAAATACACAAACGATCGTCCCAGGGCGTAGAAATCAGATTGCGGCACCGCCTTGCCGTTAATTTGCTCCAGCGGCGTATAGCCTGGGGAGACTACGCTGGTGACGTCGCGTCGACCGCCAATTTTCGCTAGATAGGTATTGGTCACCTTTCTAACCGTGCCGAAATCGATTAGCGCTAGATGATCATTCGGTCTGAGCATAATATTGGACAATTTAATGTCTCGATGGAAAAGCTCATTGCGATGGACTTGGTCGAGAATCTCGGCCAGTTGGCTCAGCCACTTCAGGGCGAGGGGTTGATCAATCGGCCCTCGTTTCTCCATCCAGTCCTCTAGGTTTTCCCCGGTGATTTTTTCCATCACCAGGCAGTACACCTCCAATCCGTTTTCTAGGGACAAGGTGAAATAGCCATCGGGCTCCACCTGAGGAATCCCTGGGTGTTGGAGTTGCTGTAGGGTTTTTACCTCCCGCTCAAACAACGGCAATAGCCTGGGGGTTTTGAGTATTTTCAATACCTTTGAGACACCCTGGTCGTCCACCTCAAAGATTTCCGTGTTGCCCCATTCATCTAGATCCCGCAGGGGGCGAATCAGCCGATAGCGTCCCTGGATCAAAAGCGGCGTATCACAGGCCTGGCATCGCTCTGACCGATCTGGATTACAGCGGTCTGAGCATTTGGGATTGATACAATAGCTCACACTAAATTCTCTTTAGAATTGCCATTCAAGCCGCGTACATATTCCATAACCACGGGGCGTAGCGTAAAACCTGCAGCGCTTTTCTCGACCAGAGATCGCTTCACCAATGATTCTAAGGCTGGGAAAACCTCCAGGGGGGGCAATCCTTTCAGATCGTTGATGTCTAAGGGTTCCTGATTTTCAGCAAGCTGGCGCAGGACTGCTTTTTCGGCGGTTGATAGCCGCTCAACTTGCTTCCCAATCAGATCGATCAGGTCAGTGGTGATTAACGTGCGGCCTTGCTTAAGGAAGCCAGCCACATTGCCGTTAAACAGGTCTCGGATGGTCGTCGACACCAGTTTCAAAACTAAGGGATTGCCTCGATAAATCCGGATCAGCTGGTCCCAAAACGAGTCTCCAGAAAGCAATGCTTCTTTGAGAATTTCTCGGCCTGCCTGCCCCAATCCCGCCAGTTCTAATGAACGGACAGGTCGATTGGGGCCTTCCAGCATGACAATTTCTTTGGTCGATTCTCGACTGGTCACCAATAAACAGCTTTGATGCTGTTCTTCCCCAATTCGCCTCAATAATTCCCCATAGTTCTCATAACCTTCCCGATAGTGACCGGCGAAATCTCCGGGGTTTAGCAGGGTGTCGAAACTGTCCAGCACGATAAGACACCGGCGATCGCGCAAATATTTTGTCAGGCAGGAAATCTTGTCGTGCAAATGGGGCGGGAGTTCGGCGGAATCATTCAGCAGCGGCTGTAGCCAGTTTCCTAGCACCCTTTCTAGGGTTGGAGCGTGACGCAAAGATTGCCAGATCAAACAGTCAAACTCTGATTGGATCTGATTGGTGAGCTTTACCACCAGCGCTGTTTTACCCATCCCGGCGGGGCCTATGAGCGCGACCAAGCGACAGGAGGATTGCTTGGCGTCATTGAGTGATTCGCTGGTAATCCATTGCTGGAGAGTTCCCAACTCTTCTTGCCTACCGTAAAAGACTGAAACATCGGGCGCTTGGCTCCAGTTAATTTCGGTTTTTGAAGTTTGATATCCGGCGGCGGCTAGCCAGCTAGCCACGTCCCTCCAGCTCTCCAAGGCGTTGTGGGATCGGCCAGTCAGGGTCTCAACATAGCGATACAATGTTTGGCAGAGGGCCACTTCAACAGTCCTGGCTTGCTTAAACTGCTGCTTGGCGATTTCGGCTGGGCTGAAACCACATAACAACCCCCGTAGGCGCTCCTTCTCGGTTACGGTCAAACCCGGTTTAGTATGGGGGGCGACTTGATGTTTGGCGTCAGCAAGATCTGCATACAACCGTTCCAGGTTCCAATCACTTCTAACTTCTGCGAATAATGCTGGGTTCAGGTCCATTCCAACAAGCAAAGACGGAATATCTATTAGGCATCCTAACCGACTTAGCCCCCAGTATTCCAGATCCTAACTGACTCCATAACGTTGGTTATAACCCTGCTAACCCCCAGCTCTAGTACATTATGGACATCGCTTCAAAGGAAGCAAAGCGCTTTACAAAAGCCAACTTACGATTCCCTAGAAGTCAGATGCTAAATTCAATAACCCCACAGTTGAAATGAAAAGTCAATCTCAAGCAATGTTCGCAAAGGAGTTTCAAGGAGTTTCTAAGATGACGCTTTCACCTGTTTTGGAACTATCAGAATTTTCTAATTTTGCACCCGTTAAAACCACTGCCAGAGTTGAGAAAACGATTAGTCCCAGTTGCCGCGGACGGGTTTATTTCCAGGCAACCTATTGGCCCGCCCGATTCTACCAACCGGATTGCCAAGCGACTGTGCTGCCTGGCGACAGCGTCACCATTATCGGTAGACAAGGGCTCACCCTGTTGGTCAGACCCAAAAGAGCCAATTCATGAGTTTGCAGTGACCTAACGCTTACCGCCAGAAGATTTGATCAGGGATGCCAGATATGAAACTTGGTGAAATTTTGGTTCGCAAAAGACTGCTTTCCCAATCGCAATTAGACTGCTTTATCATTATCCAATCTTCAACCCACCAAAAATTGGGAGAACTCTTGGTGGACCATGGGGTGATTGACTCTCCGGCGTTAGAACAAGCCCTTGATGAGCAAAATTGGCGGAGTCGCGGCTTATGGGTGATTGATTAATGGTCATTGGTAAATTGACAAGTCGTAAATTGACAAGTCACAAACACCCCATGGCAAGTCACTAGTGACAAATGGCAAATAACAAATGACTGACAAATTTCCACCCTGGTGGAATAAGCCTAATTAAGTTGATAACCGCAAGATCGCCCTATTGATGCGTTAATAGATTAGAAGGCTTGTTCACCATGTCCCAAAGAATGTCTCAAACCAATCGCAATGAAACGGCAAAGCTTTTTCTGACCTTACTGATTACCTTAGGGTTAGTCGGCGCTGGCGGGTGGTGGTTGTTCAAACAAAATCTATTCGGAACGCCAGATGGCGCCCGCTCAACTCAAACGCGGCAGCAGACTCAGACCCAACTGAGTTCAGGGGAGCGGGGGTTAATCCCCAGCGAAATGTCTCAGCAGAAGCAAATGGGGATTGACGCGATCGCAGGCCGCAACTACCCTCAAGCTGTGATCAACTTCGAGGCGGCGCTGCGGGCTGACCGCAATGATCCTGAAGCTTTAATCTATCTGAACAATGCCCGCATTGGCGAACAATCTTCCTATAAGATCGCCGTTTCAGCCCCCATTGGCGCGTCGGTTAACCCTGCCTTGGAGATATTACGAGGCGTCGCCCAGGCGCAAACTGAAATTAATCAGGCCAATGGCGTTCAAGGCATCCCACTGAAGATCGTGATTGTGGATGATCAAAACGATGCAGCAACGGCGCAGCAAGCGGCGAAGACGTTGGTGAACGATCCGGATGTATTGGCGGCGATTGGGCACTTTAGCAGCGGGGTTACTCTGGCGGCGGCGCCCGTATACGATGACGGAAAACTGACGCTGATATCCCCCACCAGCACCTCTGTGAAAATTTCTGGATTAAGCGAATTTGTGTTTCGCACCGCGCCCAGCGATCGCTTCGCCGCCTCGGCCTTAGCCCGCTATATGTTAGAGGAGCTGCAAAAGCAGAAAGCCGCTGTATTCTTCAATTCTGAAAGTGATTACAGCCAGTCCCTCAAGGAAGAATTCACCACCGCCGTCTTTAGCGATGGCGGCCAGGTGCTGGCTGAATTTGACCTGGCCAGCCCCACTTTCAATGCTCAAAACGCAATAGAACAGGTGATTAAGCAGCAGGTTGAGGTGTTGATGTTAGCCGCAAACACCCCAACCCTCGACCGCGCCTTGCAAGTCGTCGTCGTTAACCGCGGTCGGATGGATTTGCTGGGCGGGGATAGTTTGTATAACCCTAAAACGCTGCAGGTGGGCGGCGAGGCGGCGATGGATATGGTGGTGGCGATACCCTGGCATCTATTGGCCAATACTGAGTCTGACTTTGTCCAAAATTCCCGCAAACTGTGGGGCGGAGACGTTAGCTGGCGTACAGCGATGGCTTATGACGCCATGCAGGCCCTGATCGCCGCCCTAAACCGCAATCCTAGCCGCCAAGGCGTCCAGCAAGCTATGGTGGAGGCCGGATTTACAGCCGAGGGCTCAACGGACATCGTCCGGTTCTTGCCCTCGGGCGATCGCAAACAGGCATCACAATTGGTTACGGTCCAACCGGGTGAGCGGTCTAGTTTTGGATATGATTTTGTCCCAGTACCATAGAGGCGTCTAACTGGCGTTAGGCTGCGCCGGTCGGAAGGGTAATTGAAACTCGGACTCCTCGGCCTCACCCTCAAGAGCGAAGGCGGCTAATGGGTTTTCCAAGGTTTGCATCAGTTGAGCCAGGCTGTATTGAAGCACATTGGTGGGGTCGAGGGCGAACCAGCCGTCTCCAGTTAATTGACGAACCTCAAAGTGGAGATGGGGACCCGTAGAGTTGCCGGTGCTGCCGACTAGTCCGATCACCTCTCCTTGCTCGACTTCTTCGCCAGGCTTGACTAATAACTGGGACATGTGGCCATAGAGGGACTCGGTGGTCCCATCGTCATGGCGGAGGACAACAGTTAAGCCATACCCGCCCATCAAATTAGAAACAGCGACCCGACCGGCCTGGGCGGCCAAAATTGGGGTTCCGAAGGGGGCGCCCAAGTCAGTGCCCGTATGGAAGCGCTGGACGTTATGGATTGGGTGCATGCGCCAGCCAAACAGAGATGTAATTGGCGCAGGAATTGACAGCGGAAAGATAAATTCTTGCTCTCCCTGTCGGGCGGAGTTAAGAGGCCGCACCATACGGTTGTAATACTCGCGGCTGGCAGTGCTTGTGGCTCCCACGCTAATGCCGTTGGGACTGATGTTGATGGGGCCTATATTGAAGGAAGCGTTGCCAGCGGATTGGGGGACGGCGACTGCCGTCTGGACCGCTGCAAATGGGCTGCTGCACAGATTCGTCGGCACGCCGTCTCCCTGTTCAAGGGTGATCTGACAGCCAGTTGTCCGTTCGGACAGAACGATACTGGGGAGATCAGGATTTTGGGTTGCGCCAATGCTGTAGTCGGTCGGATCGATAAAAACAGCATTATATCTGGGGGGGGCTGACTCACTGGCGGGAATGGATGAGGGCGCAATAGCGTTTGGCGCGGCGGGGGAAAGGACTGATTCTGGAGCCGCGGGCGTTTCGACCCTTTCTAGAGGCGCAGACTCAATGGCGTTTGTCGTCCCGGTTGGCGCCAACAGATGGGATGGAACGTTAGAACGCTCAACCGATTGGAGGAGTGATTCGAGTTTGACGACAGGTGCGGGGGATGCCTGAGGTTGCCCCGTCGGTTGATTTTGGCTGAATTGGGGGACTACGGGCGACGGCTCTGGAGCGGAGAGTGCAGATGGAGCAGCGGCTGAGGGCGAAGCGGCTGAGGCGATGGGTTGAAGCAATTCTGCTGCGGTTGGAACCGACTGGTCGGATTGAGATTCAGCAGGGGTGTCCGCCAGAACAAAACCACTGCTGATTAAACCTAACCCGCCGATCAGACTCAGTCCCCGAAAGATAAATGAAAGGGAGCTGTAACGGGAGGAATTAGAACGGGGAGGGTGAATCATCAACATGTCTCCGTAGTCCGCAATACCAAACCTCAAAAAGTATTACGATTTCAATCTAAACATTGTAGCCCAGGGTAATGGCGCCAGGTGGAAGCGCAACTTCTGTCGTTAGGTCGGTATCCTCGACAGATAGACGAATCCTTAGGGCTCCCTGGGTATTGACGCCGACCACGACTCCAGAGTGCCCATTTACCTGCACATCCTGCCCAATATTGACCAATAGCGCTTCGTAGGCGGCGATGAATGCCTCAAAGCCGATCTGCCGACACCGCTGATGGCCTTGCAGGACGCCTCGTAAAACCACTGCGGCCAACCTTTCTATATGCTTCAATGCGGGAGCTGGATATTCCGCAAGTATGGTCTGTAGATTGATCCCCAAGTCTGGTGTCGGATTCGACCAGTTGACGCCTACGCCAATCACAGCTTGAGTAATCGCCGCCCGCCCTGTTCGGGTTTCCGTCAAGACGCCGCCTAGTTTACGGCCGTTGATCACCAGGTCATTGGGCCATTTCAATCTAACCGGAACCCCCAGGTTTCGGAGGGCGATCGCAATTCCCCAAGCACTGCATAGGGTGAGTTGAAGACTGTCTGTCGCTGCTAATTCTGGTTCAATGGCGAGGGAAAGGTAGACGCCGCCGTCAGTGGAACGCCATTGCCTTCCCCACTGACCGCGACCGGCTGTTTGCTGTTCGGCAATCACCACAGTCCCGGCCGGGGCGCCCGCTGCGAGCAATCGCCAAAGCTCTGAATTGGTTGAATCTAAGGTCTGAAATAGATGAATGGCGAACTTGGGCCGCATCGCCCTAAATTCTTCCATCACTCCGAGGTTAACGGAATCCTCTTGAAGGGCTTGATTAATCTGCGCTAAATCCAACGAATCTACACTCTGATTGAAATGAAATTGACCAGTCTTTAAAGTAATTTAAATTGATTTCTCGTTTCGTTGAGTACGCATATATGAATCCTATTTAATTTGTAGATATTCAAGGGTGATTAGAACTTTGTAACCTACGCCTAATCAGGATTCTGATTTTATCGGATTCATAACCTATTTAGGATTGCTCTCTGTTATTGAAATAGACAAGTTAGAAAATCTTTGCGCTTCACTTTCAAAATAGTTTATTGTTATGTAGATTTATCAGGAAAAGTGATTCAAGCTACGCCTAATTCCTCTGGG
>JASJDH010000484.1 GCA_030065175.1 Leptolyngbyaceae cyanobacterium MO_188.B28 | reverse complement strand
ATTTTATTCAGTTAGATAATGGACGGTTTCACTATAAAGAAGATTTAGAAATACCAGATAATATTATTTTCATTTTTCAACCACCTTATACTCCCGAAGTAAATCCCATTGAGAGACTATGGAGAACCATGATCTATGACAACAGAATTCGAGTTTCTGCCAGATTGGCAACATATCTCGTCTCAACGCCTAGTAAAATTCAATCATCAATATAGATCGTCTATAAGAAATATCGTCAGCACCAAGTTATCTTTCTCAGACTAAACGAGCTGGCTATGAAGCTGCGACATTTCTACCAGTGCAACTGACAACGCTTCGCGTTGCAGTTGGGTTTTGTCCGTTAGACATCCGATTAGGAAATTCTCAGTAGGTAGCGATGAAGTCTTTCGTCATACCAGCCGCCACTTTCGTGGGGATCGCAGCTCTCGCTTGGCTAATCTTCCAAGCAGTTGCGCGGGACTACAGGACAAAGGGAATGCTTACCGGTTGCTCCGCATTCTTTGAAACGGCCATATTTTTCGTTCATGGCTGCTCTTCCTACATCTATCTAGATTCCACTTTGAGTGCGATCGGACTGACCAGTCCATCGGGAGCCCTAGCGGCGACACTGATCTTCTTGGGCTTGGCTGCCCTCTACCTCTCAATGTCCCGGCTTGGATGGTCAGTCTCTATCGGTCGCAATACCCAAAGCCTACGGAAGACCGGTCCCTACCGATTCAGTCGAAATCCGCAGATCGTAGCGTACTTCTTCGTAGTGGCTGGCTATTCCCTGCTGTGGCCGTCTTTGCTTGGAGTCCTGTGGGTCTGTCTGTACCTCGGGATAGCCCACAGGATGGTGCAGACGGAGGAGGCGCATCTTGCGAGGCGCTTCGGCGCCGAGTATCGTGAATACTGTGCCAAGACGCCGAGATACATCGGTCGCCTGCAGATGTCCTGATCCCATAGATTACTACCTAACAATGCGATGAACTGAAGTCGCGGAACCGGGTGGCTTTTTATCGGCAAGCAACTCCCGCGACTCGGTGACCGCAAACGTTATGCCGCAAATCTGTAAAGAAGGTGTACTGTAAAGTTATCTGTTAGTATTCACCGCCAAGCTAGTCATCAATTTGTGGAGACGGTGCAGTGAGTTACCCAATAGAACTGGATGAATATAAGCAGCAGGTAGCCGATCTATACAGCCATCGGAGTTCTAATTACGATGATGGAGATTGGCATCCTCGAATTGCTCACCGTCTCGTTGAATACGCACAACTTAGTCAGGGGCAGCAGATTTTAGATATTGCCACTGGCACAGGAATGGTTGCGATCGAAGCGGCTCAAATTGTGGGTAATGAGGGTCAAGTAATTGGAATCGATATTTCGACTGGAATGCTTGAACAAGCGAGACGCAAAGTTGAATTATTAGGATTCTGTAATATTGAGTTTCGGCTTGCAGATGCCGAAGTCCTCGATTTTCCATTGAATACTTTTGACTGTATTTTCTGTTCGTCTGCGTTGATTTGGATGTCCGATTTGCTGGGTGCGTTACAACTCTGGCATCAATTCCTTAAGCCAGGAGGATTACTTGGCTTTCATGCTTTTGCCGACACCGCTTTTGTTGGAGGAACTATAACACAGAAAGTACTTGAAAAGTATGGTGTTTCCCTGTTATTTAGCAAGCCAACCGGGACCGTGGAGAAGTGCCACAACTTATTGCAGCAGGCAGGTTTTGAGGCAATTGACATTCAATCAGAACAAGATGGCGGCTACATTAGTTTAGAGAAAGCTAAGGGGATGTGGACTGGTAATGGCTCATCTCCAGTTCCCGGACAGTATCCAAACCCCATACTGCAACTTTCATCTGAGCAATTGGCACAAGCTAAAATTGAATTTGATACAGAATTGGAGGCATTGCAAACTGAACAAGGAGTTTGGAATGATATCACTATCTTTTATACCTTTGGGAAGAAGGCGGCATAACAACCGTGTTGCAGCGGAATGACCAGTCTTCTTCTTTAAGTTGCAATTGTGCTCTGCAGCCGCTGAACACGAGCGTTATGCAGCTACGCCCCCGGTAATTGACCCTGCTCATGAAAGAGTGCTTGAACCAAAAATCTGAAAGTTTTGATTGGCAGAGCGTATCATCTTAGAAAGTTCCTGTTTGCTGACCGCATTAATGTTTGATTGCCAACTCGCAACCTTATGAGACCATGATCACGAGTATGGAAAACCCAACCCAATCTCTGCATAATGGAAAACCTCTGAATTCAACCTATTCGCCATTTTGCAAGAGGCCTCTTAAAGCATGAAAACGTATCTATGACCGTCTCGGCGAGACCTATTACTTCAGAACTCCCTTTCCTGGAGACCAAGCTCTACCTCCCCAAATGGTCTGCTGACCTGGTCTCGCGATTGCGACTGATCGATCTCATCCACCCGAAGCGCAAATTAACACTGGTCTCAGCCCCAGCAGGTTTTGGTAAAACGACGCTGTTAGCAGAATGGGCAGCAGCTGTCCCAACGAGACCCGTTGCCTGGGTTTCCCTAGATCAAAGCGACAATGATCCAGCTCTTTTCTGGACCTACCTGATCACCGCTCTGCAGAAAATTCAACCTAGCTTAGGTGAGCGATCGCTCTCTTTACTGCAATCACCACAGCCACCCTCAATTGAGTCGGTCTTGATGACGTTGCTCAATGAACTGACTGCCGTTGAAGAGGATTGTGTTCTGATCCTTGATGATTACCATGTGATCGAGACCCAGGCAATTCATGGCGGGATAGGCTTTTTGCTCGGCCATTTGCCTCCCCAAATGCATTTGATTATCGCCAGCCGCGCCGACCCACCCTTATCTCTGGCTCGTTTAAGGTCTCGCGGAGAATTGACCGAGCTCAGGGTGAGCGATCTGCGGTTCACTCCGGATGAAGCTGCGGCTTTCCTTAACCAGGGGATGGGGTTAGAGATTTCGGCAGTGGAGGTGTCCGCCTTAGAGCAGCGGACAGAAGGCTGGATCGCAGGGCTGCAACTCGCAGCGCTATCCATGCAAGGGCGTGAGGACATCCCTGATTTCGTGGCGGCTTTTTCGGGGGATGATCGCTACATTGTGGACTATCTGCTGGAAGAAGTCTTGCAGCGGCAACCCGAGCGCGTCCGTCGCTTCTTGTTGCAAACCGCCATTTTGGAACGCTTGAGCGGTTCTCTATGTGATGCCGTCACCGACCAAAACGATGGACAGGAAATGCTGGAAACGCTAGAGCGTGGCAACCTGTTTATCATTCCATTGGATAACAAGCGCCAATGGTACCGTTACCATCATCTGTTTGCCGATGTTCTCCAGGCCCATGCCCTGATGGAGTGGCCAGAACGCATGCCTGGCCTACACGGACGGGCAGGTGAATGGTATGAGCAGAATGGTCTATTTTCTGATGCGATTCGTCATGCCCTGGCCGCCCATGATTTTGAGCGAGCGGCAGGTCTAATAGAGCAGATGTGGCCCACCATGCGTCGGCGTCAGCGAGAAACCACCGTACTGGGCTGGATCACGTCACTCCCTGACTCCCTGATTCGCAACCGGCCCGTCCTCAGCGTTGCCTACGCCCTAGTGCTGTTGAACGATGGCCAGTTAGACGCGGTTGAAGCCCGTCTGCAAGACGCAGAACGATGCCTGGCCGCAGATTCACAAGATCCGCTGGCGGTAGTTGTAACGGACGACACACAGCTGCAGTCTTTACCCGCCTCCATCGCCAATGCCCGCGCCTACCGGGCTCAAGCGCTATGGGATGTGTCTAGCACTGTGACTTACGCTCAGCAGGCCCTCGAACTATTGCCAGAAGATGAGGAGTACGAGCGAGGCACAACAGCCGCCCTGCTGGGGCTCGCCTACTGGACCAGCGGCAGACCAGAAGCTGGCTACCGTTCCTTTGCTGAGGGTCTGGCAATTTTCAAGCAGATGGGCCTCCCTCAGATTGCCATTGGCGGCACATTGATCCTGGCACAGATGAGCATGGCCCAGGGGCGTCTCCACCGGGCAATTAATATTTGTGAGCAGTCCTTACAGTTGGCGGCAGAGCAGGGCGGCCCGGTGCTGCCGGGCACGCCAGAACTGTATTTGGCCTTGAGCGAAGTGCGCTACGAACAAGGCGATCTGGCAGCTGCCAGCCAGGTGTTGCTGAGCGGTGAAACGCTACGTCAGCAGGCTTCGTTATCGGGGGCTAAATTTCTTTGGTGGGTGGTGCAGGCACGATTAAAAGCCGCCGAGGGCGATCTAGAGACCGCCCTCGATCAGCTTCACGAGGCCGAGCGGCTCTACCACCGAGCTTCTATTCCAGTTCCAGATGTGCGACCGGTCGCAGCGTTGAGGGCGCGGCTGTGGGTGAGGCAAGGCAGACTGACTGAAGCGCTGGGCTGGGTGAGCGATCGCGGTCTGTCGGTAGACGATGAGCTGAGCTACCTACATGAGTACGAACATCTCACCCTGGCGAGAGTCCTGATCGCCCAGTACAGACGTGATTGCATAGACAACGCTCTTGATCAGGCTATCGGACTCCTTACCCGACTTCTGGAAACTGCAGAAGCTGAGGAGAGAACCGGCAGTATCATCGAAATTCTGGTGGTCCAGGCATTGGCGTATGAGGCGAAAGGGGATTTGGCGGGTGCAATCTCATCACTAGAACGGGCCTTAACCCTGGCCGAACCAGAGGGCTATGTTCGTATCTTTGTAGAACCTGGAACACCTATGATGCAACTGCTGCGTGAGGCAATAACTCGCAGCATCACACCAACCTACACCACTCGACTATTGACCGCATTAGAAACCTGGGGGCAACCACAGGATGATGCTCCCACTGCTTCTGTTGTCCCTTCTCCACAACCTCTGATTGAACCCCTCAGCCAACGGGAGCTGGATGTTCTCCGATTGCTCAACACCGAACTGTCCGGCCCAGAAATCGCCCGTGAACTTGTCGTGGCCTTGAGTACAGTGCGCACCCATACCAAGCGTATTTACAGCAAACTCAATGTCACCAATCGTCGGGCCGCTGTGAAACGAGCCGCAGAGCTGAATCTGATTTAGCGACTCCTCACCCTGAATCCCCACAGGACTCATCCATAAATCCCCACATCTGGGGATAACGGCTCCCCACATCCGTTTGTATTTTTGAGTTGTTAACGCAAGTAGCCATTAGAGGGTTAAGACGATTGCAACTCCCATGAATCAACTACGCAGTCCAGCCAAAAATCAACACCCACTTGAACAGTACGAGATTTGTATCAAAGGATATCTTGATCATCGTTGGAGTTGTTGGTTTGAGGGATTAGCCATCGCGCTAAAGGACAACGGTGAAACGCTGTTGTCTGGCCCGGTGGTTGATCAGGCTGCGCTCTATGGATTGCTAATAAAGGTGCGTGATTTGGGGCTGCCACTGGTCTCGGTCATGCGTATCCAACCCGAACAAACAGAAAATTCAGACATTCAGAAAGGAGAACAAACATGAATTTACAGAAGCAGATGCTGACAATGGAAACGAAAACCAAGCTATCAAGCCTGTGGATATTTTATCTCTTCAATACAATATTTCGGGATATCCATGAATTTATTGAGCCTGGATTCATTGAACAAGTGATGACCGGGACATTCAATGGGACTCAAATAACAGAACATCTGTTGCTCTTCGGTGGTTTCGTTGCTGAAGTACCGATTTCTATGGTTCTCCTCTCTCGGCTATTGCCCTATGGCGCCAATCGTTGGGCTAACATTATTGCCGCTGTGATTACCCTCGCGTTTGAGATCAACAATGGCGCCACCGATTTAGACGATACCTTTCACATGGTCATAGAAATGGCCGCTTTATCCTTCATCATTTGGTCGGCGTGGCGGTGGCGGAACCCATTTCCCAAGCAATCTGCGATCGGTCAAGAGGTGTCGTCATGAAGCAAGGGCGACGTGCCTCAGATGCGAGAGACGAAGAAATCGTTTAATGAAATCAACGAGGATGTGATGAACACTTCAGCTAAATTTTGGAACAAAGTCGCCGCAGGTTATTCAAGACAACCTATCGCGGATGAAGCAGCCTACCAGAAAAAGCTACAGGTCACGCGGGAGTATTTTCAGCCCAGTATGGAAGTGCTGGAGTTTGGTTGCGGAACCGGATCGACGGCCATTGCCCATGCCCCTTACGTGCAACATATCCGAGCCATTGACTTCTCATCAAATATGATTGATATTGCCCAAGCGAAAGCCGAGGCCCAGAACATCCAAAACGTCACCTTTGAGCAAGCTAGCATTGACGAGCTGAGCGTCCCTGACAGAATTTACGATGCTGTGTTGGGATTGAATGTTTTACACCTACTCGAAAATAAAGAAGCGGTAATCGCCAAGGTCCATAACATGCTCCAACCTGGCGGACTTTTCATCACCAGTACAGTATGCCTGGGGGATACGATGGCTTGGTTCAAGCTGATTGCACCCATTGGTAAATTCTTGGGCCTTTTTCCGTTAGTCAAGGTCTTTACGATAAAAGACTTAGAGAAAAGTTTGACTGATGCAGGGTTTGCAATTAGTTACCAATGGCAAGCGGGTGACTACAAATCGCCCATCGGTCGAGCGGAAATCGTGTTCATTGTGGCTATGAAGGCTGAGTAGAGTTAAAGGTTAAATCCCTATGGAAAAAGTCGCTGTATTTGGCAATACGGGCGGTGGTAAATCTATTTTAAGCAAACGGTTGGCTGAGATCACCGGCTTACCCTGGGCGCCGCTTGACTCGCTAAAGTAACAGCCCGGTGGCGGCATCGCTCAGTTCTACCAGACCATAGCAGCATAAACTAACGTTACCCAGGAGTTGAACCATGGCTCAAGCAACCCAATTTTGGGACAAGATCGCAGAGAAATACGCTAAGCAGCCCATCGCCGATGAAGCCGCTTATCAGAAAAAACTAGCGGTCACCCGCGACTACTTTCGACCCGACATGGAACTGCTGGAAATCGGCTGCGGTACAGGGTCAACGGCAATCCTCCATGCGCCTTATGTAAAGCACATCCGCGCCATTGATTTCTCTGCCAACATGATTGCCATTGCCCAGGGCAAAGCCGCGGCTAAGCACATCCATAACGTGACCTTTGAACAGGCCTCCATTGAAGACCTCGACATTCCTGATCAGAGCCTAGATGCGGTGCTAGGCCTCAGCATTTTGCATCTGCTGAAAAATAAGGAGACCGCGATCGCTCGGGTGTATCAAATGCTCAAACCGGGTGGTATCTTCGTTACCAGTACCGCCTGCCTGGGAGATACCATGAGCTGGTTTAAGATCATCGCGCCCATTGGGCGATTCCTCGGATTTTTCCCATTTGTTCAGGTTTTCACCGCGCAAGAGTTGGCAGACAGTTTAACCCAGGCCGGATTTGAACTGGATTACCAATGGCAACCGAGCAAGGGCAAAGCAGTGTTCATTGTGGCGAAAAAGCCTGCATAAATGACCATGAATCTGGAGCTGGATCACGTCTTTATACTGGTTGAGCCGGAAGCTAAGGTGGCTGATCGGCTGCTTGA
>JASJDH010000029.1 GCA_030065175.1 Leptolyngbyaceae cyanobacterium MO_188.B28 | reverse complement strand
ATCAAGGGAGCGGATGCACTCAATCTATGAATTTTTTTAGGCTGTTGAGGCAGACGTTCAGTCGGTGGGCTCCGGCTTTGGATAGCCGAGTTTGGATTTTGGCCGCCGGTCGGCTACTCTCCCAAATTGGGATTGGCTTTACCTTATTCTACGCTCCGATCTTTTTTGTCGATAAAGTCGGTCTCTCCCCCACAGAAGTAGGCATTGGCATTGGCAGCGGCTCGATCTCGGGAATCCTAGGGCGATTTTTTGGGGGGTCTTTTTCAGATTCTCTGGCCTGGGGACGGCGGCGAACGCTTCTCCTTTCCGCTGCAATCTCCGCCCTGGCGGATCTGGTGCTGGTGGTCACTACAGATTTCTCTACCTTTGTCGCTGGCAATCTGCTGATGGGGTTGGGCATAGGGCTCTATTGGCCCGCCACAGAAGCGGTGGTTGCAGATATTACGACGGATGACCAACGCAGTGAAGCCTATGCCATTGTGCGACTGGCGGACACTATGGGATTAGGCGTTGGGGTGGTGCTTGGGGGCGGATTAATTGCTCTGACCGGGGCTTATCGCGCTTTATTTGTGGTGGACGGCATTACCTACCTCTTCTTTTTCGCCATTGTCTATTGGGCGATCGCGGAAACCCTCAGAACGGATAGGTCAGAGTCCCACTTTTTTGCAGGCTGGGGGGCGGCGCTGCGGGACACCTCCTTGATGATCTACGCCTCGGTCAATATCTTCATGACTGGCTATATCTCTCAGATTCAGAGTACATTACCGGTTTATCTGAATCAATTTGTCAAACTTGGGGAGACAGGGAAAGGGTTCTCCGCAGCCCTCCTGAGTCTCTTTTTTACGGGGCATATTGCCTTGGCGGCGGTGTGCCAACTTCCCGTCGCCCGAACTCTAAAAGGGGGCAGTTTGCTCAGAGCGTTGATGCTTTCTGCTATTCTCTGGGGCATTGGCTTTACCCTCATTTGGTTTACCGGCGCGGCGGCGATGGGACAGGTTATTTGGGCGGGATTAGCTCTTGGGGTGATGGCGATCGCTATGGCCGTCTATACGCCTGTCGCCTCCTCCCTCGTCGTTAAACTTGCCCCCCAGTCTCTTCGGGGTGTGTATTTATCCGTTAATTCAATGTGTTGGGCGATTGGCTATCTGATCGGTCCACCGGTAGGCGGCTGGGCATTGGATCACTCTGGCGGCTTTGCAGATAGATTTTGGTTGGTCTCAGCCCTCAGTGTGGTGGGGGTTATCGGGGTTCTCCAGTATCTGGATCGGCGCTTGACCCAAGAGCCTTAATTTGGGTTTTCAGTCAACGTGGGGAATTATCTCTGGGGGAGAATACAGAAGCCAGTAATCAGAATTCAGTTCTCCCTCGCCTTCTGACTTCTGACTTCTGACTCCTGTATCCTTTCCCTATTCAACTTTCCCGCCTAACAGTTAGACGACCCGAATTCCCTTCATCGTCGTCTCTCCTGGAGTTTCCGATAGACGGCCTTGATGTCTACATTGTGGTGCGCCAAAGCCACCAGCGTATGGTACATCAGATCTGCCGCTTCCCCGGCAATTGAATTGGGGTCGTCGTCTTTGCAGGCCATGACGACTTCGGCGGCTTCTTCGCCAATTTTTTTCAGGATCTTATTGTCTCCCCCCGCTAAGAGCTTATTGGTGTAGGACTCTGCTTTGGGATGATCGCGGCGATCGCAGACCACCCTAAACACCTGAGACAAGGTATCGGCAGGGGGCGGCGTAATGCCTTCATCCACCTGATGGAAACAACTCCGCTCGCCTGTGTGGCAAGCAATATCGCCAATTTGCTCAACGCCTACTAGAAGCGCATCGCTATCACAGTCGTAACGAAGAGACTTAACCCGTTGGAGATGTCCAGACGTTTCCCCCTTATGCCACAGTTCCTGTCGCGATCGGCTCCAGAACCAAGTCTCCCCGGTCTCCATGGTCCGTTGCAAAGAAGTTTGGTTCATCCACGCCATCATCAACACAGTCCCGTCCAGATAGTCTTGCACAATGGCGGGGACCAGACCCTGCTCGTTATAGCAAATCTTCTCAACGGGGATTGCCGCAGCAAAGGAAGAGGAGTCAGTTACCGACATAGATTAATCGCTCAAGTCACTCGATGGGCTCAGCCCTAAGACTAGCATCCCTTCGTTGGATACCAAATCCAGGCGCCCTGCTCAGCATTGCGCCACCGCATCCAGCCTTCCGTGGTCGTGGTATTTGGGAGGAACTCACAACCGTTGACCGGTTGGGTGACTCTGACTCGCATCCAGTCCCCTCGAAACTCTATCGGTTCAATAAAACTATCATTGCCGATCCAGCTCATCAAGATTTGTTCAACCCCAGGTCGAGTTCGGAGGGCGTGTCTGACTTGATCGTTTCTAAAATAAATCCATCCCACATCCAGGAATCGATCCTGCCAGGACTCGACGATCAGCTCCAACTCACCCAACTTCAATTGGGACGTATGGGCCCAAGCCGTTCCAGCCGAGCTGTACTGGAAGCGGAACCAACCATCCAAACGGATTTCTAAAACAGGAAAGGAGTAAAGCGAATTGTAGGTGTGCAGCATCAAAAAAGAGACATCTTTGCCGATCGCCAACGGTTCATATCCATTGGGAATTAACCAACCATTGGCGATCCATCCCCAATGTCTTCCCCCAGGGGATTCATAAATCGGCAAGCGCATTGTTTTCAGCCAACCGGCGTTGAGGAGTCCAGCCGTCGAATCCTCCTGATCATCGAAGGAGTCAACTGTCCCGAAAAAATTTAAACGTCTGGGGCGGAGGTGCCCAATGCCTATCAGGGTCCCAACGTCGGGAGTGCCGCCCACAATACCTGACCCATCGGGACGATATGCATCGGGCAACGCCTCCGGTAGCGACGGCAACTCAGGCGTCTCCTCTTTGGCGCTAGATTGCTTGGCTTCAGAGGAAAACGAAGGATACTGGGCATTTACTGGATAGAGACTGGCAGTGATTGCCCCCAAGCTAATCAGGACGGTAAACCACACTCTCCATTTCATCATCATGAACCCAACTTTGTTTAATCTCTAGAGATCTTGGTTTGGATATCTCATGCTCCAAGGGGCAAGCCCCCAGTCAGGAGTCAGTCAGAAGGAAGCAGCCATCGCCATCAGGCTGGATGCTAAATTCTGAGTTCTCCCTGAGGGAAAATTTCCCACTTTGAGTTAGCCGCTATCAGTTCACCCATTTCTATTGTTATAACTCTACATTCCTTAACATGGCTGGATATGAAGCAGGTAATGGATAGGATAATTAAACCGCTACTATCCAACACGATCTGGCGCGATCTGGCTGAGTTAACACCCAACTCAAAAACCTGTATTCATTTTCAAAGCAACTACGTTTAGAGGAGATTACCTTGGTTAGCACCCAATCTTTGAAAACCACCCGATCAGAAGAAATTTTTGCGGCGGCTCAAACTCTGATGCCTGGCGGCGTCAATTCCCCCGTAAGAGCGTTTAAATCGGTCGGTGGACAGCCCATTGTCTTTGACCGGGTCAAAGGGGCCTATATCTGGGATGTTGACGGCAACCAGTATATTGACTACGTCGGCACCTGGGGGCCTGCAATCTGCGGTCATGCCCACCCCGAGGTAATTCAAGCGCTGGCGGCGGCGCTGGAAAAAGGAACGAGTTTTGGCGCGCCCTGCGAGCTGGAAAATGTGTTGGCTGACATGGTGATTAACGCCGTTCCGAGCATTGAAATGGTTCGGTTTGTCAACTCCGGAACCGAAGCTTGTATGGCTGTATTGCGCCTAATGCGCGCCTTTACTGGACGTGACAAGGTGGTGAAATTTGAGGGCTGCTATCACGGACATGCGGATATGTTCCTAGTGAAAGCAGGATCTGGCGTCGCCACCCTGGGTCTCCCCGATTCCCCAGGCGTACCGAAATCTGCGACGAGTCAAACCCTAACGGCCCCCTTCAACGATTTAGAGGCGGTGAAAGCTCTGTTCGCTGAAAATCCTCAGGAAATCGCTGGCGTCATCCTTGAACCGACGGTGGGCAATGCCGGATTCATTCCCCCCGATCCAGGCTTTTTAGAAGGATTACGCGAAATTACCCAAGAGGATGGGGCGCTTCTCGTATTTGACGAAGTGATGACCGGGTTTCGTCTGGCTTACGGCGGCGCTCAGGAAAAGTTTAAGGTGACCCCTGACCTCACCACCTTGGGCAAAATTATCGGCGGCGGTCTGCCGGTTGGGGCCTATGGCGGTCGGCGCGACATTATGGAAACGGTGGCCCCTGCCGGCCCTATGTACCAGGCAGGCACTCTGTCGGGCAATCCGCTGGCCATGACGGCTGGAATCAAGACGCTGGAACTGTTACAGCGTCCTGGAACCTACGATCAACTGGAAAAGATGACTCAGAAGTTGATTGGCGGGTTGTTGGAAGCCGCCCGAGAAAACGGACACACCGTTTGCGGCGGCAATATCAGTGGTATGTTTGGTATGTTCTTCGCAGCCGGACCTGTCCATAATTACGAAGACGCTAAGAAGTCTGATCTGAATAAATTCAGCCGCTACCATCGGGGTATGTTGGAGCAAGGTGTCTATCTTGCCCCTTCTCAGTTTGAGGCTGGCTTTACGTCGCTGGCCCATACAGAGGCGGATATTGAGAAAACCCTGGCTGCTGCGCGTACGGTTCTCGCTGATCTGTAGTGATTTGGGCGACCGACGTTTATGCTTTGGTAGGGTTTGATGAACAGTCGGGAGCGAATTGTTCGGTCGCCGATATCGGTAACATTCAGATCCACTCAGATGACTCTATAGAATCGTTGAACGGCGGCTTTTCTATGGTCTGCCTAAGTTCCATTGGATTTCGGGACAGCGCGATCGCATGACCGTTGGGCGTGCTGTAAATTGACAGTTATGTATGATGATGACGACTTAACACCGCTGGATATTGATGCTGATCTAGAGAGTCCTCTAGATCAGTTGGCCCCCCCGGGTGAAGGATCGGAGGCGCCTCAATATGATCCAGATGTGATGCTGCCGCTGTTGGAATCGCCTGATCCCCAACAAAGAATGCTGGCGGCCAGAGCATTTTGCGAACTTGAAGACGATCGCGCGATCCCCCACTTGATTCCGCTGCTGCAGGATCCGTGTCCGTTAATTCGGGTGAGCGCAGCCTACGCTTTAGGGCGAAATCCCAGCGAAGCAGCCCTGGAACCGCTGATTAATCAACTCAGCCAAGATTGGAATGGATATGTGCGGAAGGGGATTGTGTGGGCAATTGGTAACTCCCACGATCGTCGCTCCCTCAAATCCTTAGCGCATGCGTTGAGGACGGATATTCCCGCCGTTAGGTTATGGGCCGCCAGCGCCCTAGCCCAAGCCGCCAATATGGGATATGAGGGCGTTATTGAAGCTATTCCCCCCTTAATTGAAGTGATGCAGCAGGATGAGGTCTCCGCCGTGCGGAGTAATTGCGCCTGGTCCATCGGCCAATTGTGTCGTGAGCTGCCTTCCAATGTGATCTATATGACGGCCATTGACGCCCTAATTGAAACCTTTGCCAGGGAAGAAGACTTAGGCGTGCGCGAAGACGCCCGCTCCGCTCTCTTGAAGGTGGGCGATCCGAGGGGGCTGCAGACCATTGAAGAGATTGAGCAAGATGGCTTTTTTTAACTGCGGGAATTAAGCTAAGGAACTTAACAAAATGCTTTCTGAATGCCCGCAGCTTACTCTCTGAAATTGTCAGAACCTCTGATTCGGCGATTTCTTCGCCTAGCGATCGCAAATATTGTTTCCAATCTTATGACCCCCCTCGCTGGCATTATCGATACAGCGTTTCTGGGGCATCTGGCGGATATTCGGCATCTAGGCGGCGTCGCCTTAGCCACTGTTTTATTTAATTACGTGTATTGGAGCTTTGGCTTCCTTCGCATGGGAACCACCGGCATGACTGCCCAAGCGGTGGGGAGGCGATCAGATCAAGATGTGTTGCTGATTGCTCTGAGGAATGGAGGCATTGCCCTAGGGCTCGGTTTACTGATTCTGCTTCTACAAATTCCGATTCGAGAATTGGGATTTGCGTTGCTCAGCGCCACGCCCGACGTCAAGCTCTCTGGGCAGGCTTTTTTTGACGCCCGAATTTGGGGAGCCCCAGCGGTACTGATGAATCTAGTGTTAATCGGCTGGTTTCTAGGCCGGGAAAAGGGGAGTTGGGTGCTGCTGCTCTCCCTAGTGGGAAACGGCGCCAATGTGTTGCTGGATTACCTGTTCATTGTCCGCTGGGGATGGGCTAGCGTTGGCGCCGGTTGGGCGACCGCAGCCAGCCAATACTTAATGTTGGGGGTGGGGCTGATTTTTGTGGGCCGAGCAATGTCCTGGCCCCGAGTCCAAGCTGTAATGCCTCGCCTTTGGGACAGCGCCGCCTTTCACTCCCTGTTTAAACTCAATCGCGATATTTTGATTCGCACTTTCGCCCTGGTTTCCAGCTTCGCCCTATTTACCAACTTGAGTTCCGGCTTAGGCGTCAATGTCTTGGCGGCCAATACTTTGCTATTACAAATCGTCACCCTGGGGGCCTATTTTATTGACGGTCTGGCGTTTGCCACCGAGAGTCTAGCGGGCAATTTCCATGGTCAAGGCGATCGCCTGAAACTTGCATCCCTGATGCGACTCTCCGGCGCTGTCAGCTTAGCCCTCGGCATCGCCTTCGCCCTGGCGTTCGCCCTCTTCCCTAGAGTCTTCCTTAGCCTATTGACCCATCATCTCGATGTGCTGGACCAAGCGGCGGCCTATGTTTGGTGGTTGCTGCCAGTGCTGGGGTTTGGCTCCATCGCCTTTATGCTAGATGGCTATTTCTTGGGCTTGACCGCTGGTCGCGCCTTGCGGAATTCGACGCTCCTGGCGACAGGAGGCGGGTTTCTGCCGGTTGCGATCATCGCCTGGAACCTGCAGAATCCTCAGCTACTCTGGTTGGCGTTGACCCTATTTATGGCGACCCGCGCGATTACGCTGAGCCTAGTCGCACCGAGGACGGTGAGGGAACCAATTTAAGGTAGTCAGTAGAGAGTAGACAAGGGGGGGGGGTAAGGCGATTTCCGAGAATAAATTTACCAAAATGCGATAGCCCCCTCTCGGGAGGGGGTTGGGGTTGGGTTAGCCTGGATACTTCAGACAAACCCACCCCTAACCCCTTCTGAGAGGGGAACTTGAAAAAAAATTAATGGTATTTTCTTTCCTGGAAATCGCCTAAACGTTTAGCTTCCTCGTCTACCGCCTACCGCCTACCCTCTACCCCCTCCTTCCTTTACTTTTCATCAAGAGACGGAGCTGCGCTCAACCCACCTGATACCGTAAGGACTAGCGGTCAAGAATTGAGGGGGAACGATCAGATGGCGACGGATCAAGATTTACCCATTGAGCATCAGAATGTTCCGGCAGCGCATCAAGGTCTGCATGATTTTCTCTATGGCGCTGGTGTAGATGAGCATGCGGTGGAAGCAACGACGACGGCGGCGCCTGCTAGCGATGGCGATCACGTCATGTCGATTGACGATTGGCAGGCCGAAACAGGGAATCGCAAGTTGGCGGGGGTGTATGCGGTGTTGGATCGAGATCGCGTCCCTCAATACATCAGCTACTCGCGCAATGTCGCCCTATCCCTTGAAAGTCATGTGACTCAGCAGGGGCCAGAGGTCTGCGCCTTTGTTCGAGTTCAGGCGTTTAAATTCCCCAAACGGACTGAGATGGAAGCGTTGTGCGCGGCCTGGATAGCGGAACTGGAAAACCCTCCCTCGGGTAATCTGGATGGCGGCGGCCAGTGGGCGAAAACGGTGGGCGAGGCGGCCCGGGCTGCGATGTCGGATGCCGAACGTCAAGCCTATGAGGAAAAGAAGCTGAAATTACGCAAAGCGATGGCGGATAACACTTTGTCGCAGGAAAAAACGCCCCTCAGCGCCGAAGAAGTGAACCGGCGTCAAAAGCTAGAAGCGGCCGTTACGAATGATGATTGGAGTGCGGTGATTCGGGATGCGTCAGGGGAGTAGATGGTGGATGGGTGGATGGGTGGATGAGTGGATGGGTGGATGAGTAAATGGGGCAATCAGCTTGGGAGAAGACCGTTTGTAAGGGATGAGGCTACAATGGTCGGTATCAGTTGTTTCTGGGTTCTAACCTCCCAATTTCTGAGTATTTTTCGATGTCAGCAACTTCCACTCCGCGTCCTGCCTCGGTAGAAAAGATTGTCAAGCGCTTCCAACGGGTTGCAGAGCCCAAGCGCCGATATGAGCAATTACTCTGGTACGCCAAGCGGTTGCAGGGCTTTCCTGCATCTGAGAAAGTGCCTGATAATAAAGTTCCAGGCTGCGTTTCCCAAGTCTATATCATCGCTCAGCTGCAAGACGGCGGCAAAGTCGAGTTTCAAGGAGACTCTGACGCTCTAATTACCAAGGGATTAGTCGCCTTATTATTTGAGGGCTTGAATGGCTTGACCCCTAAAGAAATCGTCGATCTCTCCCCTGATTTCATTAAAGAAACCCAATTGGATGTCAGCCTGACGCCATCCCGCGCTAATGGCTTTTACAACATTTTCAAGATGATGCAGAAAAAGGTGCTGCCCTATTTGCCCTCAATGGATCAGGAAGCGGGCGTCGCTGAATAAGGGTAGCAGACCAAACTTTGGGATTTGCGTCAAAATAAAGTCTCAGTAAAAGGCAGTGGATGGGTGGATGGGTGGATGAGTGGATGGGTGGTTTTTGCAGATCCCTTTGCATGCATTAGGGATCAAGGGTGAGTGATGGTCCAAGCGTATCCTAGGGATCTAGTGGGATATGGACAGTTTCCCCCTGACCCCAAATGGCCGGAGGCGGCTCGCCTGGCGCTGCAGTTTGTGATCAATTACGAGGAAGGGGGAGAGAACTGTATCCTCCATGGCGATCCGGCTTCGGAGGCGTTTCTCTCTGAAAGTGTTGGGGCGACACCGCTGGCGGGGGTGCGCAACTTGAATATGGAGTCGGTGTATGAATATGGCAGTCGGGCTGGATTCTGGCGGCTCCATCGGTTGTTTACCCAGCGGGACATTCCGGTGACGGTGTATGCCGTAGCGATGGCGATGGAACGCAATCCTGAGGCGATCGCGGCCATGGTTGAAGCGGATTGGGAAATTGCCAGTCACGGTTACCGCTGGATTGATTATCAATACGTCGGGGAAGCGATAGAGCGGGAGCATATCCAAACTGCGATCGCTCTTCACACCCAGGTTGCTGGCAGCCGTCCGCTCGGGTTTTATCAAGGACGGGTTAGCCCAAATACTCGACGGCTAGTGGTCGAGGCAGGGGGCTTTCTGTATGATTCAGACAGCTATGCAGATGACCTGCCCTATTGGGTTCATGACTATGGCGCACCCCATTTAGTGATTCCCTACACGCTGGATAACAATGACATGCGGTTCGCCGTGTACCAGGGATTCAACTCCGGCGATCAGTTTTTTGCCTATCTGCGAGATGCGTTTGACACCCTCTACGCCGAGGGAGATTTTGCCCCGAAGATGATGAGCGTAGGTCTGCACTGCCGACTTGTCGGCAGACCCGGGCGAACCGCCGCCTTAGCCCGATTTTTGGACTATGTCCAACAGCACGACAAGGTTTGGATCTGTCGTCGAGTCGACATCGCCCACCATTGGCATAAATTTCATCCGCCTAATTAGGCAAAGGGCCATACCCGCGCCCATCTAGCTGCTAGTTAGCTTAGTACTACAGCGAGACTTCGACGACGATAATAAGGTTTCAGACGGCCCTTTTGTATGGAGGGCCATGCTAGAGCCACGATATTTCAGCCTTTTCAATCAAGGTTAATTAGAAGTCTCGTTGCAGTGTTAGATTAATTAGCTTAAGCAATTTCCTGCTCAACCGGTTTCACAGTTAAAGTCAGCCCAATCGCTTTGAGTACTGTCAAAAGGCTTCCCAAGGTGGGATTCCCCTCTGCAGACAGCATCTTATACATACTCTGCCGATTCAGTGTTGTAATTTCTGACAGTACGCCGATACCCCTATGGGCATTAGCTACATTGCGGAGGGCGACTAGAAACTCATCCATCGAACCGCTTTCAATTGAAGCGGACAAATACTCAGCGGCTGTCTCAGTATCTCTTAGCTCTTCGAGCAAAAAATCATCATAATCTTCAGTTGGCATTTTCTTCGATGTACGCCTTCCCCAACACTTCGACAATCGCCAAAATTCCCCAAACGCAGCCTATCAATACGCTGTAGAGTACGTGCTCTAGAACGCTTATCTTTCAGACTGCGCATCCGTGCTTTAAATGGTGAAACACCATTTAGTGCAACGTAGAATTTTAGAATTCTAGGCTTAACTTCCATTGTAGGATTGTCGCATAGAAGCGACACAAATCGCTTCATGGAGAAAGTTCACTATTGAAATTCGCTAGTGCATCCCTCGACGATTGCAGAATGATTGCCAATGACTCAGACTGCTGCTGATAAAACTCGCTGGACCCGCGCCGATCTATATCTGCTGGAAGCTGACGAGTGGGAACGCTACGAAATTATTGATGGAGAACTCTTTGAAACCCGGGCTCCCCATATTGGCCATCAAGATGCGGTAGGCCGGATCTATTCGCGGTTATTGACTTGGTCAGAAGATACCGGGCTTGGCAAGCCGCTGATCACGCCTGGACTGATTTTTACTGATGCTGACAATGTGATTCCCGATATGGTTTGGGTGAGTAGTCAACGGTTGCCTGAGCTGGTAGATGAAGAGGGGCATTTGGCCGGAGCTCCGGAATTAGTGGTTGAGGTGCTTTCTTTAGGGAGTACAAATGAACGCAGAGATCGCGAGGCTAAGCTGAAGCTGTATTCTGTCCAAGGGGTTCAGGAATACTGGATTGTGAGCTGGCGATTGCGGCGCGTAGAGATATATCTAAGTTGATGGAAACGCTATTTCCTTCTGATGAGATATCCTCTCCCCTCCTACCAGGATTTCAGTGTAAGATTGAGCGATTTTTTTAGAGCGGTCTCGTTTGGGCTTAATCAGCACTCCATCATCAGAACCAGGGATTTAATCCCTCAGAATCAGGTCGGCCGATATTAACGTTTGCCAGGTGTTGACTTTAGCCTGATCTGATCTGATGATACTAACCTAAAGAAAATTCTGGTTTTTTAGAATTAGCCATTACTATGCTTAGTTCTAAATACGAATTAATTTCAAACAATCTTAAGTATTATTTTACACTCAATGCCTTTCAGTTCTGAAGCGGTCTATAATCGCCAGAAACACATCAGATAGAGGGTTTTCAGAATTTTTCCTTGGTGTGTCTGTTGAAAAAAACAAGTATTATTTCAACCAGGAATACTCAAAATGTATCACAGGTGACAATTTGGGGCGAAAAAAAGCGGGAAGCTGTCCAATATCTGAGTTTGTGGACGAGCGCAAACCCCAAAATGTCTATTACCTGAAGAATCAATGACTCTCAATATTCCGAAAGCGGAAAGACCGTCTTCCAGGAAAGGCAAAAGTTACTGGAAAAATTCAAAACGGAGTCCTTCAATTCCGCAACCCATCAGGGCGGTTTTTGGTTCGTTTTCCCCTTACTGGCTAGCCTGTATTCCTTTATCGGCTCTCATCGTTGCCGTTTGGCATACAGCGGCGTCTGCACAAGGCTTTGACGCGCCAGGGAATGTGGAAGAGCTAAAAATCGTTTTAGATTCTATATTCCTCTTGTTTTGTTCCGTTCTGGTCATCTTCATGAACGCCGGATTCGGGATGCTTGAGGCAGGATTTTGTCGCCAGAAAAACGCGGTCAATATCTTGGCGAAAAACCTGATTGTGTTTGGAATCGCCACCCTTGCTTATTGGGCCATCGGCTATGGCTTCATGTATGGTGAAGGCAATTTCTTCATGGGTTTCCAGGGCTTCTTCTTCAATGGTGATCCCGCGCCCTACGGAAATGCTGCTTATCCTGAAGCGGTTCCTGAAGCCATTTCTTTCTTGTTCCAAGTGGCGTTTGCGGCAACAGCTGCGACCATCGTTTCTGGAGCTGTTGCAGAAAGAATTCACTTTGGCTCATTTTTGATCTTTAGCACGTTGCTAGTCGCCATTTCTTATCCCATTACCGGTCATTGGGTTTGGGACGGAGGTTGGCTGAGCGTAAGAAATTTCCATGATTTTGCAGGATCAACGGTAGTTCACTCCGTTGGCGGCTGGGCGGCCTTGGTCGGCGCTGCTATCTTAGGTCCTAGGCTTGGTAAGTATCGTGAGGATAACAGCGTTAATGCATTACCCGGTCACAATATGGGGTTTGCGACACTCGGGTGTTTGATTCTCTGGATTGGCTGGTTTGGATTTAACCCCGGTTCGGAGTTGGCTGCTACCGCAAATGTTCCTCACATTGCATTGACCACTAATCTATCTGCAGCCGCAGGCGGGGTGATTGCAACCTTCGTTGCTTGGATCAAGGACGGCAAGCCAGATTTATCGATGATTATCAACGGTATTTTGGCCGGTTTAGTGGGCATTACTGCTGGGTGTGATGCTGTCACCTATTGGCAAGCCGTGATTATTGGCGCTATCGCAGGCGCGATTGTTGTCTTCTCGGTCGCCTTCTTCGACAAGATTAAGATTGATGACCCGGTTGGCGCAACGTCAGTTCACTTAGTTTGCGGAATTTGGGGCACCTTAGCGGTCGGTCTTTTTGTTGGTGAAGTCAATTTCTTTGTTCAACTCCTCGGCGTCCTGGCGATTGGCGCATTTACAGTCGTTTTCAGTGCTTTTGTTTGGGGCGTTCTAAAGGCGACGATGGGAATTCGCGTCCACCAAGAAGAGGAACGGATTGGTTTGGACATCAGCGAGCATGGAATGGAAGCCTATAGCGGATTCCTAAAAGATACAGAGGGCATGATTCCGGGTAGTTCTCATTCTGCTGGCGTAGAAGTCGGTCAGTCTTCTATGTAATCCAAACATCTGAATTATTGCGCTAGCTTTGGTGAATAGCAATATAGTTTAGATAACAACGAATAATTAAGGGCAAAGGTCTTCGGACTTTTGCCCTTAATTATTTGCGATGTGAGGGATAAGTCGTTTGGCTATGCTGATGGGTATCACTCCCCTTAGGTAAACAGCCATACTTAAAATATGGACGCCATTGTCATCGTCGATTACGATTCACGCTGGCCACACTGGTTTGAGCAGGAATCTGTTTATCTCCGAGCTATATTGACCAGGGACCTTGTTCTTCGGATTGAGCATATCGGCAGTACTGCAATTCCTGGTATGGCCGCCAAGCCGATAATCGACATGTTGGTGGAAATTTCTTCGTTCGATCGGGCTAAGGCGATCGCAATTCCTAAACTGCAGGCTGAAGGCTATGACTATATCTGGCGTAGCGATCGCCCACCTGGTCATATGATGTTTATCAAACGCTCCGGTCCAAAGGGCCCTCGCACCCACCATCTACACATGGCCCCTTCGGGACATAAACTTTGGGACCGTCTGTATTTCCGAGACTATCTTCGAGCTGATCCAGAAGAAGCCCAGCGTTACGCACTGCTAAAGCGGGATCTGGCCAATCGCTTCCCAATAGACCGAGAAGCTTATACCAATGGCAAAAGCGCTTATGTCGAACTTATTACCGCTAAAGCCCAGGGGATTGTCGGTAGGGAGTAAGGGAGTTGCAAGAAAGTGATATCGAGGTAAAGGCAGTGGATGGGTGGATGGGTGGATGGGTGGATGGGATGTTATGTTGCTGCAGGTTTCTCACAAGTAACAAGTAACAAATAACAAGTAACAAGTCATGAATAACAAGTGATTTAAACTCTTTCTACCACCACCATCCTAAGATTTTTCCCAGGCGCCATCGTAACTCCTCGACGGGAGGCTTTGACGGGGTTTTGGTGAGCGAGTTTGAGGCGGAAGCGAGAAAGGATTGTGGCTAATGCCAACTTCATTTCAAACTGGGCGAAGGCCCTGCCGATGCAGATGCGATCGCCGCCGCCGAAGGGGAGATATTCATAGGGGGTGAATTGGCGCTCTAGAAAGCGTTCGGGTCGGAACTGATCTGGATCGGGGAAGAGTTCTGGCCGTCGGTGGGTGAGATAAAGGGCTGGTAATAGAGCGGTTCTGGGGGGTAACTCATGGTCCATCACACGAAAAGCGTGTCGGGTCACCCGAGAAAATGGGATTGGGGCGACGGGGCGAATGCGTAACGTCTCTTGACACACTGCGGTTAAATAGGGCAAGCGGGTGAGAGCGGTGGGATCGGCATTCTCCGAGGTTGATGAAAGTTCCGCCAAGATTTTATTAAGCACGCCGGGAGTTTTATGGATCCAATAAAAGGCCCAGGCTAATGCAGATGCAGTTGTATCATGGCCGACCAACAGCAGGGTGATGAGTTCGTCCCGCAATTCCTGGTCTGTCATTAGCTGGCCAGCTTCGTCTCGGGCTGACAGCAACAACGCTAAAATATCGGACCGATTTGGATCGCCTTGGGCTCTCCGCTCGTCAATCAGGCGATACAGCAGTTGATCAATCCGCGATCGCAGCTGTAAAAATCGTCCCCAAGGGCTCCAGGTTCCCCAATCTTTCTGGAGTTGAGGGATAAAAAGCATGGTTGATTTCAGGGGGGAGGCTGTTGACGCCAACACCTCTTTGAGCCGTGGTTTCAATTCATCAAAGATGGCGCCTTCTTCTACCCCAAACACTGCTTGCATAATCACTTGGAGGGTAATTTCTTGCGTGACTGGCAAAACAGCGAAGGATTGGCCCACTGACCATTGCGAGGTGATCTGTTCAGTAATCTGACAGATCAGCTCACCATAGGACCGCATGCGCGCTCCATGGAAAGGCGGCATCAGCAATTGGCGCTGGCGTCGATGCGCTTCGCCGTCTAGCAACGCCACTGAAGAGTTGCCTAACATTGGCAGCAGGATTGTATTTGTGCTGCCTGTATCAAACTCTTCGGGGTCTGCAGTCAGAATAGTTTGTATGGCTTTGGGATGGCTAAAAAAGACCAACGGTCGATCTGAGGAGAAACGTAGGGTGAAGCAATCGCCATATTTGCGCCTGCAGTCATCCATGAAGTCGAAGGGGCGAGTGATCCAATTCAGTAATTGAATAAAGGGGGGAATCTTGGGTCCTGGGGGTAGTTTCTCAGAAACAGTTGGGGCAAGGGTTGTCATGGGGTAGCGCTCCTTATTGCTCCATTCATTGTTCTGCTTGAATCAAGGCAATATCGGGTATCAACTTAAGCCCGGGACATTCTTATGGGGTAAGAATACAGGAGTCAGGAGTCAGAATCCAGTTCCTGCCTGACTTCTGTATTCTGTATTCGGTATTCCTTCTCTACTAGATTGTCTCACTTTAAGTTGGCGCCCCAATATCAATCTCGTTATGAATGCTTAGGCAGATAGAGTTACCTTAGTTGTAGCAAGATTTTGGAGGGGCAATCTGGGAGTGGGAGGGAGGGCGCGATCTCACTTCTACTCCGAGAACTCAAGGGTGATTTGATACGGCGGCCTGGAGCTGACTGACAAATGCTTGAGGATCCCCGGCGCAGCTTTCTAACATTTCGCGTCCCAGTATTTTGAGTATTTTTCCATCGGACAGCTCAATCATTACTGCCGGATAGTCTCCAGCTACTTCATTTTCCATCTCTGGGGTTAGCTGGTTACGATACAAAGCGTTGATTTCTATGCCTATGTCAAATTTACCCGCTTTCCAAGCTGGCTTTTCAAAAATGGCGTTATGGGTAATGGCGCATAATGAACAGGGTTCGTTTCCGGTAGACAATGTCTCTTTCAGATACTGTAAGCTGCCCAGCAAGCTAAGTTCTGCGTCGTAGACCAGAATGATTCTAGTAACAGATGCTTTTGCATTTTCCACCATACACACCTCCAACGGAGAAAGACCCCTTCAGCAGTACTCTCACTTGCGATGCTTCTCCACCATCCGTTCTTCTCGCATTGATTCAATACCAGTTCTTGTAGAGTTATGAAGAACGGACTAGAAAACACGTCTATCTTAGTTCTAGCAGTATTCTGAAGGTAAAGTCTGGATGGACCTGGAGCGATCGCAGTTTCAGTTTGAGAACGAAGGACGGCGATCGCAGCTCTCCCAAATGATTTTGCGATCTGCTCCCCTTACTGAAGAGCGATCATCCTGCTTCTGAAGGTAGAGTCTTTAATGGAGTAAACAATGAAATCGAAGAGGGGGATGATCAATCTTTTTAATGTGCGCATCTTGCTTTTGCCTTACAGCCGTATATTTTAAGCCGGGAAGACTTACGGGGAAACGCTCCCAACCCACAAGGGTTTAAGATTTTGAGGTTAAAATTTTCCCTGCTTAAGTTATACGCCATTTATTTTCAGTTCAGTGGTTGCAATACCAGGGTTGCTATCGCATCAATTGCTAACCTTATGATGCTTCCTAAGTCGTACGGTTTTACTAAAAGGACTTTAACTTAAAATCTCCCCAACTATAACCGACATTCGTGATCCGCCAACCGTCGTCGTAGAGTTCGGCTTGTGCTTCTGATTTCCTAACTCTCCATGTTTCGGCATCGATAATGTCATCTAGGTTGTCGCTAGTTAGAAGATTGCCCATTTCGTTAGGAACAAACTGGTAGTCAAACTCGATAGTTGCACTGTTCTCAGAGAGTTGTTTAATGCCTGTTATCTCTATTACTTTAGGTGTACCTATTGGAATCAGCCAGAATTTCCGAACTGGACATCTGTCTCCAGCTCCTGAGAATAATGACGACGTTTCTATCCACTCTTGTGAATACTGTTGTCCTTTTTCAGTTAGGGAAACACATACCTTGACATCGCCAGATGTGGTAGTATCCTGAATTCTGATAAAGCCAGCCTCTTCAAGGACTTTGATTGTGTGGCTCGTCGCAATTCATCCATCACCTAAAACCTTTCCATCACTGGGTTTAGACAACACAGTAGCTGACTAAAAGGCGGTCTTTAACGAGCATTTCATTCAGGGTACGTTGAAACGACAGAGAGAGAAAACTTGTCGTTTCCGTTGTCTAACAATTCGTATTCCAGGATTCTTTGCGTCCACTTAGAAAAATACTGTTTCTTCCGTTCAATTAACTTCCAAAGGATGTCTTCCCCTGTCGCTTTCAGCTCCGGCTCCTCCTCAAAAACCTTATCCGTAAATACATTTTCAATCATCTGACGATGTTTTGATTCCGGCTCCAACGCAATATTCCAAGCAACGATCCCCATCGCCACTAATTTCTCCAAGGCGTCTTTTGTCTCAATCAGGGGGAGATGAGGAGCAATGAACTCTTCCAAGAGTTTGGACATTTTGGCGGTTCCAGGAGGCGTGTCGACAAGCTTGATGGGAAGAGAGTTTTGCTCTAATTTCTTCCCAAGACTTATTAAGGGATCCTGACGTCGTTGCGGCTTTTTACTCTGCAACCTTCGCAATTCCCTAAAGGTATTGGATTTCTTCGTCATAATGGGTAGCCTGGATGCATTCATATTGATCTTAGGCATATCAAATACAAATGTCTGTCTCGTCTAGCCCGTCTTTCTATCCCCCCAAGCAGAATCCCCTTTTGATTCGGCTATTTCAGAGTGTGTCCTATTTGATCGCCGACAACTTCCTCCAAATTAGGTTAGACATTGACGCGACTGACATTGATCGTCTCAAATCCCTAGAAGACAAGCGAGTGGTCTATCTGCCCAACCATCCCACCTTTGATGACGGCATTGTCCTATTCATGCTGTCAGCCCGGTTGGGCCAGCTTTTTCACTACATCGTGGCCCACGATAACTTCCAAGGATTGACGGGAAAATTGCTGCAATGGGGCGGGGCGTATTCCATTCGGCGGGGATTGGGCGATCGCGCCAGCATTACCCAAACCCTCAAACTACTCAAACAACCCGACTGCAAACTCGTCATCTTTCCCGAAGGCGCGTGCTCCTATCAAAACGACACCGTCACCCCCTTCCGCACAGGCGCCATTCAAATGCCCCTACAGGCTATGAGTCAACTGGCTAAACAAAATAATTCCATTCCCGATTTGTATCTGGTTCCCGTCGGCCTCAAATATCGCTACACGGCTTCCATGCATTCCGTCGTGGGTCGAACCTTGGGAAGTTTAGAGGACGCCTTAGCGATTCCGCACTCGGCGTCCGACTTTTATAGCCGCTTACGGGCTATCTCCGAGCAAGTCTTTCGTCGCTTAGAAGCTGAATATGAGTTTGACAGCACGCTGCAAATGCAGATGGATTGGAATCACCGAATTGAGGAACTCAAGACCCATGTGCTAACAGAATGCGAACAGACGCTGGGGCTCACCATGCCTCCCCACTTCTCCATGCGAGAACGGACTTACAAAATTCAGGCGGTGATAGAGGAGCAAAGGGGAGAGTCGGGGACGTTGGATAACGGTACGGCGGACAAGCTCTACCAAGCCACCGTGCGTCTCCTGAACTTTGCAGCCATTTACGATGGCTATGTGGGCGAGCACCCCACTTCTGAACGATTTTTAGATACGTTGATGCGGTTAGAAAAGGAAGTCTTTCAGTTGCCGAAACCGGTTGCGAAAGGCCCTCGCAAGGCCGTCGTTCGAGTCGGTGAGCCGGTGAATTTGAGAGAGTATGTTCAAGCCTATAAGCAAGATAAGGGAACAACCACCACACAGCTCACCCAACAACTACAACAGGCCGTTCAAACTAACCTGGATTTGATGAAGAGCGCTAGCAAATTTTTGCTTTAGGTCAAGGGGGGGCGACTGAAAAGCCGCGTCGGTTGGGCTGAGGGTCAGCGACTTGGACTTGGAAGCGGACGAGATCGCGCTGCTCGCCGCTCCTCACCTCTAACGTCCACACCCCTGGCTGCATTGCCCAGAACAATGAGGTTTTGGACTGGGTGGACAGGGTTTCCCCATTGAGCCGCCATTCCACCGATTGGTTTGACGGCGCAGCGATTTTGAACTCCAGTCGATGTGCAATTCCAGGGGTTTCAGAATCAGGTTCGGAGGACGGCGTCAGAAAATAGTCATCTTCCCGGGGGGACAAAATCCGGAGTTCGTTGGGCGCTAGAGGGGAGTGCGGTTGGCGAGACAGCCACTCATTATATTCTCCCGGCAAGTTGAGGCGATATTGCGGGGAAGCGGGAGCAAAAAGCGGGTTCCCTTGAGATGCCGAGTCTGCATGGTCTGCTTGCGCCGATAACTCAGCGAGATTGGCGTCGACTGGTTGGAAAAATGGGTCGGGTTCGCGGGCGTACTCCTCTAAGTCTTCTGGGTAGAAGTATTCCTGCACGACGGCTGGACAGGCGGGGGTGGGGTGTCGACCAGATAGGGCGCAGATGGGTCGCTGGACCAATCCAACTGGCGGCAAAAAGGGCGCAGGCTCTTGTTGTTCATGCAGATGTAACATAATCCGTCGCCACAGCGGCGCCGCTCCGGTTACCCCCGACACCTGTTGCATCGGCTCACCGTTGAAATTTCCCACCCACGTGGCGACGGTGTAATCAGTCGTAAATCCAACGGTCCAGGTGTCCCGAAAATCTGAAGAAGTGCCCGTTTTCACGGCGGCGGGGAAGGGGGCGTTGAGGACGGAGTCGACTCCGAATGAGGCGGCGCGGGCGTGGCGATCGCTGAGCATGTGGGTGATCAGGGACCAGGAGGGAGGGGAGGGGAGGGAAGGGGGAGCAAGAGGAGCAGGGAGAACAAATGTAGAGACGCAACATGTTGCGTCTCGGGGAGATGGGGGGGGTGGGGAGGGAGATCCAAAATCCTCTGAGGGAGAGGAGAGGAGGACTTTGAGGTTGGCTGGGCGGCCTTGGCGGGCGAGGGTGAGGTAGGCGTTGGCGAGTTGCCAGAGGCTGACTTCGCCGCTGCCGAGTGCGAGGCCTAGGCCGTAATGTTCAGGGGATTGGTCGAGGTGTTGGAAACCGAGTTGATGGAGGCGGGTGAGGAAGGCGGTGACGCCGACTTTCTCTAGGACGCGGACGGCCGGGATGTTAAGGGAGTTGGCGAGGGCGATGCGGATGCGGACGGGGCCTTGGAAGGTTTCGCTATAGTCAACCGGGCTGTAGAGTCGGGCGCCGGGAATGGGGTAATAGGTGGGGACGTCGGCCAGAATAGTGTTGGGGCGAATCACGCGGTTTTCTAGGGCCAGTTGGTAGAGGAAAGGTTTAAGGGTGGAGCCGGGCTGTCGCAGGGCTTGGACGCCGTCGTTGCGGCCTGCTTCGGCGGTGGCGAAGTAGTTGGGGGAACCCACGTAGGCCAACACTTCGGCAGTGTGATTGTCAATCACCAGAGCAGCGGCGTGATGGACGTTGTTGTCCGCTAGAGGGGCGATTACTTGCTGCGTCTGCGCTTCGACAAACTGCTGCAGGGAGCGGTCCAGGGTGGTGCGGATTTTTGGCGGATGGTCGGGGGGGAGCTGATCGGCGAGCCAAAACAAGAAATGGGCGGCGGCGATGATGCCTTGCTGACGCGGCTGTAGGGTGACTGCTTCGGTATAGGCTCGTTTGGCTTGCTCGGCGGTCACATAGCCGTCGTCGGTCATGCGCTGTAGAACGTAAACCTGTCGCTGTTTCAGAGCGTCCCAGTGATCATAGGGGTTTAGATCGGTGGGGTCGTTGGGTAGGGCGGCTAACAAGCTGGCCTGGGCGACGGTGAGGTCGGCGGCTGGGGTTCCAAAATACACTTTGGCGGCGGCTTCCACGCCATAGACATTGCCCCCCATCGGCAGGCGATTGATGTAAGCGGTTAGGATTTCATCCTTGCTCATGCCAGCGGCTAATCGCCAGGACAGCCATACTTCCTGGACTTTTCCCCAGAAGGTGCGGGGGTTGGGGTCCAGCATCCGGGCTAGTTGCATGGTGATGGTGGAGGCGCCGCTGACAATCTGCCGCGCTTGGACGGCTTCCAATGAAGCCCGTGCGATCGCTCTTAGATCCAAGGGGCCATGGCGATAAAACCGCTGATCTTCCGCTGCTAGGATGGCGTGGATAAAGTGGGGGGATATCTGGTCGAGACGGACGACGGCGGTATGGTCTTGGTCTCGGGTGAGGAGGGTTCCCAGAGGTAGGCCATTGCGATCGCGGAATTCAATCGCTTGTTGGTCTTGTACTAAATCTGCGGCGCGGATGGGGGCCAGGTAGGGGAGCGATCGTACGGTTACTCCCAGGAGTAAGAGTAGGAGGCCCGCTTTAAGTCCCTTTTGATAGGGCGGCGACAGTCTGCCCCAATTGGTTTGCAGGTGACGCCAGAGTTGGTGAAAATTGTTCCTATGGGCTATTTTTTTATCGGGCGGCTCGTTCATACAATTGATAGCGCCTCCTTTAATATTTTCAAGGATAGTCGCTAAATGAGGCAAAGTGGCTGATCAAAAATCGCTTTTCGCCTCCTACACTTGTTTTAAAATAGAGCTACTTTCCGACAATCTAAGGCAGATGTCGCATTAATGATGACTTTACTCACACTTGATCTTGATACCTCTGCATCGATCTTAGGAACGGAAAAAGTCATAGAGTTTCGAAGAGTCCGTCATCGGCGGGATATTTATCGTAAATTTCCTTGATGGACAATTAAACAGATGACCGCAGCCGTTGGAATAAGGTATTCACTTGTGGTGGTCTGCTCCGGTTCTGGAAGAGCTTAAGGAGGAACGAAATATGGAACGGCGAAAGTTTCTGCAGATGCTTGGGGGCGGCGCCGTTACGGTGGGCGCTGCAGCGGGGTTCGCCCGACCGAGGAAGCGGCCAAACCTGCTATTGATCACCGCGGATGATATGGGAGTGACGGCAGGATGCTATGGGGATACGACGGTTGCGACGCCTAGGCTGGATGCGTTGGCCAAGTCGGGCGTCCAATTCATGCGCGGTTATGTGACGCAGGCGTCGTGTAGTTCTTCCCGAAGCAGTATGTTTACGGGGCTGTATCCGCACCAAAACGGCCAGCTTGGTCTGGCGAACCGAGGCTATACAATGCATCGGGGCGTACCGACGCTGCCTATGCTGCTAAAGCAGAATGGATATCGGACGGGGGTGTTTGGCAAGGTTCATGTGCATCCGGAGTCGGATCTGCCATTCGACTGGAATGTGCACCGACCTCAGGGGCTGGACACAAGGGATGTCAGGGCCTGCGCCGCCTACGCGGAGCAGTTCCTTCAGGAAAGCGGCGACACCCCGTGGTTTCTGCTAGCAAGCTTCAGCGATCCCCACAAGCCTTTTCCCCCGCAGGTGGAGGGGTTGCCGGAAAAGCCAATAGGCCCCGAAGACATTAGTCCGTTTGCGGTCCATGGAGAGATTGATACGCCAGCGGTGCGACAAGAGGTTGCGGGTTACTATAATGCGGTGCAGCGGGTCGATTGGGGTGTCGGACTCCTTCTGGATCTGCTAGAGCGAACCCAGACCCTTAAAGATACGCTGATTGTGTTTGTGGGGGACCATGGCCCTCCATTTTCACGCGGCAAGACGACGTGCTACGAATTTGGCGTCCATGTCCCGTTCCTCGTAGCCGGGAGAGGGGTGAAGCCAGCTGTGCGGTCGGAGTTCGTGTCCACAGTGGATATCATGCCGACGCTCTTACGGGCGGCGAGAATTGACTTTGACCCCCCAACTGGTAGCCGCGAACTCCAGCCGATCTTGCTGGGCGGACGCCCGACGTGGCGTGAGTCGATCTGTACGGAGTTTACGACACACGGCCCGGGCTTTGCCCCGCAGCGGGCGATTCGTGACGATCGCTACAAGTTGATCCACAATTTGCTGCCTGGGCGGAGGAAACCCGGAATCGGCGTGGATCGTTGCAAGATTAAAGACGCGTTGTCTGATCCGAAGTGGGCGGATACGAGAGCGAAGCGGGCTTTTGCAGTGATAGAGGATCCGCCCGAGTTTGAACTCTATGACCTAACCCAAGACCCAATTGAATACGATAATCTTGCCGGACGCCCTGAAGGTGCAGAGGTTGAGCAGCGGCTCAAGGCAGAGCTGCTAGCCTGGCGTCGGACGACGCAGGATCCCCTGCTGGATGCGAACGCCTTCGACGCCCTAAAGCAATATACCGATGACTTCAATAAAGAGCATCAAAAAGTTCGGGCTGCTGCGATCGCGTCAGGTGAAAAGCCCCCCTATCGCCGTATCGACATGACCCCGTTCCAACGGGATTGGGAGTAGACTAAACGGATGTCCTGAGCATTCGCCGCCCCCTTTGACAATGCCGAACCTCTACCGAACCCTTTATTCGGATCATATTGAACATAAGCTGCCTAAGCGTGCGTTCATTGCATTAGCTATTTTGCTAGCTGGCTTTCTTCCCGTTGGCATGGCTAGGGCGGCGGAACTCAATACCGTTCGGGTAAGGATCCCCCTTAATTCCCTGATCTGCGAGAAGACAAAGCCGACAAAAGGGGGGGACGATATACCAGGCTTTAGCCCCCCGTTTGAAGGGCTATCGTGTACACAGATCTCGGCTTGGAAGTGGAGAACCCTGGTTTACCCCCCTTCATCCCCCCTTGGTAAGGGGGGAAACTCTGGTTCTCCCCCTTGCCAAGGGGGAGTTAGAGGGGGTAAGAATGACTTTGGAACATCGCAGGTAACTTGTGGTGCGGTAGCTTTTGAAGGGGGGGTGGGGGGATCTCCAACAATCATCAGAGCTGATCCGAACAGTATTGCGGCAGAATTCCCCATACAGACGAAGTCGCCTCCGGTCCGAGAGAAAAGTGGCCTCATCCTCCCAAAGCCAGTTGCGGCCCATGGCTGGGGCAGTTTCTACCGGTTTCACCAGTCCCGTGCGCACCACCACAACGGCGTGACTTATCTGACTTGGCCGGGGAAAGAAAACCATCCCTATGTGGCGGCGTACGATCATGCCGCTAGACGTTGGTCTGAGCCTATCCAAGTGGGCGTTAATCGCATCGCCCCCAATGACTATCACGGCAATCCCTCGATCTTGGTGGATCGAGCGGGCTACATCCACGTCTTCTATGGCGGCCACAACCAACATATGCGCTACTCGCGCTCTCGATTTCCAGCCAACATCATGGTCTGGGACGACTTCACAGAACGGTTGCCTTATACCGATAGCACCTATCCTCAACTCTTTGAAATGGGCGACGGGACGATCTACGCCTTCTACCGTCGTCAAAGCCATCGAGGGCATTGGACTTATGTTACTAGCGCCAATCACGGCGTCAGCTGGTCTGAGGAGCACTTTGTGCTGAATGGCGTTTCCCCGCCAGGGAGAGGGTGGTACGCCGCCTTTGCGAAAGATCCAGTTGTGGATCGCATCCATGTCGTCTTTCTTTGGCACGCCGACTATGACACTCAGCCGAACAGCCGCCGTAATCTTTACTATGCCTATATGGATCACAGGACCCGGCAATGGCGAGCCATGGATGGCGCTCCGCTATCGACGCCCCTCTCTTTCGAGGACGCCAACGCCCAGACGCTGTTCCTCGACACCCACGGTCGATTCTCGAGCTATCCCCAGGTGATGATTACGCCAGACTCTCGACCTATGGCCATCAACAACTTGGCGGATGAAGTCGGGATGCGGAGCCGTTGGCTGCACGTTTGGACTGGCGACGCCTGGCGTTCAAATCCAGTGCCGGTGGACGCGATCCTGCAGCCCAGGTCGAATAGACTGGCTGGGTATAGTAACGAGAATGGTCGGGTGCAGCAATATACCAGCGATGATCAAGGGCTGACTTGGGAAGCAGACGACGTGCTGATAGAGGCCGGGGAAAAGGTCATTCTCAACACCAATATCGCCAATGCCCATCCAGACGCCCAGCTTGTGATTGTCGACAGCTACCGGGTCCGCCGTCCAGGGACCCAGCGGATTTGGATGGCGGGCGATAGCGGCTTTCTGGAGTGAGGCGGCGCTTGGGATTGGGTCAAAATGAATCCCAGTACAAGGCAGTGGATGGGTGGATGAGTGGATGGGATGTTATTTATCTGCGGATGCCTCAGGTATCTTGGGTGGTGGGTGGATCACGTAGTTGTTCCTAGGCTACCTTGGTATTCCCAGGTTAATTTGGTGGGTTGGGTTTAACTTGTGAAACCCAACGCGGGCAGGGTTTTTTGGGTTTCACTACCGCTCAGCCCAACCTGAATTTTTAGCTTATTGGATTGGCGATCGCATTTGTTAAATCAGAATAAGCAATTCTTAGATTGGTGAATACAATTCCTGGACCTGCGATCGCGTTCCTTAGATCGGCGAAGGCAATTCCTAGATCAGTGAATGCATTTGTTAGATCAGCGTATTCATTTACAGGATCGGCGAACGCATTTGTTAGATCAGCGATCGCAATTCATAGATATGCGTATTCATTTGCGGGAACGCGTCTTCCTTTTGGGCAAAACGAATACAGGGCATCAACTTAAGCCGGGACGTTCTAATGAGGCAAGAATTTAGGAGACAGAATCCAGTTACTGCATGACTTCTGTCACCTGTCTCCTGCATTCCTTCTCTACTAGATTGTCCCGCTTTAGATTGGAGTCCCGTATACAGATGACTATGGCGGGAGTTGAGGTAAACTCTGCGGTGTTATCTCTAGCAGCTCAACCAGGTCAAGGCAATGGACGAGTCTTTCGAAACGCTCTACCCTAATATTGCTCGTTGGGTTGACGACCATGGCGGCGTCATCGAAATTGGCTATGCCGACGATGCGCCCTGGAGTTCCTTTATGCGGGGGATCGATGCGGGGGGCATGGTGGTGCATAGTCAGGATAGCTATGACTCTTTTGAAGAGGCGTTTCAGGATTTAGACGCAGCTCTGGAGGAGGCGCTGGTGGAAATATATGGAGAATAGGGGTTCACATTAAGCCGGGGGGATGATGGGGCGAGAATCAGGAGTCAGGAGTCAGGTATAGACTGGATTCTGAATTCTGGATTCTGTCTTCCTTCTCTGCTAGATTATTTCAGCTTACTTTGTACACCGAGAAGAAAACCCAGATTCCTGCAACATCGACCTCAGTAAAATTACCCTGAAGGGTACTTGCCGATGGGAAAAATTGTGGCATAAAGGAATAAACTGGCCTAACTTTGTCGCCAAGGAAACTTAGCCTATGGACGTTTTAGCCCTCACTGCGTTTCTGGCCCCTTGTTTGCCCTTTCTGTTGGAAAAAGTGGGCGCGCCTGCTTTGGAGGGGGCGGCTGCGAAGCTAGGGGAAGAGACTTGGGAAAAGGCGAAGGCCATTTGGGGAAAGCTGCGGCCTAAGGTGGAGTCTGCAGCGGCGGCGAAAATGGCGGCGGAAAAACTGGCGAATAAACCCGATAGCGCCGCCTGGAAAGAGGCGCTGCAGGAAGAACTGAACGCTATTTTGCAGAACGACGCTGCGTTAGCGCAGGAAATTACCGACATTTTGCAAACAACGTCGGCAGGGAATGAGGGCAACAGGGCACAGCAAGCAGTGGAAACTAATCAAGGGCAAATGATTGGGCAGATGTTTGGCGGTGAAATCAAGAATATTGGCCAGATTGATACGGTGCAGGGGGATATCAATTTGTAGAAGAACGAAGTAGCCCTTTTATGCCCCAGATCTGAGCACCCACTCTTGCCATGACCGATCCCCAAGAGCCCTCACCTGAGAAAGACCCTTTTTCAGAGAATCAATCTCAGCAAGACATTGGCCAAAATCAAGGACAGGCGTTTGGCCAGATGCTGGGTGGGCAAGTCATTAATGTATCTGGAGGAACCGTTTCTATTCAAGATCGCCAGGGAAGACCCTTAGCTCAACCCTCTGCCCATGAAGAGAAAAAAATTCCACCGCTACTCCCCTATTTGTCGAATCGATATGATCAGGAATTTGAGCTGAGGCAAGCTGTCCAAAACCTGCTTGCTCATACCCCCCGTCGTCCCCTGTTCTGTATCCTTCATGGGGATGAATGTCAGAGCCAGGATATGTTTTTGGAGCGATTCAAAGAGGCCTTGTCTCGGTGGCTGAATCTGGATTCCCAAAAAACAAAGGTTGAGGGCTATCCTCTGCTGAAATGGCGGCCCTCTAGCTCAAACAGTTTGGATACTGTGCCTGCTCGATTGCGGCAAAATCTGGCGGACGAGGTGGTGAAGCGCAGATGGGCCGATAACCGTTTGGCGGACGGCGCTGTGGCGATGAATCAGCAAATCAACCAATTCTTCGGCCAAAATCCGGGTCCGGTGGTAGTGGAAATGCATTTACGCACCAACGACCTGCGGGACTTAGGGCTGAATCTCCTTCCTAAAGTATTAGAGTTTTGGCAAGCTTGGCCGGATTTAGGTCCCAGTCAGACTTTGATTATTTGCCTGTCCATTAAATATCGGATCAAGCCTCCCACGACGACGTATCAATGGTGGTCTTTTTTGAACCTGATCTCCAGGCTGCATTGTTTCTTGAAGGAGCGCCGTCGGTGTCAATTGAATCGTAAGATTGAGCAACAGATCGATGCATTGGCCTTATCCAAGTTCCGGGAATTTGATCGCTTAGCAGGGGTGGTGCTGTCCAAACTGGGTGATGTGACCCAGAGTCATGTGGAAGAATGGGCAAGATCAGAAGCGACTAAACCCTTTGCGGGGGAAGGAGGGCGGGGGCGATTGATAAAGGATATTGGGAAAATGTTTGATGAGTGGGAAAAGGATACGGCGTCTAGAAGTATCTCTATGGATCAGCTGGCTGATCAATTAGAGTCGTTGCTACAATCCACGGTTGCAGAGAGGAGGGTGAGGTGATGAAGCTGCCGTTTTATCGGGGGGATGGGAGCCAGCAGCGCCCGGAAACTGCGGTGGACTTGCCGGTCTCCCAAAAATCGCGGTTGCTCATACCGGAGAACTATATCGCTGATCAGGGGTTGCGGGACGCCTGCAATGTGGCTTTGCTGTTAGGGCAGCCCCTCTTACTCACCGGAGAGCCGGGTACGGGGAAAACCCAGTTTGCCTATAATCTGGCTTGGGAACTGGGGTTAGACGCCCCATTCAAGTTTGAGACCAAGTCGGATAGCGTGGCCCGCGATTTGTTCTATACCTACGATGCGCTGAAACGGTATCAAGATATTCAAAGCGACGCGCCATCCACCGCCATCTCACACTACATCACCTATCAAGCGCTGGGGCTGGCGATTTTGCGGGCTCAACCTCCAGACATCCTCAACTCGTTGGTCCCCCCAGAGTTTGCGGCGTCTAAGCCACAGCGATCGGTGGTGTTAATCGATGAAATTGACAAAGCCCCACGAGATTTCCCCAATGATTTGCTGAATGAGTTGGAGCAGCTCTACTTTAAAATTCCTGAACTGGGCAATGTCCAGGTGTCGGCGGAGCCTAAATTTCAGCCCATTGTGGTGATTACCAGTAATTCGGAAAAAGATTTGCCCGACGCCTTTCTGCGGCGCTGCATTTATTACCATGTGCCCTTTCCGGGCTCAGCACGTCTGGCCTCCATCATCGCCAGCCATTTAGGGATTAACACCGATACAAACGATGCATTTTTACAGACAGCATTAGAGGTGTTTTACCAACTCAGAGCGCCGGAAAACGGGTTGAGGAAACGGCCTGCTACTGCAGAGCTATTGGGCTGGTTGGTGACGTTGCAGCACCTGGGGAAAGGCCAAGACAACCCGTTGGCGGATCCCCAGATTATTTTGCAAACTTTGAGTAGTTTGATTAAAACGGCGGAGGACCAACCCAAAGCCAGGGGTATTGTGGAGCAATGGATACAGAATCGGTCAAAGCGTGGGACTGGCTAGAGCCTGAGCTGTTAGTGCAGTTTATGGATGAGCTGCGGGCCGGGGGCTACAACATTGGGGTGGCCCAGTATATCGCCGTGCAGGATCTGCTGTTGATGCTGATTCGCCAGGGAGAACTGCAGGAACTGAGGCAGTTAAAACGCTGGATGGGCCCCATTGTCTGCAGTTCCCCCACGGAACAGAGCGATTTTCAACAGCGGTTTGACCAATGGGCTGACCGGGTGAGTCAGCGCCAGTACACCCCGCCCCTGACCTCTGAACAACAGGCGGAAGCGCTTTCGGTGGAGTTAGATGAGGTGCAGAGAGGTGCTACCTGGCTCAAACGGTTAATCGCTACCATGATAGTGCTTGCCGTCGTTGTTCCTATCCCGACCTCGGTTGATAAAATTGTATTCCTAGAGTCAGATAGGTCTGAAGACCCCCCATCTGAGCCAGTTATCTCATCTGAGCCAGTCACCCCATCTGAGCCAGTCATCCCATCTGAGCCAGTCACCCCATCTGATCCAGTCATCCCATCTGATCCAGTCACCCCATCTGATCCAGTCATCCCATCTGAGCCAGTTATCTCATCTGATCCAGTCACCCCCCCTGATCCAGTCACCCCATCTGATCCAGTCACCCCCCCTGATCCAGTTACATCAGCTGATTCAAATTCACCCTCCATCCCTAAACCACCGCCGCTGCCGCCAGAGTTTTCAGAACCACAGCTTCAGGTAAACTGGTTCATTTATCTTGGGCTTTTTTCCCTCATTGTTTCAGTTTGGCGGCTATGGTGGCGATGGCGGGCGAGGCTGTTTCTGAATCGGCGAGGCAGCGCCCACGCCCCCGAGTTCCAAAAGATTTCGCTGCAAAGCTTTGAGGGCGGTTTATTCGCTCCGGCTCTGGTGTTGCAAACGGCTCAGCAACTGCGGCAGCGCACTCGCCAACTGGCCAATACGTTAGATATTAGCGCCACGATTCGGACGTCGTTGGCGCGCGGGGGCTGGTTAACGCCAGTGTATGGCTATCGCCAGGTGATGCCGGACTATTTATTTCTGATTGATCGGGCCAGTTATCAAGATCACCAAGCCCAGTTAACTGCTGGGCTAATTCAACAGCTGCAGCAGAATGGGGTGTATATCACCCAATATTTCTTTGATGGCGACGCTCAGTTTTGTTATCCTGACTCGCCAACCCAGGGGCCGCAATCGCTTAAGACGATAAGCCATAAATATGAAACCAGTCGATGGGTGATGGTGGCGGGAGCAGACATATTCTATAGTCGTCAGACGGGTCGCCCTAAACCCTGGGTGGAACAGCTCCAAGCCTGGAAACAGGGCGCAATTTTAACCCCGAATCCAGTAGAAAGTTGGGGCCAGCTAGAATTCCGGCTAGTGCAACAGTTTGTGGTGTTACCCCTCAGCCCTGAGGGAATCAAGGCCCTGGCCCAGGTGTTTCGAGCCGGGTCAGCTGCTTATCAATTGGCGGACCTGACGCACCCCCCCTTGCCAGAGATGCTGTCGGCTCGTCCCCAGCGGTGGCTAGACCGGAATCCACCCCCTGCAGAAGCAGGTCGGGCCATGCTGACTGAGCTCAGGGCATATTTGGGGGAGACCGGGTGGTATTGGTTGGCGGCTTGTGCGGTTTTCCCGGAGCTGCATTGGAATATTACGGTTTACCTAGGCAATGTGCTGAAAAGCAGCGCTGGGCGGCCCTTGTTGGAGGACTCTGCTCTGATCAATCTGGTCCGATTGCCCTGGTTTCGCTATGGTTATCTGCCGGATTGGCTGCGGCGGTATCTGGTGGTTGATTTATACCCTGTCCAAAATCAAGCGGTGCGAGCGGCGTTTCAGCAGCTGATGGTGACGGCTGTGCAAGGGGCGGTGGGGCCGTTGCAGTTAGAAATCGCTCAGCACTATCAACCCTACCTGCCAAATCTGACGAACCCGCTGTTGCGCCTGCTGGCTCGCCAAGCTCCCGTGGAAGACCCGATGCGGGACTACCTGTTTTTAGAGTTTATGGCGCGGGAGTCTTTGCTGACACTGGCGATTCCGGAAGATATGCAGCCGTTAATGCGGGGCAGTCGGTATGAAAAAGTGCTTCGGTGGCAACAGCTTGTCGTTGCGAGTGTGGTGAGTGTTGTGATCGCCGCCATTGGGTTGAACAGTTGGTGGATTCTTACAGTCCACACTCGCAGAATGAATCGAGTTCTTCAGACTGCCCAAACATTAATTGAAGTCAATAACCGCTTGGAGACTTTGGTCAACGTTACCAAAGTCGGACAAATGCTAAGGGCTTCAGACAGTCGGCCCCCCCCTATCCTGTCGAGCACCACGAATTTGTTTCTAGATCTGTTATCGACGAATACAGTGTCAGCTAATACACCTGGATTGCAAGAACGTAATCGGTTCGAAGGCCACAGCAATGCTGTTAGGAGTGTGGCCTTTAGTCCGGACGGGGAGACGATCGCCACCGCCAGTTGGGACAAAATGGTGAAGCTGTGGAGCAAAGCGGGAGATGAGCTGCAAACCCTCCAGGGCCACCACGCTGCTGTCTATAGTGTGGCCTTTAGTCCGGACGGGGAGACCCTCGCCACCGCCAGTTTGGACAAAACGGTGAAGCTGTGGAGCAAAGCGGGAGATGAGCTGCAAACCCTCCAGGGCCACCGCGCTGCTGTCTATAGTGTGGTCTTTAGTCCGGACGGGGAGACCCTCGCCACCGCCAGTGGTGACGCTACAGTGAAGCTGTGGAGCAAAGCGGGAGATGAGCTGCAAACCCTCCAGGGCCACCGCGATTATGTCTATAGTGTGGTCTTTAGTCCGGACGGCGAGACCCTCGCCA
>JASJDH010000483.1 GCA_030065175.1 Leptolyngbyaceae cyanobacterium MO_188.B28 | reverse complement strand
AAAGGATCGTTCATTTTCCTGGCGGATCTGATTCGCCAGATGCAGACGCCTATCCAGCGAGTGGAACTGATCAAACTGTCGAGCTACGGCTCCGGTACAGTCAGTTCAGGTAAGGTGAGGATGGAAATGGGTGTGCCCGCTGAAGTGATTGCTGGACAAGATGTCATCGTGGTTGAAGACATCGTAGATACGGGCTTAACGACTACTAAAGCGTTTCAGGTTTTGAGCGGATATGAACCTAAAAACCTCAAACTGTGTGCGTTGCTTGATAAACCTGATCGCCGCAAAGTGCCTGTGACAATTGACTATCTTGGCGTCACTATTCCCGATAAGTTTATTGTGGGCTATGGCATTGATTTTGATGAACAATATCGGCAGTTACCTGATATTTATTCCTTGGAACTGCTTGCTGAAGTATAGCAATAGCGCTTAGTTGCTGGAAAGCAATCCTGGGTGTGGACGTGATCTGCGGCGCCAAGAATCATCATCACCACCTGGTTTGTGGTATGCGTAATCGGACTATTGAATTCAAGGAGCCGTTCATCAATGGCATCGGTTTTAACCAAGCAGAGTCTGAAGGTTATCGTCTCCTTGATTGTCAGTTGATGCTTTACGGGACCAGTTTAGAGTGTGAGCTTTCTAATCCATCCGATGACTCGGCCCTAGACTAGTGAAGCAGCCTGTAAGAAACTCCTCTCAAAGCTCCTCCGATGATATCAAACTGATATAGGCTCACTTTCAGCGTCTCCTATTCCAATGCCATGACTCCCAGAGTCCCCAAGACGAAACGGCGATAATACAAATAGCTAATAACCAGTGCTCCCACCGGGTTGAATCAAAACCTGCATTATTCATATGGAATTAATGCCATATAGACAGAGTAAAGCTATTTAGTTGAAACTCATTATCATATAATCTTGCTAATAAATCTACACTAATGACCCCAAAACAGGGTCACATTTAAATTATTGTAATACGTACTTAGATGGCGCGGATGCCGACGCCATATCTCAGTAGTCCTGGAACTTATATCTCAAAGCAGATTCATGAATTTGCAGAGAAACAATTAATTCACCCTATTATGGCTGACGACAGAAAATGTTGATAGTTAGTCTGCTTGACATCTATTCTCAATTAGCTTTACCTTGCTCACAGAAGCTCTTAGGGGTGTAGCCTGAAGGTTTACTTCTCCTACGAAGTTCTCAAACCAACTCAGCTCCTTGATAGCCTTGATGAGCTCAGAAAGTGTTTGAAAAGTTGCATAGTGTCATGCTGGATCTTGCTCTTCGCAAAGTAAAGCGCTAAGCTGGCTGAATTATCTCGTTGTTAGAGCTGCTGAACCTAGATTCTATCTTCGAGATGGCTTAACTGACAGTTCGCTGCGGTTCACTTTGAATGGGGAGCAATCCCTTTCAAACCTCTATATCAGATCCTCCAAGAGCTTCTTTTCTTTGCGTTCAGATTTCTCTCGGCTTAAAGAGGCTCGTCTTTTATCGCAATGGCGCTTTCTAAGCTATCCCTTCTCCCTCTGTTAAAGCATCGGTGGGTTCGTCATCGGATACTGCTGTCTGGGAGTTTGTTAATCATTAGCTTGCTATTTGTAGTTTTCATTTCTTTATGTCAAGGGGCTGTGTCGTTAACTTGGGAAGAGTTATGGCAGGCGGCTTGGCGACAGGGAGATCCAATCCACCAGACCATTCTTTGGGACTTGCGCTTACCCAGGGTGGTCGCAGCGCTGGTAGTGGGCTCAGCTTTAGGCATGGCGGGGGCGCTGCTCCAAGGAATGTTGCGGAACGGCTTGGCCAGCCCGTTTCTCCTGGGTATCTCAGCAGGCGCCGGGCTGGCGGCCGTTTTGATTGTCGGCATAGGAATCTGGCGGATTTGGACGCCGTTGGGCGCTTGGCTGGGCGCTATAGCGACAACACTGATGGTTTATCTATTAGCGCGTTCGAGTACTGGCGTTTCAGTCGAACGGTTGATTTTGGGCGGCGTCGCCTTCAGCGCCCTGTTTACTGCAATTCAGTCCATGCTGCTGCTGTTGTCCCAAGATGGTCGGATTCAGGCGGCCCTCACTTGGTTGTTGGGTAGCCTAAATGGTCGAGGTTGGCAGGAGGTGGCCGTGGCTGGACCAGGCATCATCCTGGCGCTGATCGGAGGCTGCTTACTGGCGCGCTCAGTGAATTTGTTAAATCTCGGAGATGATCTAGCAATTGGCGTAGGGACCTCGCTGACCCGATCCCGCTGTCTGATTGGCGCTGTGGCCACGCTCTTGGCGGCGGGAGCCGTTAGCATTGCTGGCCTGGTTGGGTTTGTGGGGCTAATCGTTCCCCATGGCGTGCGCTTGTTGGTGGGAACCGATTATCGCTTAGTATTGCCCTTCTCGGCGTTGGGCGGAGCTCTGGTTCTCTCCATCGCTGATTTCATTGCCCGGTCCGGCCCGGTTGAGTTGCCCGTAGGCATCGTCACCGCCATCTTGGGCGCTCCAGTATTCCTCTGGCTGCTGTATCGCCGCTCGCTGCCGACGAGGGCTGTTTAGCCATGCCATTGGAAGCACAAAATCTATCCGGAGGGTATGGCGACACGCGGATAGTCGAAGCCGTCAATTTGACCCTAAATCAGGGAGAGTGGCTTAGCTTAGTGGGCGCTAATGGATCTGGGAAGTCCACCCTCCTGAAACTGCTCAGCCGTATTCTTAAGCCGCAAACTGGCGTTGTGCTATTGGATGCTAAGGCGATCCATTCTCAGCCGACTCAAGCAGTGGCTCGAAAACTAGCTATCTTACCCCAGCAGCCTCCTATCCCTCCGGGATTAACGGTGCGTCAACTGGTTAGTTTGGGGCGGACGCCCCACCAACCCTGGTGGCGGTTTGAATTAGACGGCGAAAGCCAACGCTATATACAATATGTGCTGGCGTTGACCGAGATGGAGGCATTTAGCGATCGCCCCGTCGCTGAACTCTCTGGTGGAGAACGACAGCGAGCCTTCCTGTCTCTAGCTTTAGCCCAGAATCCACAAGTCCTCCTGCTAGATGAACCCACTACATTTCTGGATATCCGTTACCAGTTGCAATTGCTGGAATTGTTGAAACGATTGAATCGAGACCAGAAACTCGCCATTATCACGGTGTTGCATGACATTAACCTGGCGGTTCGCTATAGCGATCGCTTAGCCTTAATGCGCCAAGGCCAACTTTGGGCCGTCGGCGAACCTGCAGAGGCGCTCACCCCCGCCAATCTGCAACAAGTTTTCGATGTGGACGCAGTCTTGATAGACACCCCCGTAGGCCTACAGATTTGCCCCTTGGCTCCGGCTCAATCAACGGCGGATTTACCCATCAGCGTCCCTTGAAAAGTGATTAACATTTCGGTTCTAGCAATTGTTCAATATTGCAAGTGAATGAATAAGGAGGCGATAGCTATGGACGATCAACGGTTAGGGAGGGGTTTAGCATTGATTTTAGGAGGCGTAATCGTAGCGTGTTCAGGCGCGACATCCCAGAAATCCTCTTTTCCCAATTCAACCGCATCTGTTGAGACTGACTCCGTAGAACAATCCATTGACTCAGCTTCAAGAATTGTGGCATTGACATCCCTCACCGCTGATATTGTGCAGAGGCTAGACGCCCGTAAACTGGTCGGCGTTCCCGGCAGCGCTCTGCTGCGTCAAGACTCCAGATTTGAGGGACTAACTGTCGTTAGTGAAGGTCGAACGCCCCCTAATCTGGAGCAAATTGTCGCCCTGGAGCCCGATCTAGTGATTGGCGCAGAGGGGTTTCACGATCAGGCCCTACAACGATTAACCGAACTGGAGGTTCCTACACTGACGATTGAGGTCAACAGCTGGGGTGATCTACAAACCTTGACTCAAACCCTAGCCGATGCGGTCAATGCCGACCCAGATCCTCTATTGGGTCGATTTCAGGCTTGCTTTAACCAAGCCTCAGAAAATAGCTTATCGGCTCTGGTATTGGTTAGCCGTGAACCTCTTCTTTCTCCTAATAAGCAGAGTTGGGCGGGCGATTTTCTCAGGCAATTCAACTTTCAGAACCTGACGGCGGAACTACAGGGTCAAAGTCCTTTTGAAGGATATATCACCCTCTCCGCCGAAAAAGTGTTGGAGTCAAACCCGGAGATCCTCATCCTGGTTGACACCGGCGAAGGATTGATCGAACAAATCCAGGCCGATCCGTTTTGGAAGCAGCTCAAGGCCACCCAAATGGATCGTGTCCATGTGTTTGATTACTATGGCCTAGTTAATCCTGGCAGCATTGCAAGTATTGAACAGACTTGCGCTAAGCTCAGTCAAATCAGTGAGCTTAAATAAGCTGAAATAATACGACGTATCAGTTCAGTTGCAAATATTGGCGGGAAAAGAATGGGGAATCTTCCGAAGGCTTACTCAGACTCTCTGCACAAGAGACCTCGATAGCCCGACAGGACAGCTTGCCTTTATGGCTTTGTAATTGGTGTAATTGCCGCTTCTGAGCAACTATAAAGAATTATTCTCATTAATAAAAAAAAGAGCCAAGCTCTCTAAAAGCTGCCTGACTCTGAGCGTTGACTCTTCAAAAGGAAAACATTAAGCGACAGTATCTAACCACCATTTGCCTAATAATTTCGTTGTTACAACATTATAGTTTATTGAGATTATTTGTCAATAAAAAAGAGCGGATAAATATAATTTTTTGGAAATAGTTTATTTGTACTGTTCTGCATTGTTTCCACATTCTTTAATGTAACGATTTTTTATGGTTCCCTAAACCCTTCAACCCCCTTTGTGCATGGGTTTTCGGCTTGGGCGCCCTGGATAGAAAGTTATTTGTGCTGGTTTAGACTGAGCCTGCCCCAGGATAAGAAATCTGGGGTATCAACTTTAGTTGGGACATTCTGATGGGGCGAGAATACAGGAGTCAGGAGACAGAATCCAGTTCCTGAATGACTTCTGTATTCTGTATTCCTTCTCGACTGGATTGTCCCGCTTTAAGCTGAAGCCCGAAACCTGTTCTAGGCATTCCAACTGAGATTTATTTTCACTTACCCCTTGGGTAAACTGACTGTAAGGAGTATAATCTTGATAACCATTGTCAATAAATTTCAGCTAACAAGGAGTGGCCAGAACACAAAAAAAGCCCTATTCCTAGGGCTTAACGTGAGATATGTTCAGTTTTGCTTAGGAGGCGCGAGGCCTATCGTCAACATTCTCTATTGACAATATGACAGTCAGTCAGTCTACTCCACAAATAAAGGCTAAATGAAATTTATTCTCACAGAGTATTCTAATTGGCCTCTCTGCTGAATCGTTCAATCTGATATTGGATTGCAAGTTGTCATCCAACGCTTCAGATAGCAATTTAGCTTACTTTCAAGCTGTCGGGAGCCAGGAAGTGGCTGAGATGGTACGCTCTCTCTTCTGTCTTCAACAGCATGGTTTCATATAAATAGCGAGTAGCGCGATCGCCTAAGCTCTCAGCTTGAGCAGTAAGGCGACGGAGTAGACCAATCACCGCTTGCTCAGCCGCTAGATCATTCTCCACCATCTGCCGACATGTGTAAGCGCCATCTGACTCTGGCGTGAAGCAACACAGCTCGGCTAACTTGCTAAAGCTAGCGGCCGGTATACCGCCTAAGCCGTTTAATCTTTCTCCCACATTATGAGAGTGGTCTTGTACTTGCTCGTAGCAATCCTCAAAAAACTCATGCAAAGAATAAAATTCCGCCCCTTCGACCACAAAATGGTGCTTCTGATACTGCAAATACAGCGCTTGGAAACTGGCTAGGGCAATATTGAGACCTTCACAAACAGGTTCAGTTGTAGACAGTTCTAAAAGCACAGGATTTTCAGAAATCTGGCCGAACGCTTGTACTAGTGTTGCGCTGGACATGCTCTATCTCCCCCAATTCTTATCTTTTCAGTCACATAGCTGAGCCAGATAAAACCATTGCCTTAATATCTGCTCAGTGCTCAAAGGACATATTTAAATCCTAAGAACCTACCCTTTTATACAACTAATTCTATCAGTTTGAAAAGCATAAAAGATGCTTTATTAAGCTGTGTGAGGCGATTGAAAATCGGAATTATTTCCATTAGTCAAATGAGGTAAATCCGTTACTATGAAAGAGTTTCAATGAAAATGAGATGTTGAATAAATAGGATATTTATAATGCTATTGAAAAAAACTTCTACTTGAAAACTTTGCAGAGAAATTAATATTTACAATTTATCAGAAGAAATTTTCATTATGCAAACGGCTGGTTAATTAATAGTTTAGACAGACCAGCTGAAATAAAAAAGTAGGAAGCAGAAATAGTTTCAGATTTATTGCAAACACCTTCTAATTACAGGAGCTTCTGTGTGTCATTAGATAATTCTTCCATTCAGCCTGAACTACTAGATTCCATGGTGACGATCCACTGCGAAGATCGTTGGCAAGTTTATCACCGACTAAGAGAGTTGAACATTTCCTGTCGATGTCAGGCCCATCAGCCCCTTAAGGTTGAAGTAAATTCTGCTCAAGACGCTATTCAGATCTGGTGTGTTGTCAGGCAAGTATCAAACCCGCGGCGGGATTTGGTGCAATGGCTTAAGCATTGTTGGCGGATTACAGCCTGAAGTCACTACTGATAATGATTTGGGATCCAATTTAAGTCGGGATAATCTAGCGGATAAGGAAGACAAAAGTCAGAATCCAGAAGTCAAGCAGGAGGCAGAGGATTCTGCCTCCTGCTTTTTGTATGGCTTCGCCTTTCTCGTAGAGTATTCTTGCCCTTTCAGAGCTTCTCGGCTTAAGTTGATCCCATACTCTGGTTACTTGTGCAATCTTGTCCATGATTGAGCATAGGGGCACATGGGTTTAGACCGAGGTTCATAATCACAACAGCCAATAGCCTCCTCAGATAGCGCTGTGATTGGATGAACAGTACACTTGAGGCGATAGTCGCCAGTAAAGAAAGCACATTGGCTGCACGGAATGCTATGTAGCCGTTTTAACTGAGAAATTCCCTCTTTAAGAGTCAGCCCAACACCCCAGAAAATGGGCAGTATGATGAAAAGTAACCCTACCAGGTAAACCAAGTCCGTAGAAAAGTGCAGCATAATTGGGTGTGAAGAGGATAGAAGGTTAACGAAGATAAAGGGTAGATGCGTAGCGATTTCTGAAAGGTAGGGCTTGAGGGGAAAATAGAGTCCCCATAAAAAGGGAGTAGGTAGATAAGATTTTGAATTTTGAATTAAAGAGAGGGGGTGGTTGTTAGAAACTGTTCTACCTTTCACCCTCTATTGCCTGTTTTCTATCTTCTAATTTCTATCTTTTGTCTTCCACCTTCTGTCGCTCATGCATTTTGATGGCTTTTTTCCCTTCAACCCAAAAATCAAGAATGGCTTGACTGGTCACTTGGGGATTGAAATAGTGGAAGAAATGATTACCATCGGGACATGTCCAGAAACGGTCTGTTGATTTTAGGCGGGGGAGCCACTGCTCATGATGTCCATGGGGAGCGATAATCAAGTCGGTATCGCCGCTGCAGACCATCAGGG
>JASJDH010000482.1 GCA_030065175.1 Leptolyngbyaceae cyanobacterium MO_188.B28 | reverse complement strand
TTTAGATTTTGGTCATTGGTCATTGGTCATTGGTCATTGGTCATTGGTCAGAAGATTTTGGATTTTGGATTTTGGATTTTGGATTTGGCCTTTTCCTCTTCCCCTTTTCCCCCAAACGCAATAAATTGCCTCACTACATACCTCCCCATCTCCCCTATCTCCCCATCAAGCTACAGTTAAAACAAGGAAGCGACTTTCTAAATCAAACCATGGCGGGGACAACAAAACGGGTGATTTTACGGAATGCTGAAGCGACGCGAGAACTGGGACGAATATTGGGGCGATCGCTGCCAGCAGGAACGGTAATTTTGCTGGAGGGCGACTTGGGAAGCGGTAAGACAACCCTAGTTCAAGGGCTTGGAGAGGGCTTGGGAATACAAGAGACGATTGATAGCCCGACGTTCACCTTAATCAATGAATATTTGGATGGACGGCTTCCGCTCTATCACATTGATCTGTATCGGTTAACGATGAAAGAGGCGGCGTCCCTCTATCTGGAGGCGTATTGGGAAGGAGCAGAGTTTCCCTTGGGGATTATGGCGATTGAGTGGGCGGAGCGACTGCCCTATCCACCAGAGAATCCACTGAAAATTTCTCTAAAATATGGGCCTGAGGCAGGGCGACAGGTTATTCTAACGGAGTCCAATCAAGCACAAACAGAGTTACTAGAAGGGCTAAGGGTTGATGAAATACTGGCTAATGAAATCTGAGCCGGATGTTTACAGTATTGATGATTTGGAGCGGGATACTGAAGAGATTTGGGATGGGGTCCGCAATTATCAGGCCCGCAACTTTCTACGAGAGATGCAGCCAGGGGATAGAGCCTTTTTTTATCATTCCAATACCAAGCCGCCCGGTATTGCAGGCTTAATGCAAATCATCGAATTTAATATTGACGACCCCACCCAGTTCGATCCCAAAAATCCGTATTACGACCCTAAATCTACCCCAGACAATCCCCGTTGGCAGACCGTGAAAGTAGGCTACCTGGAGACCTTTTCCACCTATATTCCACTGGATACTTTAAAACAAACATTTAGCCCCGATGAGCTGCTAGTGGTGAAGCGGGGTAATCGCCTCTCGGTCATGCCAGTGGATGAAGCGGTAGCGGAAAAAATATTAGCGATCGCTCACAGATGAGCTACCCCTGCCAACCTACTCCTGCCTGATTTTTTTGAGTTCCTCAGCCCCTTACGAGCCAACATCAGAGAGGAGCTGAATTTGGCTGTTCACACATCTAAGGCTAAGGAGAGTTCTTCAGAGACGTACCAGACTTCTTCCATACCGGCATAGGCATCTTCACAAACTTTGCCGTTCCCTACACTCAATAGATAAACGCCATAATTCCAATTCTCCGTATCAGGGTAAAAGACCATACCGGAGATGTAGCCAATAAACCCTCCTTGGGTTCTTACCTTTTGACCAAAGTGAAATTGAGGCGGCGGAAATTGAGGCGGTGGAAATTGCAGCCCATTAGGGGAATTAACCCCCAAATGGGCTTGAGTCAGAGCCGTTAGAGACCACCGTTCCTCTGACCTAGTCTCCATGGAATGGATCGGGACAACATGATCGGCTAAAGTTACGCAACCTTCCCCATCAAGCGAACCCAAATGACCTGATTGGGGCGTCTTACCTAAGCGCTGCTCAAGTCGATGACGGTTTAAGGCGACATTAATGGTGGTATGCAACTCCTTTTCCTGTATAGGTTTAGTCAAATACCCAAAAGGAAAAGTAGCCAGGGCCCGTTGTAAGGTTTCCTCATCTGTATAAGCAGTCAAGTAGACCACGGGAATATTTAAGCCTAGGTAGATTTCCGCCGCTGCTGTAACGCCATCTACATCTCCCTCCAAACAAATATCCATTAAGACAAGATCAGGCTCCTTCGCCGCCGCAACTTGAATTGCCTCTTCACCTGAGGCGACAGTTGATAGAACCTGATGCCCAAACTCTTCCAAAATTTCTTGAAGGTGCCAGGCAAAAACTTCCTCGTCTTCAACAATTAGAATTTTTGCCGTTAAGGATGTGGAATTCTTTAGAATCATGGCGATTAATGCCAAAAATCAGTATCTGATACAGCAGACTTCCTGAGCGCAATTCACCCTTGGTTTTTCCCATCACTTCACTCAAATAAAAAAATCAGCCCAGGAACTTAATTTTTTATTGAATTCAGCAACATAAGCTTTGCGACTTTAGCATTCTATACTAGCGCCATTTTCATTCGAAAGCCCCGGCGGAAAATAGACAGACTTTACACCTTCTCCTTTTTCTGGGTTCGACTACCATGGCCGCCGCCCCTGACATGAACCAGAACATTGATGTCGTCAGCGCTGACATCATAGGCGGCTCCAAAGCCAATGACAAAACGACCCGATTGAGGTCTTAACTGGTAAATCTGAAAATCCGACATCCCCCTAAACATCTGGATTAATTCTCCAAAACGAGCCTGAAGCCGATCTGCCGCCTGATTCCAATCATCCGTTTCGCGTTTTAATCGAAGGCTAGTACAGTCATAGGTAAGACGCCGTCTGGCAAAAATTTGATCCGTTCTAACTTCATCCTCAATAAACAAAACGCTCGCTCTGCCACTGGTCTGCAAATTGCGTGTGTGTGCGGAGAGCCCACTGATGTAAATATAAATATTCCGAGCTTCATCCATGACAAAAGGAGCATAACTCGCGTTGGGAGCGCCATCTTCACTCACAGTGCTGAGAACGACACTCTGAAAGTGTCCAGGAAAACTTTGGTAAGCTGCAAGCGCTTCTTCAAATTGAGTCATAGGTTTTTGAGGGGTTTCAGATTGCATCTCTATGGTTATTACCTTTTGACTCTAACAACTCTTGGCCTGCCCTGAAAAAAATAGCTTTTGGACATGTCGAACATCACCGCATGCTATAAATGTAAAGGTTTGTTGCATATCTTGAGCTCTGAAATACCCCCCAAACCCCCTGTTTCGGCACGGGAGTTGAGTCTTTAGTAAGACAATCGCGCAGCAAATTTTTTCTGCTAGATGTCTATTGCATATCTAGTGGTATAACCGGCGTGTCCATAGGTATTAATTGACACGCATGTCACTTGTGTACGGAGAAAATCAACCTATTCATGACCGTTACAACAACAAGGTTCGATAGTTCATCTGCAACTTTGGCTGACGCGAATGTTCAGCTGAAGGACATTCTGAAAACCATCCCAAGAGAGTGCTTTCAGAAAGACAAACGGAAGGCTTGGACATCTGTAATAGTTAATGTTCTAGCTGTTGGAGCAGGGTATTGGGGACTTGTCTTCCTTCCCTGGTTTTTGCTTCCATTTACTTGGATATTTACCGGCACGGCGCTCACAGGATTTTTTGTACTGGCTCATGACTGCGGACACCGTTCGTTTTCCCAGCGTCGATGGGTGAATGACTGGGTTGGCCACATTCTGATGTTGCCGTTAATTTACCCTTTCCACAGCTGGCGGATTCAGCATGATCATCACCATCTCCACACAAATAAGCTGGAAGTTGATAACGCCTGGGAGCCATGGCGAGTTGAAGCTTACCAGAACTGTCCTCCGCTGATCAGAGGATTCTATCGAGCAATACGAGGATGGTTTTGGTGGATAGGATCGATTGCCCACTGGGCGAATATACACTTTAAAGTAGGCCGTTTTTCTGCTAAGGACCAAAAGAAAGTAAGGGTTTCGATTGCAGCCGTTGTTGTGTTCGCCGCCCTCGTATTTCCCACGCTTATTATTACAACCGGAGTCTGGGGGGTCGTAAAATACTGGCTTTTGCCCTGGTTAGTCTATCACTTCTGGATGAGCACCTTTACACTGGTGCATCATACTCATCCGGATATTCAATTTCGTCCTACGGCAGAGTGGCATGAAGCTGAGGCCCAACTTGAGGGGACAGTTCACTGTACCTATCCCCGCTGGGTAGAGTTTCTTTGCCATGACATCAATGTACACGTCCCGCACCATATTTCCACCGGCATCCCCTCCTACAACTTGCGTAAAGCTCATCAAAGTTTGCGGCGAAATTGGGGAAGCCATCTGCAAGAGACTCGTTTTTCCTGGGCATTGATGAAGCAAATTGTAGAACGGTGTCATTTGTACCATCCTCACTTTGCTTATCAATCCTTTAAATCAGCTAAGTCCAACCAAAGCCAGTTTTAAGGCTAGGGTTACCATGATTATTTCGGACGAAGGAGCACCTACCTTCGTCCGAAATACTTTTTGAATCAACCGAGTGACCAACCATGCATGTTATGCAAGATGCATGGAGTGCAATATTCAAGCCGGTGGAATTACAAACGGTGAAGGAAGACAGGAAGAGAGGCCAACCTATCAAGCACAAATGTGCAAATTACAGTTAATAGCCAACTGAAGCTCAATTAAAGTTTCCACAATACATTTAAAGTTTCCAAAAAGTTGCAAATGAAGCCATCAGTTAATTTATAATTTAGTGGCTAGAGCTTTTAATCTCATATTAAACAGCAAGTATCAGAAAATGGACGGTCTTAGAGCAGCCTATCGAATATAAACTTTGTAGAGAGCAGTAGCGAACTAGTAAAACGAGTCGGTGAAGCGAGAACATCAAAACACCTTTACAAATAGAAAGGACGTTTATTTTTGTTTTTATTGCTACAGTTTGAATTCTAAAATTAACTTATTAATAGATTATTTCCAATTCAAAATTAAATCAGTTATTAATCCTTCAAAATAAATTGCTTATTAGTTTTAAGGGGACTCACTTCAATCAGTCGAGAAATATTCTTCATGAGTAGTGAGTTTTTTTTAATTAGATTTTAATCGCCTTGAAATTATTTAATTCAACGATTTTGAGTATATGGATAGTTCTATCTACTCAAGAACCGTATTTTGGTGAACTTTTTCACCAAAATATCGATATCAGGGTTTCTACTGATTCCCCCATGGGTCTCCTTCTATAGACTTGGGGATAATACACCTTACTGAATAAGGGCTTTAGGCTACAGAACCCCCTTCAGAACGGTTGCATCTCCGATTTTCGGTTGCATTCGCATCAGTAGTCTTATACATGAAGTAAATCAATTTCCAGGTTCAGACTTTAGAGGCTTAGGAAAATTGATCGAACTTAAAACATGGATCTATGTCGGCCCAGAATAATTTATCGACTACGGTTAAGGAAAAACTTTTTAATTAGCGAGGTTCTTGCATTGGATTAATCACCGCATGAGGGGTGTAGATAAACTCAACGTTAGGGTGTCAACCAGTTTATCGGCAATCATCTATCGCCATGATTGATTGAACATTGAAAAGTGTTAGCCTCCACCATTAATGTTCATTTTTCTAACCCAATTACGCAGTACTCTGCCATGATGTGCAGATTTTTATCATGTCTATTTCACAAACCTTCGCCCCAACCCAATCTCTCAAAAACTCCTTGACAACTCTCTCCAGTATTCATGATTTCTTGGAGCAACTTAGATTAATTAGCCAAAAAAGAATCAGCGGCCAGTTAACGTTCAGGATTCAAGGCGATCAATTTCAGCAATGGAATCTATATTTCTCTCTGGGTCGGTTGGCTTGGGCGACTGATCAGCGGCATCCAGTGCGACGTTGGTATCGACAACTCACTCAGCATTGCCCAGAACTAGTGGTGGAACCGGTTGATCAACTCCGAAACTCCCCCAATCAGCTGAGAAATGACAAACTCTTATCCACGTGGGTGAATCAAGGAAAAATTCTCCAGAAGGAAAGGGACGCCATTATTAAAGGCCACATTGGAGAAATTCTATTCGACATTTTCCAACAGTGGACCCAAGCTCCTCACCGGCCAGCCCTACAAATGACATACCAAAGTGTTAATCTCGGCAAAAGAGATTTTAGCTCAGCGGTATTTCCGATTGAATCAGCATGGTTGCAAGCCATTCAAGCTTGGGAAGCCTGGCGACAGGCAGGGTTAGCAAACTACTCTCCCAATCAAGCTCCGGTGCTTTGGAATGTTCAAGGCTTGCGCAATAAACTCTCGCCAATGGCTTATCAAAGCCTTGCTGCACTGGTGGATGGACGCCGCACTCTAAGGGATGTAGCGGTCAAGTCGAGGCAGGATCTCCTAATCACAACTCAATCTTTCATTCCCCATATTCTTCAGGGGTTGATTAAATTGGTCCCGGTTGGAGACTTACAATCCCCCCTTCAAGCGGTTGCAACAACGCCAAACCACGAGGGAACGCCAAACCACAAGGGAAAAAGCACTCACCTCATGAACTCAGGTCGCCCTGCCGCTGGCCTCCTCTCCAGAACCCCAAGACTGCCCGCAGTAAACACTCTATCTGTTCATCCGATGCGGCCCGCGAACTCGACGCAACCAGTATCGACTCCTTTACCTGCCAGCGGATCAAACGCGCTATCTATCCCCTCGGGGCCCTCCCAATCATCCCATCCCCTAGTCGCTCATATTGATGATCACTCTCTCCATGGAAAAATGATGGGTCATATTCTAACCCATCTCCACTATCGTTTTATCCATCTTCAGGATCCAGTGCAAGCGTTAATGGGGTTAATTGAGCATAAGCCAAGTTTGATTTTTCTAGACCTGGCGATGCCTATTATTAATGGGTATGAACTCTGCACTCAAATTCGCCGGGTTGCTTCTTTCAAAAACATACCAATCATTATTGTGAGTAGTAATGATGGCATTGTGGATCGCATACAAGCCAAGAATGTGGGCGCTTCAGATTTTTTAGCGAAGCCGATTAGACTCAAGAATGTGAAGGCAATTCTGCAACGTCATATTGCTCAGTAGGAATCTTATCAATGCCTTACGGAAGGGTTCTTATCCGACGCGCCGCTAATGAGGATGTAAGTCTTATTGCTGATATAGGAGCCCGGTTGTTTAAGGATACTTTTGGTCAGGATAATCCCCCTGAGGACATGGCGTGTTATCTTGCTTCTAGCTTTTCCAAAACTAAGATCAAAGCGGAATTGGAGGATCTGGCCACAACATTTCTACTTGCATATGAAGCAGAAAATCCCATCGGTTATGCAAAGCTTAGGGAGAGTCAAAACCCAGATTGCGTAACGGGTCCTAAGCCGATACAGCTAGTCCGCTTGTACCTTGATCACGGTGTTATTGGCAAAGGCTATGGCTCCAGGTTGATCAGAGCTTGTTTTGAAGAAGCCGCTTCCGCAGGATTTCAGACTATTTGGCTTGGAGTTTGGGAGAAGAATAACCGGGCCCTTAAGTTTTACCAGAAATGGGGATTCGTCGCAGTGGGACGCCATGATTTCATTCTGGGGAACCGTATTCAGAATGATTTAATAATGGAGCGGTCGGCAATATTGACGACTAAATTTCTGGATTGCACCTAACTTAAGATGATTTCTGTGTTCCAATCAACTCCCAGACGAGACAATGTTTCCAACTGTTAAATTCGCTAGCGCTTCTATAAGAGATGCCAGATAAATGTTTAGGGGTATTTTCTTTCCTGTAAATCACCTCTGCATTCCTTCTTTAACGAATTTCCGACTTGATTCCGCTCCCTCTCTAAGACTATGTGTGGACGTTTTAGTCAGAC
>JASJDH010000481.1 GCA_030065175.1 Leptolyngbyaceae cyanobacterium MO_188.B28 | reverse complement strand
CGACGCGGCGCACAAAACCCAGGATAGATTCGTCTTAAATCCCACTGTAACCAAACAGGGCTATCGGTCTTCCAATCCGATTGAACGGCTGTATGGCTTGCTATATCTCAAACTGAGAATTGCTGTGCCCGAGTGTATTCAGTTGATCCTAACAGAACCCCACTTCATACCATGACTTCGGAGTGAATCCAATTGTTGTCGCTTTCCCCTTCGTTGAGTGTATTCATGCACTGATAGTCGCCGCTGTTCTGCTTGTTGCTAACCACACGTGGATAATGACATCCACCGAGCTGACACGGGTTCATTTTAGGCTATTCGCATCGCCGGAGGAATGGGCTGCAAGCGGAACCTGTCGGCAGGATGCGTCGGAAGAAGGCTTACGGGAACTGGAGCGACGCCATAATACGCATCGTAATACAACCGAGAACACGGTTTATTTCATTTTATTGTCCATGTATGGGATTGCTAGCTATCTTACAATAAGTGTCTTTGTTTGAGCTGATGTCTGACCTCGACCTGATTCACCAACTGGGAGACCGATTGGGGCGTCCCCTAGAAGAAATATCCGAAGGCCGGTTTGAACGGTATGTCCAGGCAAACTATAGCCGAGATAGCACAAATCAGGACCGGATTAACCGAGACGCTTATTCTCTTGCGGAGAACGGCGCCGTCAGTGGGCTATTTTTGCAGCCTGTGACTAGTCAGATAATGTTTGACATTCCATTATATCAGTTCAGACAGATCAGGCATTTATTTTTGTCTAAGGTCAATCTACCGAGCTTTTCATTTTTAAAGGGATTAAAAGGGCTCACATCGCTTGATTTAAGGAACAATCGCATCAGCGATGGTTCATTTTTAAGGGAGCTAAAAGGGCTCACATCGCTTGATTTAAGGAACAATCGCATCAGCGATGGTTCATTTTTAAGGGAGCTAAAAGGGCTCACATCGCTTGATTTAAGGAAAAATGGCATCAGCGATGGTTCATTTTTAAGGGAGCTAAAAGGTCTCACATCGCTTGATTTAAGGAACAATAGCATCAGCGATGGTTCATTTTTAAGGGAGCTAACCGGGCTCACCTCGCTTGATTTAAGGAACAATAGCATCAGCGATGGTTCATTTTTAAGGGAGCTAACCGGGCTCACATCGCTTGATTTAAGGAACAATAGCATCAGCGATTTTTCATTTTTAAGGGAGCTAACCGGGCTCACCTCGCTTGATTTAAGGTCCAATATCATCAGCGATGTTTCCTTTTTAAGGGAGCTAACCGGGCTCACCTCGCTTGATTTAAGGTCCAATCGCATTAAAGAAATTCCTCAGTGGTTGGCTGCAGGTAGGCTGGCAATCGAAACAGAGAATGAATACGCCTCCGACTGCATTAATCTCTTCGAAAATCCCATTGAAGAACCGCCCTTAGAAATCGTTCGTCAGGGCAACAGCGCCATCCTCAACTACTACGCCCAACTCGCCGCCCAGGGCAAAGATCACCTCTACGAAGCCAAAATGCTTATCGTCGGCGAAGGGGAGGCCGGTAAAACCACCCTGGCCCATAAAATCCCTGAGCCTAACTGTCCCCTGCCCCACGTTGACGATCGAACCCGAGGCATCAGCATTCGCACCCATACCTTTTCCTGTCGCAATCGGGATCAAGCAGACGGGGAGGCATCGCGTACCTTTCACCTCAATATCTGGGACTTTGGCGGCCAGGAAATCTACCACGCCACCCACCGGTTCTTTCTCTCCAGGCGGTCCCTCTACGTCCTCGTCGCCGACAACCGCAAAGACGACACCGACTTCAACTACTGGCTCAACATCATCGAACGCTTCGCCGACAATAGCCCCCTGATCATTGTCCTCAACGAAAAAGGCGACATTCAGCGCAGCCTCAATCGGGCCGATTTACTCAGTCGCTACCCCGACAGCATCAAAGAAATCGTCTCCGTCAACTTCAAAACCCACGAAGAATCAGATCAACCCAAAGCCCAGGATCGCCTCAAAGCCATCAACACCCTGATTGGCCACATCGAGCACTGCGCCCAAAATCTGCCCCACATCGGCGAACCCGTCCCCGCCCACTGGGTCGATGTGCGCCACGCCATTGAAAACGACAACCGCAACCATATTTATCGCGACCAGTTCGACGACCTCTGTCAGGCCCAAGACATCACCGCTAGCCAGGACATCGACACCCTGCTCGGCTACTTCCATGATTTGGGCGTCCTCCTCCACTTTGCCGACAATCCCCTCCTGCGGGACAGAGTCATCCTCAAACCCGCCTGGGCCACCAACGCCGTCTATCGCATCTTCGACGACGACCGCATCAAAGCCAAAGCAGGCCGTTTCAGTCGCCAGGACTGCGCCGATATCTGGCGCGACCCGCAATATCACCGCATGCACCATGTCTTGATCGAGCTGATGAAAAACTTTCGTTTGGTGTACGAGATTGGCGAATCAGGCGAACTGGTGGCGCCCCAACTGCTGCCCCAGAATACCCCTGCCTATGACTGGGACGAGGCCCACAATAGCCATATGCAACTCCGCTACGACGCCTTTATGCCCAAGGGCGTCTTCTGGCAATTCGCCGTCACTATGTATCGCTATATCCATAACCACGACTGGGTCTGGCGCAATGGCATGGTCATCCGACGCGGCGACACCTGGGCTGCAGTGATTGAAGATCTCAACTTGCGCCGCATTTCTCTACGTTTCTCCGGGCCAAGCATTGCAGAGTTTCGGGCCGTCATCGTCGATCAGCTGGACAAGATCAGCCAGTCTTACCACAAACTGCACTATGACAAGATGATTCCCTGCAATTGTGAGGAGTGCAAAGACAACGACCGACCCCATTTCTTCGCATTTGCAGACTTGAAAAAGCGACAGGAACAACGAAAGAAGAACACCATCGAATGTGTCAAAAGCGGCGATGATATCCTTCTCAGCAGCCTCCTCGAAGGCTACGAAGTCCAGACTATTCTCGAAACCCTCCCAGACAAAAGAGGAGAAGAACCCACTCCGCCGCCTCCACTGCAAACGAACAATCCACCTCCACCCCAATCTCAACCCACGATGCAAACCATCAAAATCTTTCTGGCTTCATCGTCAGAGTTAAAAGCGGATAGGGAACAGTTCGAAATTTTCATTAACCGCAAGAACAAGGAAACCATCAAAACCGGCGTCTTTTTGGAACTGGCCCTCTGGGAAGACTTCTTCAACGCCATGTCCAAGACGCGTTCTCAAGACGAATACAATAAAGTGATCTCAAACTGTGATGTTTTTGTCAGTCTCTTTTACACCAAAGTCGGGCAATACACCGAAGAAGAATTCACCACCGCGTTGGAAACATTTAAGACCCGTGAGAAGCCCTTAATTTATACCTATTTCAAGAATGCCGCAATCAATACTAAGGACATTACGCCAGAAATTATCACCCTGCTCAACTTCAAAAAGAAGCTCTCTGATATGGAGCATTTTTATCAAAACTATGATGGTATCGATGCTCTCATCCGTCAATTTGGCGATCAACTAGTCAAGTTTCTACCGCAATTAACCGGAACAGACCCTAATCCGCCCAATCAGCAGTAAGGTAGGTTGGGTTGGGTTGCGCTGCGGATGCTGTCGGTGAAATACAAATTCATGCACTTTGGTTCCCAGGCTCTGCCTGCGTAACCTGCTCGGAGGCTCTGCCTCCATAGCATCGCCCACGCATCTATCACTGTTGGATATGGCAAGGAACGCACCTAAATAGATCAGCGATCGCACTAAGTCAATATGAAGGTTAAAGTGCTTGCGGTGTCATACCAGCCTGATTGACTGACAAAATTTTTGGAATACCCATTTCATTGTAGGCTGCGTTAGCGAAGCGTAAAGCATCAAAACCTTTGCTGGAGTTGGGTTTCTGGTTTCGGAAACTTTCACAAAATCAGCCATGACAGCGAATGGGTTAAACGACCTATTGCATCGATTCCACCCTAGATTTTGAAAATAATGCCTAACATCGTAGCCACCCTTTTGGCGCATTCCCACCAAAGCTGACATCAAATTTTACACAAGACTTGGCGAGTCGACGCGCGATAGAGAACGCGCTATATAAATAGAGTTGATTGTTTTGACCGCCGCCGCTTTACGTTTGTTTGCCGATGGCTCCCCAATCCTTCCCCCAAGCCGCCCACCTCCAGCGTCAAGAATATCTTCAATCGTTACTGGCGGAGATTGGCCAGTTGCGCCAGCAACTTATGGCGGCGGCAGGGAGGGACGACTCTGCCCCTATCTCCTCAGTCGCTGACGACTCCCCACCGCAAACCGCCGCAAGTCTCAATCAACTCTGTCACCTATTTGGGTTGGCTCCCTTCGAGCGACAGATTCTCCTGCTCTGCGCCGGACTAGAGCTAGATCTACAGTTTGGAGCCCTGTGCGCCCAATTGCAGGGACACTCCAGCCGCACTTATCCCACCCTGGGGTTAGCGATCGCACTGTTCCCCAACGCCGACCCGCGAGTCTTCTCCAACCAACAACCGCTGCAGCGATGGCGTTTAGTGGAAATCACGCCGGGGTACGCCATGGCTCAAGCCCCCTTACGCCTGAGCCCCCGCATCCTTTGTTATCTCACAGGGGACTATGCGCTAACCACGGAGCTAGCAAGTTTCTGGCGGTCAGCGGACTTACCCGACCCAAACCAGAATGTAGACAAGGGGATGATGGCGGCGTCCCATCGGGCGATCGCAACGCAGCTCACCCGCCTGTGGTCCCAGGCTAAAGCGGACCAATCAGCTCCCGTAATTCAACTCCACGGACCAGACGCTTCCATCCAGAGGCAAATCACCGCCCATACCTGTCAGCAGGAAAACTCCCCTTTGGCGGTTATTTCCTGGTCTGCGCTCCTGCGAGCAGACCCACCCCGACACGAGTTACAACAGCTCTGCTGGCGAGAAGTTCTTTTGACCAACAGCCGGGTGCTGATCGAATGCCACGGCGTCCCCTCCCACCAGCTCGATTGGGCCCAAGACTTACAGACGTTTGTTGAGGGACTCAACACCCCCCTGATCATCAGCACTCCAGAACGTCTGAGCTTTCCTCAACGTCCGTTGATGACTATAGAGATCGAACCCCTGACCTATGCTGAGCAACGGCAGTTGTGGCAAACTCATCTAGGAGCGGCGGCGGCGCAGTTCAACGGCCATATCGATCGGCTGGCGAGCCAGTTCAATCTAAATCCCGGCGCGATCGCAGCCGCCTGTCTAGCCTTCCAGGAAGACGCCGCCCAGAACGCCGATTTTAACCCCAAAAATGAGACAGCGCCGACAATAGAGCCGTTGACCCAGCTGTGGGGTTTCTGTCGAGTCCAGGCCCGCTATGGGTTAGACGCCTTGGCCCAGCGGATCGACACCAAACCCGCCTGGGAAGATTTGGTGTTGCCGGAAGACCACAAGGCTACCCTAAAGACGCTGGCAGTGCATTTACGACAGCGATCGCAGGTGTATCAACACTGGGGGTTCGCCGCTAAAGGCAGCCGTGGGCTAGGAACTACGGCGCTGTTCTCAGGGGAAAGCGGCACCGGAAAGACGATGGCGGCGGAAGTGGTGGCTCAGGAATTACAGCTGGACCTCTATCGCATTGATCTAAGCGCCGTTGTCAGCAAATACATCGGTGAAACGGAGAAAAATCTACAGCGCATTTTCGATGCGGCGGAAACGGGGGGCGCGATTCTCCTGTTTGATGAGGCTGATGCACTGTTTGGCAAGCGCACCGAGGTCAAAGACAGCCATGATCGCCACGCGAATGTAGAAGTCAGCTACCTGCTACAGCGTATGGAGGCCTACCGAGGACTGGCCATTCTCACCACAAACCTAAAGAGTTCCATGGATAAGGCGTTCCTGCGACGGCTCCAGTTTATGCTCACATTCCCTTTCCCCGACGCCAAGGCCCGAGAAGAAATCTGGCGACGCATCTTCCCCCCCGAAACCCCTACGGAAGGCCTGAAATATTCAAAACTGGCAAATCTAAATGTGACGGGGGGCAATATCCGCAGCATCGCCCTGAACGCCGCTTTCTTAGCCGCAGAGGCTGGATCAACAGTCACCATGGAGCACCTGTTAACCGCCACTCACCGAGAGTACGCCAAGCTGGAAACCAGGCCTTCTAAGACGGAGACGAACGGTTGGCTCACCCCTAATAAGCCCAAAGCTTCCCCTTATCCTGAAGAGTGATGGATAGAGGCCTAGTGGTGTTTTTTTAATGGTAAAGGGTGGATGGGTGGATGGGTGGATGGGTGGATGGGTGGTGCGTCGAGCAAAGCTTGGTTTTGTCAGTGGGGTGAAAGTCATCATCCCGAAAGACTGGTCAAGGCACCAGGTACTGAGTGTTGCGATCTACGGCAGTAACGACGTAGGCGAAATGCACACAGGGAGGTGATGGTTTATCACCGTGATATTTATCGCGCTAATTGTTTGGGTTAATCATGCGGAATTTTTCAATTCTCTCTTTGATCACCTCCGGCTGATGATACCCGCGAACCACGGCTTCCTTCAGCGCCTTTTCAGCCTCATCAAATCGCCCCACCGTCGCATAGGCCAGCGCTAAATTTGAATGGGTCACCGCTAGCGTGTCGTCTAATTCCAATGCCCTCTCAAGATAATCAATGGCGACAGAGTAATCCTCCTGATAGATTGCCAAGGCTCCCATACTTGCATGCAACTCTGGGTAGTCTGGCTCAATCTCCAGTGCTTTCGAGTACATGTCCCCCGCTTGGGCATATTCCCCCGTCAATCGGTAAACGATTCCCTTATTAACGTAAGCCTTATAATTCTCGGGATCTTCTTGTATTGAGAGATCATGGTACTTTAAGGATTCCTCGAACTGATCCAATTCGTTGTAGCAGTTGCCAATCATGGTAAGCACTTCACTCCGCGAATACTCGCCAATCGGCTTATCCAATGAATTCTGCAGATGCGGGATAGCTTCAGCAAACTCACGACGCTTATATAGGTCTAATGCAGTTCTGACATCGGAATCGCCGTTGGTCGGTAAACCACTACATCCAATGAGCAGTAGCAAACTGAGTAAGGATATTGATCTCAACATAGAAGGCGCTCACTTATGTAAAGCCTAGTCTTTTGTGCGAGGGTTCTTATGGACGGAACCAAGGCGGAACCAACTATATACCAACCACAGAATGATTGTGACTAAACCAACCGACATTGCCACTCGCCAATCCATCAGAAGACTGCGCCACTCGTCCGCAGAATGAGACCCAGCGGTCAACCAGTCCCCCAGACCACTGTGTGACAGAAGCACCCCTTCACAAAGCACAGTCAGAAACAGAAGCACGAGGATAGCATTGCGGTTGTTCATCCAAATTTAGTCATAAACAATACCAGGTATTAAAAATTGTTTGCATACCAAAGACGCCAGTGATTAATATCTCGCTGGAATAAGAACCGCGCTTGCAAATCCTATTCACCACTTTTCAGCAATAATGCCCATATTCACTGAACTGATATCAGAGTTTTGGGCGGTTAGGGGCCGTCCAAAAATAACTTCACACTTTAGCGCTGTGTAAGCCTTTCGGACTCTTCATGCACTGCTGAAGTTACTCTTACACAGCGCCTTA
>JASJDH010000480.1 GCA_030065175.1 Leptolyngbyaceae cyanobacterium MO_188.B28 | reverse complement strand
AAGGACGATGTGTAGGCAGTCGCCTTTGCGTCTCACTAATGCTTTGATCCCATGGGTCTGGATGGACCGATTCAGTAGGGCCGCGATCGCTCTGGGATTTCCTTGTTTGGCCATCGATTCTTCATCCTCGTAAAAGCGATCAAACAAATACTCAGCCTATTCGATTCCATGAGTTGAAATTTATTACTTTTAGACGACCATCATGGGAACTCAGCCAAGCGCCTTAGACCTGGCCAAACAAGGAAATCCCAGAGCGATCGCGGCCCTACTGAATCGGTCCATCCAGACCCATGGGATCAAAGCATTAGTGAGACGCAAAGGCGACTGCCTACACATCGTCCTTGATGCGGCGCAGGTTCCCAAACAACAGACAATGGTGCGATATATCTCCAGCAATCTAGCCAAACTGGAGATGACTTCTATTAACACCGTCAAAATTTATGGTCGGCAATTGGGACAAGATTTCCCCGCTTGGAACAATGCTCTGGTTTTGTCAGCGCAGAATGCGCCGAACTCTTCGACGCCCACCCTTGAGTCCCATCCTGTTCCGCCTAAAACACAGGTCACAGCGAAGGCGACGATCTCCTCGAAACCGATAAAAGCGGATCAGATGCCGACAGGGAAAACTGAACTCGCCCCATCATCGCAAGTTGATTCCCGCTCCCACGAAGTCAATCTCCATCAACCCAGTATTCAATCGGTCAAATTCCCCAACCTACTCGGGCTAGGGGTGATCGCTGCTTTGATGATCCAGATTAGCTTTGACGCCTTACTCGCGATTTTTTCGTTAGCTCAGTTCATCGTTTCCGGGTCCTTAGATATACTCAATAGTTCAGAAGGCGCAGGCATTTCGATTAAACTGCCTATCCTCACTGGGCGATGGCTCGAAAGTTTATGGGACCCCCTACATAGTATCGATATCGGATTCCTCGGGGTGACAACGACCCTATTCCTGGTTTGGCTTTATCGTCTCCAGGTAAGGCTAACCTCAGCGTTTCCCGAATGCCGCATTACACCTTGGGGCGCTGTGGCTCGCTTCGCACTGCCGTTCTATAACTGTTGGGGCATCTGGAACCTGTTAACCACCATCGCCAATCACCTCAAATCTTGGGGGCAAACCACCCGCTTGGGAATCGCCCTGCAACGATGGGCGCCAGGGTACTATGCCGCCTGGTTGATTAGCTGGACATTGCAACAAGCAGACTGGATAGGCAGCCGACTGAATATTGATCCCCCCTGGTTTGACTCCGTTCTGTATGTCATGAGTCTGGTGTTGTCCTTACTAATGTTGAAGTTAGTTAGAATCCTTCATCGGGCAAATTCTCAAATCCCCCCCCAAACCCACCGGAAACCCAATCTACATTCTTTAGCGGACCAGACCAGCGCCTTACCATTAGGGTCCTCAAACCAAAACCCAAAATCCAAAATCTCAAATTCCGGATGAACTTTATCCCTACACCGAGCCCCATCATTTAGTCTGGGTCACCCGCCAATTCAGCTTGTAATTTATCCAGAAATTCCAGAGAGTGACCACAGCGATAGCAATCAAGTTAGCCAAATAGCGATACTGACCGCCAAACACTATATTGAAGACAAAGTTCAACAGGAGAACATTCAAAATCAATCCCGATAGACAAATCGCGTTGAACTTCAAGAACCGTTTAATCCTAGGGCCCCAGCCTTGCTGACGTTTAGAAATATCGGCAAATGTCCAAGCGTCGTTCCAGAGGAAATTGTTTAAGATGGCGGCTTCCCCAGCGATGATTTTGCTGCGGGTCAAGCCCCAAGCAAGGGTGCTGGGATCGCTCAAGAGATAAAGCACCGCCATATCCACAAACACCCCGCTGAAGCCAACGATGCCGAAACGGATAAATCGACCGATCGGCAACCGCTGCCGCAACCGGGCGATGCGGCCGCGAGATCGCAACCGCCCCAGGTGCAGCAAATAATCCATATATTGCCGCCAAGTCACCTTACTTTCTCCGGCCTGGCGCTCTTGGAATACATAGCCCACCTCAGCAATGTCCTTCACTCGCCCTCGCCCAATCACCTCCAGCAGGATTTTGTAGCCCATGGGATTGAGTTTGGGTCCGGCGATCGCACTGCGGCGGATTAAAAAATATCCACTCATCGGATCACTCACCCGACCCACCACATTGGGCAAAATCAACAACCCCAAGACCTGTGCCCCTCGGGATAAGAATCGTCGCACAATACTCCATTCGCTGACCCCGCCGCCCTCTACATGACGGCTAGCGACCGCCAGATCGGAACCCTGCTGCATTTGGCTGAGGAGCTTTAGCAGAATCTCCGGCGGGTGCTGTAGATCGGCATCAATCACACCTAAAATATCGCCTTGGGCGGCTTGCCAACCCCGAATCACCGCTGAAGACAGGCCTCGCTCCTGCTGACGACGCATAATTTTAAGCTGGGGGTAAGTTCCTGAAAGCGTTTGAGCAACCTCCCAAGTTCGATCTGGGCTATCATCGTCCACCAAGATTAATTCATACTCTCCCGGAATGACTGAATCCAAGAGTCCAGTGAGTTGACTGACAAGGGACTCTATATTGCGACTTTCATTAAAGGTAGGAATGACCAAGGAAAACTGTATCTCCTTGGCGTTTAGCAGCGCTTCCCCCGTGGATCCCACCGATTGGATTAATTGAGCATCCTGAATTGATGCAATCTGTAAAGGTCCGTTTGGAGTAGGCAGCAAAGTCTGGGAATGAGTCATTGCCAAAAAGAGAAAAACACAGCAAAGGGAGCAGGAAACAGAAACGTTATGACGCGAATATGCGGATTACCCTTATACAGTTGATAGCGCCCCCATCACCTCTAGGATAAAGATGGGGAATGCCTCAATACCACTAAACCCTAGAATCGCCTCCTGACAAAGAACCCAGGGAGAATTGAAGCGCCGCCATTGCTCTAATCCATTATGATTCATGGCTCGGAAACATGATTAAATCGCCCTATTGCCGGACATCAAGACCCACTGCAGCCGAAATTGACGCTAGATCGTTTTCCGCCAACTTATGCAATAGCCCTTCTAGAATCCGTCGCACCATCCCTGGGCCTTCATAGATCCACCCGGTGTAGACCTGAAGCAGCGAGGCGCCCGCCGTAATCTTCCGCCAAGCGTCTTCCGCCGTAAAAACGCCGCCTACCCCGATAATGGGGAGTCGCCCGTTCGTCTGTCGCCAAATAAACTGAATCACTTCAGTGGAGCGCTGCCGTAAAGGAGCGCCGCTAAGTCCGCCCGGTTCTTCGGCGACCGTTTTTCCAGTAGCGGGAACCAATTGACTTTTAAGGCCTTGTCGCTGGATCGTGGTATTGGTGGCGATGATTCCAGCTAACTTGTGGATTTGCGCTAATTCTGACACTTCGGCGATCGCATCCCAGTCTAAATCCGGTGAGATTTTTACCAGCAACGGCTTTTGCCCCTGATTTTCCTGTTGAATTGCAGCCAAAATCGGCTCTAGTTGGTCCTTGGCCTGGAGCGATCTCAACCCTGGGGTATTGGGAGACGATACATTGACCACAAAATAATCGCCATAGTCCTGCAGCAATCGAAAACTGTCCACATAATCCTCTACCGCCGACTCCAAAGGGGTAATCTTCGATTTACCTAAATTAATTCCCAGGGGAATCGGGTAAGCTTGGCTTCGCCAGAATTGCTCTAATTGAGCCGCCATTGCAGCCGCCCCGCGATTATTAAACCCCATCCGATTGAGCGCCGCCCGGTCTTGAAGCAATCGAAAAAGACGAGGACGGGGATTGCCCGGTTGAGCATGGAAGGTCACAGTGCCTAATTCAGCAAAGCCAAACCCCAGTAGCGGCCAAGCGCAAACAGCAATACCATCCTTGTCAAATCCAGCGGCTAAACCGACTGGATTAGGAAAGTCTACTCCCCAAACAGTTTGCCTGAGCCGCTCATCCTGTAAACAATAAGACCGACGCAGTTGAGACTGTCCCCACTGTACTGGACCCTGTAATATCCCTGGAGACATCGATAAGGGTCGCGACAACCGGGCAAGCCCTCCGATGGTTTGCTGGTGCAACCATTCCGGATCTGCCTGGAGGGCAGAAAATAATAAAGGCCGAACAACGCTTCGATAAGTATCTTGCAATGGTGATCCCATCTTGAGTGCAAAGTTAAATATTCCTCATTTCATAGCTCAACGACGATCGCCCCGTCGTCCCAATGGCGATGATGACTCACCCCCCTATGAATTGGGCATACTCATGGAAGTCATATTACCCTCAGGGCTGCAACCCAGTAACCTTTTACACGATTGACGCCAACATTTGCACTAAGATTCTGTAACTGGGACATCGGCAGCCGCAAATTTATAAAAATTATGGGTGTATTGCATCGGTGCTCAATCCGTCTGAGAAGCTAAAAGCCGTAACGGTAGTAGGCGCTCTGTGTTCTATCACTAACCTGTTATGCTGCCCAGACCAGGAGGGAGTAGTCGGGATATGGGCCAGCCGAAAGCGCTAACCAACTATGACAAACAAATGATGAAGTTGGGGCGGGTCCTGCAAATCTTGCGGGAGAAGGAAACCCTTGAGCATCTGGTTGCAACCACCCTCGATTATGTCCAGGCGGAATTTAACTACGCCGTATTGTGGATAGGATTATACGATCGATTGAACCACCAACTGATTAGTAAAGGCGGCAAAAGTCCTAAAGGAGATCGATTTTTCAAACAACCTCTGAAGCTGACCCCAGGCGATCTGATGGAACAGGCAGTGATGCAGCAACGACCCTTATTGGTTGCCGATCTTAGGGCCGAGTTGCGGGTTGGGGAGTGGCGCAGTTTGGCCAAAAGTTTCAATATTCAAGCCACCCTGATTTTTCCCATGCGCTATCGGGACAATTGCTATGGGGTTATGCTCTTGGGTTCAGACTGCTGGGGCGTTTCCCCCAAGCCCGAAGAGCGAGCCCGGTTGTCGATGGTATTGGGAACGTTAGCGGAAGCGCTATATCAACTAGAGAATGAAGAACAGCGCCTCAAGATTAAGCAGCCTGACCGCCCTCTCCTTACTTTGCTCGATCAATTTGGCAAACTAGACACTTTGGCAAGGCGTCTAGAGGTCCTGGCGGAGGAAACTCACCACTTTATTCAACCCTGCCGCACACATATCTACTGGTTTGCAGCCCATCAACGCTATTTCTGGCTTCGGATCAGTCATCGGCAAGGGGGCGTTCGGGTTATCAACCACGATGCGGAGTCTGATCAGGTTCACCGGATTCAGGTCGATGACGACAAAAGTTTCTATCACACGCTGTGTTCGGATAAGTTGGTGGTTATCGGTGAGGCCCATAGCGCTATTAAGGCGAATACCCACCGGATCATGCAAAAAATTCAGGCCGGGTCGCTCCTCGCCGCCCCCATTCTGTTTCGGGGAGAGCCGTTGGGGTTTTTATCGATGGAAGACGATCACGCTCGGATCTGGACTCAACCAGAAAAGACGTATCTCCAAGGGGCGGCAAGGTTAATCGCGCTTTCACTGCCAATGGCGGAGATGGAAAGCACCCTCAGGCGGGTAAAAACTGACCAAGCCCTAACTGCCCAGATCACCCGCAGCATCCATAGCGATCGCGACTGGCATGCGGTCTTAGATCGCTGTGTAGAACACCTCCACAAGCAATTTGCAACCGACCGACTTTTAGTGATGCTGCATGACGATGACCGGGGCGGGTTTGATGTTCGCTATCAGAATCAAACAGGGGACGCCGGACCTGGTCAGTTGTATTGGCCGCCTTTAGACGAAGTCGATTGGCGCATGCTCGAACAAAGTCAAGGCCCCATCAGCATCGAAAATTTAGAAGACAACTTGAAACTGATGGCTTGGCGGGAGCCCCTACTACAAATGGGGGTGCGATCGCTGCTAGTCTGCAATGTGTCTATTGGATATCCACCAGAAGGGTTGGTCATTGTCGCTGATTCCGTTAGTCGCCGCTGGAGTCAACCAGAAACGGCGCTAATAGAAACGGTCAGCCGACAAATCGGGTTAATCCTACATCAGTGGCGTCTGCAGCAACAGGTTGACCAACAAAGTCAGCTCTATGAAACCCTCCGGTGGGGAGTACAAACATTACAGCAATCTCCTCAACCCGAACAGTTAGAACAAGGCGCAACACTCCATATCGCTCGCATGCTCCAAGTCCCCTTGGTCGCCCTGATTAGTTGGAAGATCGGGGGGGAACAGGCTCAGATTACAGAGCAAGTCGTTAGGGACAATGATTTTGCCTTGAATGGAGATGACATCATTGCGGTGAATTCGGACGTACTGCTCAACTGGGCCCTGCAGACGGACGGCGTGCTGCCTCTAAACCTGGAAGATCTACCGGATATTACCCGTCGATGGTTTTCCGCCCCCAGCCACAGCAAAATTTTGATCGCGGCGTTGCGGACCGCGCCAGACCATACGCCTCATGCTGTCCTGGTGGCGGCGGATCGCAGCGATCGCCGATGGTCCGAATACCATCTAAATGTCCTCGCTATTTTAGTCAGTCAATTGGCTTGGGCTCGCCGACATCTCAGCCTGCAAAAACTATTGTCGACTCAACGGGAAAACTTAGAGAACCTGAACTGGTACAAGCAAAAGCGGATTGATGAAATTTACCGACTCTTAGACAAATTGATCCGCCGGTTAAACACCCTCAGCGCTCAAAAAGAAGGTCCGGCGAGGCGCGAGTATCAGCAAATTATTCGCCAACTGGGAGGATTGCTAGGCGCCATCGTTTCCCTAGTGAAACATGAGCAATGGCAATTACAGAGCGAATATGCCGTCATGCCAATCGTTAGCCTCCTCAATCGGTTACTTGAGCGGACCAAAGATTTGATCAAAGCGCATCAGCTATGGACTAAAGTGCACAACGACACCCACCTAAGCATTGGCGGCGACATTGCCAAAGTCGAGTTTGTTCTTTACGAACTCATGTCCAACGCCTGCAAACGGTCGCCCATCAGCGGCCGCATTGACATCTGGTGTCGTCCGCTTGACGCCCACTGGCTGGAACTTTCGATTACAGACAGCGGCCAAATGGACCCGAACTTACTCGAAGAACTCCACACCGGCAGACCTAAGGATATTCTCGCCCCTTCCTTATTAGACGACCCACCGGGATTGCACTTCTTAATTTGCCAAACTTTGATGCAGCAAATGGGCGGAGAATTGAATCTGGTTAAGTTGGAGGATACGCGTCTACTCAGCCGGGTGCTTCTACCCATAGCCCAAAGTGCGCCTATTGGAAAAGCACCGACCGAAAAGACGCCGGATCAAGCTTTCTCTAAACAGCTGGGAGGAAATTAGAGCATCACGTCACCATAATGGGTTAGGAAATTTCCAGAATTGAATATACCGCTGTAGGGTGGTATCGAGGTAGGAGACCCAACGCCGCCAATATCTCTGGACTGTTGGGTTTCACTCTGTTCAACCCAACCTACGCAATTGACTACTGCAGATGCCTTAGGGATCTGCGGATACATAAAATCCCATCTACCCATCCACCCAGTTATGGGATTTGTCAAGTATTTGACATACGACTCCACAGAAGGTCTCAGAACGCCCTTCCAATAGCTTGACGGACATA
>JASJDH010000479.1 GCA_030065175.1 Leptolyngbyaceae cyanobacterium MO_188.B28 | reverse complement strand
TCTTCGGGGTTGTTATGGGGTGAACTCCCGACAATTTTTCATCCGGGAAGGTATATGGGCGCACAGAGTACTGAGGGAGAAGCAGAGCATACCAGAGTTGCTCTCGTTTTGAGGGCTCAGGTCGTTTAGTTGTCCCTAAGTTCTCATCCTGTTTATGAAACACCTTGTAAATCAGCTGATCGGCCTGTACAGGAAATCCTGGTGGCTTGAAATATCAACGGAATCGCCCCGTTGTGAGTATTATTTTGGACCGTTTGGGTCAGAAAGCGAGGCGGCTCAAGCACGCGCTGGCTATGTGGAAGATTTGGAACAAGAGGGAAGTGAACTGCTCCGCGTTTCGGTATTGCGCCGTCAAGCCCCAGCAGAACTGACTGTTGAGTACCCAAGGCGGCGTGACTACAGCTCTGGGGTCTGGGAGCCCCACATCTAAGGAACACCCAATCAATGACTGTCGCATTCTGAAGGATGGCCCAATAATTCCACAACCGTTAAGTGTCAGGATATGCGACAGTCATTTTTGAGTCGATCCTAACTTGCTTGTTCCGGGAAATCAACGTGTGGCGGGATCAGCTAGACAATGGGAGCTAAAGAGGTGGGAATAAAAAGCCCCCACCTTGAATAGGTTTAGGGGCTAATAACTTCAACGGATAAATCATTCGTGTTCTCTTGTGTGAGGATCTCAAAGCTCGGGGAAACCTGAATCAGCTGACTGCTCAGGTAAGCCCGAATCAAATGAGATGTGAAGGATGCATCCTTCACTGAGTAAGATACTCAACAACAAATAGCTCAGTTCACGTCTCTACAAGATTCTTGATTTCTTATTCCTGGAGGATTTACAACTTGCCGCTGATCGTGTTGGTTCCAGGATGAGCAATCATTGTCAGTTCATTCAGATTGGATGACTGAACGCGATCCCGACAGCCATTGCTACAATATTGGGCCGAGTATGTTGTCTATTACTCCCGCTTAAATGGCCTCTGCCCCCTCCTCTCCGGTACGAATCCGAACGACTCGTTCAACCGAAGTGACAAAGATTTTGCCGTCGCCAATTTGACCAGTCTGGGCGGCGGCAATAAGAGTGTCAATAACTTTGTCGACTTCTGTTTCTTCTACCACAACTACCAGCCTGAGCTTCGGTAGAAACTCAACAACATACTTGGCGCCGCGATAGGTTTCGGTATGCCCCTTTTGTCGGCCAAACCCTCGCACCTCGGAAGCTGATTTGAAAACCATCTCGGCCCTGCAAACAGACTTTTATATGGACCACAGAAACATCCATAGACTCCTTGTAAAATAGTCACCTTACTAGTGCCGAGCTAACCTTAACAAGAGTAAACTTAAGACCTCAACACAGAATAATCACAGGCTTAGGCGGATTTGATGTATACGTGTCATTTAAGCGATCAACTCATACTTAATGAGTGTTGTACTGTGTATACATGTTGAAAATAGCACATTAAATCTGTTGTCGTCTGTCAAGAAATCAGCACATATCAACAATTGGGCGCTCTAAGCAAAGCTCAGTTTCGTCCGTGGGGTGAAATTTCTATCGTGGAATTCGACAAGGGCTAATGTATCTACACCTCAGACAATCCGATTCAAAAAGACCTTATAGAGAGTTGCGATCGCCGTCTTACCCCTCTTTGCACTATCTTTCCCTGCTCCTGCCCTGGCTGAGGTTGATCGCTACCTGATATTCGAGGGTTAGAAATAGATTAAAGAATCCTGACTTAGTGAAGAAAATTATCAATAGAGATTAGCCCTTAAACAACATTTTTGTTGCTAAACATTCGTGTCACCAAGCATTAGTTTTAGGCCGTGTCACCAAGCATTAGTTTTAGGCTGATGCATCAAGAAAACCGAATAATTAAATTTATTTTAATCTATACAAAAAATATTCCTATTGCTTGAATAGAGTCTAAAGTAATTGTGTAGCGAAAATTAAAAGTTACCCCCTTGATTGTTCTTAAGGGAGTGAATAAGCGTTTTTGAATAACAAAGGGCTAAAAAACTAAAGCGATAGTTTAAAGCTCCTTTGGAGAAGGATAAAGACAGGGCTCAGCTTCATTGCCTTGGACAATTAATTGGCCGCAGGAACTAGCTATTACTTTGGCTAGTGTATGAGGCTAAAGATAGCCTTAATTAATAACTGGAGACTGTCAAAATGATCAGTTTAAGTACAAATAGAAATTCATTTAATCAATCTTCCACCTTGTCTTCTCAAGCGCACTTGAAGTGGGAGGGAGCAAGTGACGACACTGATGGCAAATATGCAACCTACGGGTTAGAAGCCCTAGGGTTTAAAAACATGGGTCGTGTCTATCGAAATCTCTCTATTCCCAAACTGGTAGACCTTGCCTTGCTAAGGGGGGAAGGCGTCCTGGCGAGTAATGGGGCTCTGGTTGTCGAAACGGGAAAATATACGGGTCGTTCTCCGAAGGACCGATTTATCGTTGCCGAACCCAGTAGTCGGGATGATATTGACTGGAATCATGTCAATGTCCCCATTTCAGAAGAGAATTTTCAGCGGTTATACCATCGAGTCCTGGCTTACATTCAGGGGCGCGACCTGTATATTTTTGACGGTTATGTCGGCGCTGATCCCAGATATCGCTTTGGGGTGCGCGTGATTAACGAATTAGCGTCCCAAAATCTCTTTGCCCATCAGCTTTTCCTGCGACCGACCGCTACAGAATTAGAAGAGCATCAAGCTGATTTCACTGTGATTGCGGTACCGGGATTGGAGGGGGATCCCGAAGAAGACGCCATCCATAGTGAGGCGTTTATTGTGCTTCATTTGGCGAAAAGACTAGTTCTGATTGGAGGGTCTCGCTATGCCGGAGAAATGAAGAAGTCAATCTTCTCGATGATGAACTATTTCATGACCAAGCAGGATGTGCTGCCCATGCACGGAGCAGCTAACATCGACAAACATGGGCATACGGCGTTATTCTTCGGTCTCTCCGGCACCGGCAAAACCACGCTCTCGGCTGACCCCCATCGCAGTTTGATCGGCGATGATGAACACGGGTGGTCAGAAGAGGGCATTTTCAATTTTGAAGGCGGCTGCTACGCCAAGACAATTCGCCTCTCCGCTGAACACGAACCTCAAATCTGGTCGGCGCTGCGATTTGGATCGTTACTAGAAAATGTAAAGCTTGATCCCGATACCCATACGCCTGACTATGATGACGGCGGCATAACGGAAAATACGCGCGCGGCTTATCCGCTGCGCTATATCCCTAACTGTGCAGTGTCTGGAATGGGGAGTCATCCCAAAACGATTATATTTCTAACGGCCGATGCATTTGGCGTGCTGCCGCCTATCGCTAAGCTGACGCGAGAGCAAGCGATGTATCACTTCCTGTCTGGTTATACGAGTAAGCTAGCGGGGACTGAACGGGGGATTACGGCTCCGCAGGTAACATTTTCCGCCTGTTTCGGCCAGTGCTTTTTCCCCCTGTCGCCCACTGTTTATGATGAGATGTTGGGAGAACGTTTGCAGCGCCATCCGGAGACTGAGGTGTATCTGGTCAATACTGGCTGGTCTGGCGGGCCTTATGGAGTCGGAGAGCGAATCGCCATTAAACATACCCGAGCAATGGTGTCCGCCGCCCTCAATGGCGACCTCAAGACGGTTAACTACAAACCGCATTCTATTTTCCAAGTGTTAGTGCCAGAGACCGTGCCAGGCGTCCCCAGTAAAATTTTAGATCCTTGCAATACTTGGGATGACCCCGATGCTTACGAACAGCAGGCGCACGAGTTAGCTCGGAGATTTGCGGAGAACTTTCATCAATTTTCCAATGCTCGACCTGAAATTGTTGCAGCAGGCCCTATCTTCACATAACCATCAAGCCATCAATTCCTATTGTTCCTCAGACTTAGACGTTGAGGATGTCAACAACCTGAGGAGGCATGGTCAATAAGCTCCCGTCCTCATTCTCACCCCCCTTTGGCTGCGGATAGAGATGGCCTCCAAAGTTGAAAGCCTGTTTACGAGGTAGACAGGCTCTCTTCGATGATGTTAATGGCGCAAGGGTCAGCAAGAAGTGAATAAGATCGTGGACTGAGCCGCCCATTCCCAGATCTGGAAAACTGCTCCTCGCCAACATAAATTCCGAGGGCGCGGGCTGTTTGTACCAGACTGCTTCGAAGCGAGACTAACGTGGGACTTCGGCTGATAACAAGCTCCAGAGGAACGCCTACGACCTGGCCGTTGCGCCAAGCAACCATGCGGCCAAAGTGTGCTTGAGCGACTAAATCCACCGCAGCCTTGCCAAAAGCAGCGGCCATAATCCGATCCCAGGCAGAGGGAATGCCGCCTCGTTGCACATGGCCTAAAATGGTTAGTCGGGTGTCTACTCGCTCGATGCTGCAAGCCGGGATTTGTTCAGTAATGTATTGACCAATCCCCCGCAAGCGGACTTCTCCGAGAGAGTCTGTATAGCAACTGGTTTCTCCTGTTTCTGTTTTGGCGCCTTCAGCCACAACAATCAGTGCAAATTTGCGCTTCCACTTATCCCGTGTCTGTTTGAGATGTTGACAAACTTTAGTCAGAGAATAAGGTATTTCCGGGATCAAAATCACATCGGCTCCACCCGCAATGCCTGACTGTAGCGCTAGGTGTCCCGCGGTTCTGCCCATCACTTCCACCACCATCACCCGGTCATGACTTGCAGCCGTAAAAGTCAAACGATTGAGGGCGTCTGTCACTGTATTAACAGCCGTATCAAACCCAACTGACCTTTCTGTAAAAGCGACATCGTTATCAATGGTCTTAGGAATTGCCACCAGATTCCAATCGCCTTGACGCGCTAATTCTCCCAAAATGGCCAAACTCCCATCGCCGCCAATAGCAATTAGGGCGTCTAGTTCGAGAGCTTGATATCCTGCAAGAATCTGCTTTGCCTGAGCCAGGGCGTCACCTTTGTTGATAGAACCGAGAATCGTTCCGCCCATATTGAGTAAAGGGTCGATCCCGTGTAGATCCAAGCCGTGCAAGTTCAAAATATGTGCTTTGTGCTCTAGTAAACCTTGAGTGGCGTAAGGGATGCCCAAGACTTCCCAATCGTAAGTGAGTGTGGCGTGGCTAACGACGGTTCTAATCACCATATTGAGCCCCGGACAGTCACCCCCACTGGTCAGAATACCAATTCTTTTTCCCATACATCACTCCCCTGACACTATTACCTAACAACTTAACTCTTTGAATATTGGCCAAATGCCTGCCTCATGACTTCCCCTCGATTTTCAAACGAGCTTTCTCTGGGATATTTTTTCTAACTCAACTTTGACGGATTTGACCTGCCAAATTTCATCGGCATATTCCCGAATGGTGCGGTCAGAGGAAAACATGCCCATGCGGGCGACAATATAAAAGACTATCTGTAAAGGCCCGCTTAAGGGTCTCTAGATCTGTTCTAGCGCGATCATCTTCTACCTGAGCCGTCCCAGTCTGCCAAAACTTTAGCCCTTGCTCAGAACGAGAAATTAGTTGCTGGCTATTCTCCTTGAATCGACTTGAATACATTGGTTTTGCCATCAAGATATGAGGGGTATTTGATAAAATCAGTCAAAAAAATTAACAATAATATCTTCATCATTTGTATTTGTAAATTCGATTCCCAAATGGCTCAAAGATTTAGCAGTTCTCAATCAGTCGTGACTTCTATGAAACGGAGATTATTATCAATTCGATTCTGTGAAGCGCATCATTCAGACTGAAAGGGCTAATTCCCAGTTTTACGGGGAGCCTTGCGAGATCAAGAAACGTCATATTAGCGCTTTCATACCAACACTTTTTGGAATATTGTGTGAATAATTAACCTATAACTAATTAAACATAACTTAAGCGCAATTTAAATTCTGCTAAATACATAACAATATTGTGACCAGGATAAATCAAGCAATCCTGACATAGTAAAGAAATCTATCAATCAAAATCCAAAATTGATTTAAAACTTCATGTCACAAAATAGACGTTTTTTTGTCAATATCCTTGACGACATACGGTTGAATTTATCTTAATCAGATTTGATATCATCTTCCTTCATGCTTTGAGATGAATATCAATGTCGCTGATTCAGGAGAGAGACGGGGTATGGATTATAGTCAGCTTCAATTGTGTACTCGCCCTTCCCAAATTGATCTCCTTCAACTCCAGGTATTATTTGAATTAGCAGCTTTTTGGGCAAGAGAGCGACAACTTGAAGAGTTAGCGATCGCGATCGCCAATAGTGATCCTGTCGTAAGCGCCTGGGACGGGGAGAAAATGATTGGCTTTGCTCGTGCTATTTCAGACGACGTTTATCGGGCTACTATCTGGGATGTCGTCATTCATCCAGACTACCTAGGAATTGGATTGGGTCAGAAGTTGGTCGAGACTGTGTTGAATCATCCCCGAATGAATCGAGTAGAGAGGATTTACCTGATGACTACCGATCAACAACACGTCTACAAGCAGGTTGGTTTCCAGCGCAATCCCAGTACTACTATGGTGCTGTCTAATCGAGCTTTCGCCAATTCTAGCCCGTCGATTACTGCTGACGTGTCTTAATCGTCCCTATCAGGTTCAGAAAGACGACTGCTTCTATCTTCAGAGAAATAGAGTATATTCCCGATGAAATCCTTCTTACCTATTTTAGCGATTCTCTTGGGAATAATTTCTTCTCAGGCGCACAGATATGCATTTCTAATTAAATATCTATTGATGCTGATGTTATTTTTTCCTTTTCTTAAAACTAAAATAACAACCTTTTATCTCCATACGATCTGGATCGTTGTCGCCAATATTGCCATTGCCTTTTCCGTTTACTTTGTTATCCTGCCGTTCAACTCAGAACTGGCGCTTTTATGCTTTATTACGGCTATTACCCCTACCGCCACCGCCGCGCCAGCCGTCATAGCCTTCTTAAAGGGAAATGTTGAATACGTTGCTTCATCTGTGCTGCTTACCAACAGCGTTGTCGGGTTAATGATTCCGTTGTTTCTCTCTTGGTTAACAACGCCCGAAACTTCGATCTCAACGTCAGAAGTCTTTCAGTCTATTGGGTTTGTTTTTGGCATTCCCTTGCTAATAGCCCAACTGGTCAAAGAAGTTAATTCCTCCCTACACAAGTTCCTTCTGAAGCAAAATTTTTTGTCTTTTTATATTTGGAATATTTTACTCTTCCTGGCGGTGGCTAGAGCCGCACATTTTATTATTTACGAGTCAAGTACTACTCCTCAAAGGATTTTTCTAATTGCAGCCAGCTCGTTGATGCTCTGTATTCTCAACTTCGGAATCGGCAAATGGATTGGGGGACGCCAATTTGCTTTGGAATCCAGTCAGGCTCTTGGCCAAAAAAATACAATGTTTACGGTCTGGCTAGCTTTTTCTTTTCTCAATCCCATCATGGCTCTCGGCCCCATGTTTTATCTGCTTTACCATAATCTTTATAATTCCTATCAACTAATAAAAGTGAAAAATGCAATTTGAAATAGAGTTTCTAACTGCTTATAAACTGACGCATATTTAATTAATGATTGGTACCCCCCCGGCTTTACCGGGGTGACTCGAAAAGGTTTGACTGTGTGAGCAGAATTGCAGCAGCGAACAAGTGTCAGAG
>JASJDH010000478.1 GCA_030065175.1 Leptolyngbyaceae cyanobacterium MO_188.B28 | reverse complement strand
TTTGGGATGAAGAGTGGCTTGATGATGTGAATATTGGCGACAAAGGGACTTGTTGGTTCAGTATTTAATAATTAATTACAATTAATAGAATTGCTCTACCAATCACGATGAAATAATCGACGAACGTTTTAAGGCGAGGGCTTTACAGTTTCAATGATTGAGTGGAGGTTGAACATGTTCAATTGGTTTGACGAATTCAAAGACGGGGTTGAAGCAGGGATTAAAACTGGGATTGAATCGGGATTTAAAGTGCTCGCTGAGTCAGTCAAGACTGGGATTGACGAATGGTTGAAAGTTCCAGAACCCGCCGAACCACTAAAGTTGGTTCGTATCTTTCGCCCCTCAACCACGATACCCATCACTCAAGATGGCGTTACGGTTGAACAAGATAGCTGGAGGATAGAATCCTATGGTGCGAGAAACGTCCTCCTCTTTGAAGTCGCCGAACCCAGTCTGTCGGAATGCTTACTGATTTGTAAAGCTCAAGTGAAGACAGCCAATTTATACAAACCAGCCCAACTGACGTTAAGCAGCCAAAATGCTGCGGGATGGAATCTTAAAAAACAGGCTTCGGTTGAGGGAACAACGGCCTGGCATTTCTGCCAGGCCCCATTTCATTACAAGCAGGAACGGTTTACCGGCTCAATTCAAATCAGCGTTGAATTTGAAAGTGGCGGCGTGTTCTGGCTGAAAGATGTGGAGATTCTTCAAGCCGCTGTTAAACCCTCTGCTAAGTGAATATGGATAAGACATTGGCTCTCGAAACAATGGATTCCCTCGTTGATAAAGTATTCTGCGATCGCTATCAGATCCAATCCCTCCTGGGCCGTCAAACGGGGCGTAGAACCCTTCTAGCGACTGATTTGGCCACAGATTCTTCCGTTGTCGTCAAGTTGCTGCTGTTTGGCCCCGATCTTACCTGGGATGATCTAAAACTCTTTGAGCGGGAAGCTGATGTGCTCAAATCGCTCGATCATCCCGCCATTCCTAAATACCTGGATTACTTTGAGGTCGACACTGAACTCGGTAAAGGCTTTGCGTTAGTGCAAACTTATATTCAGGCCAAGTCTTTGCAGGACTGGATTCAGGAAGGGCGCACTTTTGCAGAAGACGACCTCAAGGCAATCGGCAAAGACCTATTAAACATTCTGGATTATCTACACCAGCGCCAGCCGCCAGTAGTCCATCGAGACATTAAACCCAGCAACATTTTGTTGGCGGATCACGGCGATTATGGCCCTGGCCAAGTATACCTGATTGACTTTGGCTCAGTTCAGACAGCGGTGCATGGGGGAACCCGAACGATTGTCGGCACCTATGGCTATATGCCCCCTGAACAATTTGGCGGAGAAACCACATCCGCTTCTGATCTCTATGCCTTCGGCGCAACGCTGATTTATCTCGCCACAGGCTGCCATCCCGATAAACTGCCCCAGCGAGAAATGCGGATCTTGTTTGAGGATAGAGTTAGTCTCAGACCCAGTCTGATTGACTGGCTGAAATGGTTGATAGAGCCCAGCCTAGACTTACGCCTGAATTCGGCGAAGCAGGCGATAGACGCCCTGGAAAATTCAAAAACACGAGGAAGGGGGTTAGCAAGGGTCGCCAAACCAATTGGTAGTAAAGTCCAATTGACGAATACGAGCCAGATGCTAGAGATTTGCGTACCGCCCCGGGGGTTCTACACTGGCCTAATCCCTGTAATTGTATTTGCAATGGTATGGAATTCTTTTCTATTGCTTTGGTACACCATCGTTTCTGCAACTTGGAATTCTATTGGATGGCTATTGGGACTATTTGCAGTTGTTCACTTAGCCGTGGGGTTTCTGTTGATCTTAATGATTCTCGAAAACTTATTTGCAAAATTCAGATTACGGATTACGAACGTTAGGATTGTTCGATCTTCGGCGCTATTCGGGATGTGGCGTTGGACGGTCCCGCCCGCTTTTCGAGAAGATATTGAGAAGGTTGAACTGACTCATTCTCAAATTATCATCTGCGCCAGAACCCAAAAATTCACCCTGGGGGGTGAAGGCTGGGGGGGCTGCAATTTGACTGCCCCTGAGCTTAGTTGGCTAGCTCAAGAGGTGAGCCACTGGCTAAAGTTACCTCTGATCAGGGATCCAGAAACTATCACACCCAAGATGGTTGAATAATTGACTGGTTTAATTGCCCGTTTTTCCTAAACCGCGTTGTTCAAGATAAAGTCAATTGACGCCTCCAGTCGAGATTTGCACTTTTCGGCGTATTGTTCAAACCACATGCGATCGCCGTCTAGCGGATCTAGCGCGTCAATCTTTTTCAAAAAATCTCGGGCCTTGGTTTCAAGCATTTTTCGACGTTCAAATTCGGCTCGCTGTCGCGCTTCCGCCTCAAGCTTTTCGCGTTTAAATTTTGCTTTATTTTCCGCGATCGACTGCTTAGGGTCTTTGTATGAAGCGGGCGTAACGGCTTGAGGATCATGACTTGTGGGATCCACATATCTGAGCGCTTCCGACTCAGGGGTAAACTGCTTGGGTTTCGGGTATGAAGCGGGGTAAGCAGGGTCGGAGCCGTCACTCAAAGGACTCACATATTTGGCTTGGGACGAGGGAACTTGGAGGGAGGAATCGAGGAGCTTTGAGAGGTTCGCGATCGCTATCTGATCATCAGCATCACCATTCTTAAGGTCGAGGTAAGGATTGCCCATAGCCAATACCCGTTGCACAGACGGGCGCCAACGATCACTTAGAGATTAACCACAATTGGGCTAATCAACAACAGCCGCAGCCATCAACAAGCCAATATTACCCAGGTTAGTGATGAGGGAATCCATCGGCTGAGTGTCGGTAATATCGATTTCCCCCAAATTATCATCTAAATATTGAAGAAAAGCAGCTGCAGTCGAATCGTAGCCAATTTGCCAGATGCCAACCGCAATCTTATCGCCATTGCCGCAAGCGTCAGCGGCATTTTTCAAGGCTTGTTTGACAATTTGCTTATCGCTGGCCTCGCCATCCGTCAACACGATGTAAGTCACTGGCTGATCAGAACCAGAGGTGAAGTAGGCTTTGAATTCCGCATCAAGGGCGGCGCCGAGCTTCGTCGCCATGCCAAAAGCGCCCGCCGGAAATTTCTCGGGAACTTCGGCGGCGGTCACTTCGCCAACACGGTTAACATTATTGCCAAAAAAGGTTAATCCGATCTTGCCGTCAGCATCATATTTCTGGGCTTCAAGGGCGATTAGGCCAACAATTTCCTTAGCGGTTATCCAGCGGGAGCCGCCTGGGCAATCCCCCGTGTTCATGCTAGCGGACTCATCGACCAGAAGATGATACTGACGATCTTCGTTAACCTTTTGAATGAGATCGGGGGGTAAATTAGGTAGCGGCATATATTTCCCTGGGAAAACCATATATTTCTAAAAAATTGTCGAATCCCTGAGCTTCCTGAAATAGGAACATTCTGTGGCTAGCAACTTAAAGCGAGAAATTTAACTTGAAGCAGCATAAAGTAGACAGGAGACAGAATCCAGTTTTTGACTGACTTCTGACTTCGGATCCTTTCCCTGCTAAATTGTCCCAGCTCAAATTGCACAGAGATTCGGAACTTGACCTAAGCTCAGGATCACGGTGATTCAAATCAGATCAACGCACGTTATGGATTTTGGATTTCCTCCCTGCGCACAATTGTAGACAAACTTTTTAGGGAGCGACAAGCCGCAAAGGGATTAAGCTAAGCGTCAAAGATGAAACTCCTCTTTCTTGGGAAGTCGCTCTTCTAGAACTAGAAGGTGATGAAAACTGAATATCAACCCTCATTTATTAACATATAAATCCAGGGATCAGAATCCAGCCCATAGTGGATTCCTACCTCCTGGATTTAGAAAAAAAATCTGACGCTACGTCGGCTTTCCTATAACTTATACTTCTCGGTGATTCGCTTCATCGCTTCCTCCACATTTTCCCGGCTATTGAACGCCGAAATGCGGAAGTAGCCCTCGCCTGCCGCGCCAAATCCAGAACCTGGGGTTCCCACCACATGCACAGTCTGCAATAGCTGATCGAAAAACTCCCAGCTAGACATCCCCTTAGGTGTCTTCACCCAAACATAGGGGGCGTTGACGCCGCCATAAACCTTGATGCCAGCAGCGGTGAGTTTGTCCCGAATAATTTTTGCATTTTCGAGATAGAAGTTGATTAATCCCTTGATTTGGGCTTGGCCCGCCTCCGAATAGACCGCCTCGGCTCCCCTTTGGATAATGTAAGAGACGCCATTGAATTTAGTCGACTGACGACGGCTCCACAACTTGTGCAAATCTACGTCTGACCCATCGGCGGCTTTCGCCGTCAGTGTCTTCGGCACAACCGTCAGCGCACAGCGGGTGCCGGTGAAGCCAGCATTCTTGGAAAACGAGCGAAATTCGATGGCACAGTCCCTAGCTCCGTCTATCTCATAGATGGAATGGGGCAACGTCGGATCGGTAATGAATGCTTCGTAGGCAGCGTCGAACAGGATGATGGAGCCATTTTCTCTGGCATAATCCACCCATTTTTTCAACTCGCCTTTCGTGGCGGTGGCGCCTGTAGGGTTATTGGGGAAACAGAGATAAATCAGATCCACCTTCTGGTTAGGCAGTTCGGTCGTGAAGTCATTATCTGCTGTCATCGGCAGGTAGGTCAGGCCTGCATACTCCCCAGCCTCGTTAGCGGGTCCGGTATGTCCCGCCATCACATTGGTATCAACATAAACAGGGTAGACAGGATCTGTAACGGCAATGGTGTTATTTTTGCCAAAGATGTCCAGGATGTTACCCGTGTCGCACTTGGAGCCATCGGAAATAAAAATTTCAGACGCATCGACCTGACATCCCCGCGCCTGGTAATCGTGGGCCGCAATTTTTTCCCGCAGCCAAAGATAGCCTTGTTCGGGACCATAGCCTTTGAAAGTGGCGCGATCGCCCATATCTTCCACCGCTTTGACCATGGCCGTGCGGCAGGCTTCCGGTAAGGGTTCTGTCACATCGCCAATGCCCAACTTAATGATTTGGGCGTCAGGATTAGCCTCTGCAAAGGTATTAACCCGTCGAGCAATTTCGGGAAACAGATAGCCCGCTTTGAGCTTAAGGTAGTTGTCGTTAATCGTCGCCATGATGAATTGCTATGAACGCCCTAAAACAGCTTACTGCCAACTGTCGCGTTCGTAGAAATTAATGACGAATGAGCCTCATTTTGGCTGATGTCCCTACCCTACAGAACATCAATAAAGTTCGGGGATTCCCCTAATTGTAAAACGTCCCCTAGCTACCCAATGCTTACCTTGACAGACTTTTAGCGTCAATATTGGTCATTCACTTAGGGTCAGTTCATTTTGATACTGTGACATTTATTCTGAAAGGCGATTGCATAGCCGCTGTCATAGGGCTCAGGAATGGGCCTTTGGGACTGCCCAGTTCAAAAGCTCCTTCCTGAGCAGTCCATTTGTACCGGATTGCTTCGGATATATGTGTAGTAAAGTTTGCATGATTCAGCCTGAAACTTTTCGATTTACTGAACCGGAGTTCTGTCTGGGCCAAAAGGTGAAGACCCAAAGCGCTCTGGTGGGTTATATTTCGGGGTTGGTGTTTTACCCAGATTCAAAGAGTTGGTGCTATGGCCTACACATATGTAACCAAGACAATGATGGAATTCACGAAGTTTGGTATTCCGCTGAAGAACTGGAAATTTATGTGGCGAAGTCAGCCAATAAAGGGACCTAGAGGATTAAAGCGTCGTGAGGTGGAACAATCTGACTTTAGCTAGATGTCTATTTTATTAAGAGGCGAGCAGTTGATGGGAAGGGTATTCCCATTCAACATTCCTTGCTTGACAGTTGAAAGTCAATCCCCCAATCTCTAAATGACTTCATTAATTTATGAACCTCCCCCAAATTCTCCCCAGTATTCTAAAGACGTCCATTAATCGACAATTTCTGATCGGCTTAGCTACGGCGCTTATGATGTCGGGTTGCGATCTTCCACCCCCCCAAGCTTCCTCATTTGATTCCCCATCCCAGCCCTCTTCTATTCACTACAAACCGACAATCTACACATGGGGAACTCCGGCCGCTCCAGGAAATGCTCAACCGATTAAAGGCTGTGTCACCTGGGAAAAATTTACATCTGTGGTTGAATCAGGAGACGTATCGTTAAATATTCCGATTCCTGAATTGCCGGATAGATTTAAGCAGGGGTGTATATTCGCCGATGTGGATGTTCATACCCTTAATATTTACGTTCTGAAGAACGGATTGCGGAAGACGGCTCCCGTGCATGCCGATTTGGCCCAATTACATCCTCTCTACAAGTTTGTTCCCTTGCCTCAGGGATTTGATGTGTTTAAGCTAATCGATCGCGGTCAAGCGTTGGTCGTCATGTTTGATTCCCCTGACCAGATCGATAAGTGGTTCATCCAAAAGAATGCCTGGGACCAGGCGTATGTTGATCAGGAGAATCACACGGTCATGTTCCGCTATCTCTACATGCATTCCAAGGCGACTCCGTTAGCTGAGTTGGCAAGACTCTTGGAAGCCACTAGGAGCCAGTGGGACAGTGTTCCTGTCAATGTAAAAGCAAAGCCCTAAAGTATAATGACCATAGTTCGGGCCTACTTTAAAGTGCAAATATAAGTTCATGTTAAGAAAAGTCAACATGCTTGTGATACGCTGCCATTGCAAGTTTTTTGTATTATCTTAAACTTATTGAATGGGCGTCTACTTGGCCGGATTACCTCTGTTAGATAATTTGCAATATTTTATAAAATTGCACTTTTCTGATGGTCATATTCGGCGCTCGAGTGTAGGAATATTTCATTCTACAAGAAAATCTATGGAGGGAGTTGATTTTAGGTGCTGATCAACTCCGGTCTTCTTACAGCCATTCGTCTAATTAGGCTTGATAACTTCCTTTGTGATCGCTTTCGTTCGATGGCATTTGCATTGTCTAACCCAGTTAAAAGGGTGCTCGGTAGATCCGGGGAATGAGTATTCCAACCCATGGATATCAACGTTTCCCTCAAGTATGTTTCCCTCAAGTGCAAAAGAAATCTACGGTAATCCTTAGAGTTTATTTTCTTTTGTAAAGGGTTGCATTATTTTTGACGGCAAGATTCGAATCTTGATAGAGGTCGTCTAAACGTCTTCAAACTTGATGCTTTACTAAGCATCCTCTTGTTGTTTATGCAAGAGGACGCTTCATGATTCAATTTGACTGCAATGGGGGTTGTTTATAAATCTTCTATTCAAGACAAGTTTTTCCTACCCTTGCTATCAACTTAAAGACAGCAGTCTTATCTCTCTAATGGAGTTTCCTAATTTGTGCAATGTTTGACTGTTGATCAGTTGTTTTATCAATTTCAACTTAATAGCAAATTACAATTCACTGGCAGACTTGATGTAAAGTCAGCGCTGGGACATGCCTGGAGCCTCTATTTCCAGCTAGGTCATTTGATTTGGGCGGTAGGGAGCGTCAATCGATTTGAGCGCTGGTATTGTTCATTGCAACAATTTTGTCCAACTATTTCGGTTGAGCGTATCTGGCCGTCTCGTCAGACTCAATCAGAGCAGGGGGCTCTACTTTGGGAATATTTGATGCTTACAAGTTGGGTAAAGCA
>JASJDH010000477.1 GCA_030065175.1 Leptolyngbyaceae cyanobacterium MO_188.B28 | reverse complement strand
TCAATTCCACAATTATCCTTAGGGTTTTCGACCCTGATCACGATTATGAATCTCTTCAAAGGGGCTATCCCAAGGGCTGCGCCGAAGGAATGGTTTCAGTTTTCCTCTGCCTAGAGTGACTGAAGAGCGATAAAACAGCATGTGGCTCAGGAGATTGGCGCGATCGCCCGTCCCGCCGATATCAAATTTGCGGAAGCGCTGCCCAAAACCCGCTCTGGCAAGATTATGCGGCGTTTACTCCGATCGATGGCTGCGGGTGAAGAGATCAAAGGCGACACATCAACGCTTGAAGACCGCAGCGTTCTTGAGAAATTGCGGGGAGGCGCCTGAAGCAAAGGTCTGAACTGGTTGGGGATTGTCCGTATAACCTGTAGGTGAGGGCGAAAGCTAGTCGTAAGTCGCTCCTCGGCTGACGATACGACTGCCCTCACACGAACCGAGGGGAGCATTCAAGAGAGAGGTGACAAAGGTGATAGGTAAAGAAAATACGGGAACCGCACTCGACGGTGAAAGGCTGGGCCTGACTGATGTTCATGTCTTGCCTAAAGGAGCAGTCCTTGAGAAGGAGCCTGTTAACAAATTCAAATATCGCTACACCACTGGCCCGTTTCTCCTGCCACAGAATTCAGGCTCTTTGGACTGGATCCTTCTCAACAACGACACGACCCAACAAAGGGCGCGTGTTACGGTATTCAAGTGTCCAATTGGAACGGTTAAGGCTCCCGTAGCGCCCGGCGCTCTCGTGGTGACTATTGATCCCGGTGAGAGTACTCATAACGCCAATGAATATCCGGAAGGGTTAGTCTACGAGGTGCAGGTGGACTGCAACAGTCGGCTCGTTTTCCCATATGTCTCTGTATGGCCGTCAAACTTTGGCGTCGTTATCCCGGGTACTGGCATTAGTGCAGGATCTTTCGTTCGTCTGATGCCTGGTCGTTTACTTGTCTGATACTTTGAGGATCATACAAACTCAGGATGAATGACCCTCCTCACAAGTTCCTCAGACTTTTGTTTTACAACTAACATGTCAATAACAATAGGGGCGCCTATTGTCGGTGAGTTCGCTTGCCAGGGAGGTCTATTATGTTAACGGTCAAAGACATTATGACCAAGCCCGTTGTAGTGATTCGTCGTTCCGCCACGGTTGAAAACGCCATTTGGCTTATGCGGGGTAAGCGGGTGCGATCGCTGATGGTTGAGGAATCCTACGAGAAGGGCCCCTACGGGATTCTAACTGAGAAAGATATTGTCTACAAGGTGATTGCCCCGGGTGACAATCCCCACTTTGTCCGGGTCGGCGACATCATGCAGCAGCCCTGCATTCAAGTACCGGCCAGCGCAACATTGCAGGAAGCGGCGCAAATCCTTGCAGATGCTGGGATTCATCGGGCTCCAGTGATTGAAGACAATGAGCTATTGGGCATGGTCTCCGTTACCGATATCTTGATGAAGGGCCACCCTGGCGCCCCGCCGCGGGATGAGCTATCCCAACGTATTCAAGAGGCGTTGCAACATGCCCGTATCATTGACGATGAGGAAGCTCAGATGGAGCAGGAATGCGATATTGCTTGGCAAGTCCTGGAAGATATGCGCTCCTAGACCATGAACATTCATGCGTCAAAGATTAATAAAACCGCCATTAGTCCCTATGACTATTACTGTGATGGCTACGCTTGCCCGGGCGCGCAGGGGAATGGATATATATCGGTAGTGAAAGTTGCAACGGGTAAGGTAGAAAAAACTGATGATTTCCTGTTGGATGGTATTGTCGCCTACGATCGGGCTGAGGCCAACGATGCCTACATTGGTCAGATCAATATGGAGACCGCATCGTCATTCTGTGGCGTTGCGGGTCAGGTTTGGGGCTATGACTTAGCGACTGCGGATGTTATTGCCAAGGGCGACCAGAAACTGATTTTGGAAGCCAAGCAGTACGACGGCTCCACTTTAGCTATATACGATGGGCAACCATTAATTGATGCAGGCATTGAGCTTTTTGGCACAGAGAAAAACCGTCGTTTCCCGCCTGCTCCAGGCGCCCACGTGATTTGTGTAAATAAGAGTAAGACTGCGCTGCGCCCCAATGAAGGGAGGTTGCAGGCGGGACAGGCATACGGTGTCTGGTGCTATATTGCGCTTTCCATTGCCAAGGATCGCGATCAGGCTGCGGATCTGTTCATTGAGGATGCTGGGCTTTGGACCCGGAATGACAACCCGAAAGACCTCAAGACCTTTCTGGAAAAACACCGCGCAGCGGTGGTATGGTCGATTGTCGCATGCGGAAAGGATCATAGTGTTCTCTATGACCGGACCTACATCAGTTTCGCTTACACCATGATGAAGCCTGGTGAAATAGGTACGGCGCTGACTGTGGCGCCCTATGTCACTTTAGCCCGCAAGGCTATCCCTTCCGGCGGCTTCGACAGCCTCAACGAGATGACTCTATCCGAGTGGGTTAAAGAGATGGGGTTTGACAACCGCTAGGGTCGTTGATAATCAGGTCAGTTGGCTAGATGAACGCCTGAGGTAGACAACTGGTTTGACTGATTGGCCTGACCCATTAAACAAACAGCAATAGCTTCGGTTGGAAAATCATCACCAAACCGAAGAACAGCATGAACAGCCCCCCCACAAGTTTAAGGATCCGGCCTTGGGTTTCGCTCATTCGAGAAGATTCGAAAGAATAGATGAAATTGGATAAAATCAGCAGCAAAGGAATCACATAAATGGCTGCATACAGAGCAGTCCAGGTGAAATAACATGGCGCCGCTCCCCCGAACCCACTGGCTGCACAATAGTTCACCAATGTCGTCATGTAGACAGCGGGCAAAATCGCAGTACAGCCTAACTCGACGATATTGACAAAAATGGCCAAAACCACCGTGCCGCCCAAGGCGGTGAGAAACTGAAGCCGACCAACGGCTGGATTCCTCAAATCTCGGACGATTTTACCCGCCTTTTGGCTAATGGTGCGCTGTTGCGCCTCTGACAACGAGAGGGAAACGCCTTGCTTGAACCAGAAATAGTCTTTGAGGTTGATCAATCCCGCGATCACAATCCCAATGCCCAACACTAGCAAAAAGATCGCCCCATACCGTTCTAGCAAGACCGACCCCACCCCAATCATCGCCAGGATGAAAAGGAAATACATCACTGCTGAAGTGGCGATGAAGGTTCCCCCCACCAGGATCATGTCGCGTCGCCGCTCGGTATAGGTCAACAGGGATAGCAAAATAATCAGCACGGTAAAGGCGCAGGGATTAAACCCATCCGCCAGGGCAATGGTGGAGACGAACAGGGGAAAGGGAAGTCCCTGGGCAAATTCCCGAATAACCGCCTCTGGCGTCAGACTGACAACCAGGAAGAGGCTAAGAATACAGATGGCGGCCAGTCCGCCAAGCCAGTACCGTCGGCTTTGGGGTTGTTGCAACTGCCGCCTAACCAGGGGAAAACTGGCCAGATAGAGCAACGGGATACCCAGGGCAACCCATGGAAACTGAATATTTGGACCTTCGATTGCGGCTGATACCTGAATCTCGTGACCGGCTGCTTGAGCGATCGCCCGAATGATCTGGTTACGGTAGCCAATGAACCCAGTATAGACAGAACTATATTCCAGGGGGCCATCACTCTCGCTGTATCCAACAAAATTAGTATCCCCCACAAAAGTTCGAGGAACTGCTCCAGAGGCGATGTTGTACCGCCCTCTAAATTCTTGTCAGACTTGAGGATTTCGGGACACCTCCAGAAAATGCACGTCAACATCCTCATTGTGTTGATCGATATCCTTCATCAAAGGATCTTGACGAGCGCAGTGGGGGCAGGTGTCACTGTAAAAGAAGTAAACATCTAAACCGACTTCATCCGCAGACGCCCCGATTTGAAAGGGGATAAACACCAGCAGGTAGGCTGCTGCGAGTACGTTTAGAAATCTTAGACAACGCTGGAAAAGAGTCATCTCGTATGCATACTTCCTAAAGTTTGTTGCTATGCAATCAGGCGGCTGAGTGGCGCTGAGTATGTCTCGGCATGGTAGTTGCAGAACTTCTATTAGCAGTTCTCAAGCTGCGATCGCCCCAGAGACCGCTAACATGGGCATAGGGCGAGAAGCCCCTTCCGCACCCAGTATTTTGGAGGCAAAAGGGTGTCCAGATTTGAGGCCTTTGAGAAAAACGTGGATAGGTACGAGGCTTGGTTCGAGCATCATAGACCCGCCTATGAATCGGAACTCGAAGCAATTCGAGCGCTGCTGCCTAAAAATGGAGAAGGGTTGGAGGTCGGTGTCGGCACAGGGCGCTTTGCTGCTCCGCTAGGTATATGCAAAGGCATAGACCCGTCGCCTGCCATGGCGAAGCTCGCAAGCGAGAGGGGTATTGAGGTGCGTTTTGGGGTCGGCGAAAACCTTCCTTATGAGGACAGTCAGTTTGATTTCGTTCTGCTGGTCACCACGACATGCTTCTTGGACGACGTCCCTGCCGCGCTGGGTGAGGCTTACCGTGTGCTTAGACCGGGGGGATACATCTTGATTGGACTCGTAGACCGTGAAAGTTCCCTTGGCAAGGTCTATGAAGAGCGCAAGCAAAATAATGTGTTCTATCGGGACGCAACGTTTCTCTCCACAGACGAGGTCGTGACCTATCTGAAACAAACCGGTTTCTGCGACTTCGTTTTCCTTCAGACAATCTTTCAAAACTTAGAAGACATAAAAGAGGTCAAGCCGGTGAAACCATGCTATGGCGAGGGTTCATTCGTAGTTGTTAGGGGGACGAAACCCTCTGTTCCAACTCGATATCCACGCACTGCCTAGACAGCAACATGAATCTTTTCAGAATCCATGACAGGTTTGACCTGATTCAGAAGCCCTTGTAATTCCTCGCCTTCAATCACCTCAATCTTCAAGATCTGGGTGGCGATGGCGTCTAACAAATCTCGATTATATTTTAGAATGTCCAGCGCTTGGTGGTGAGCAGTTTCCACGATGTCTTTGACTTCTTTGTCAATGGCTTCAGCGGTGAGTTCGCTCACCATACGGCGAGGGTTAGGAGCCCCATTTTCAAGAAATCTGGGTTGCTGTCCCTGCTGATAGGCGAGGGGACCCAGCACCTTGCTCATCCCGTAGGTGGTCACCATGCGTTCCGCCAGGTCGGTCGCCCGTTGCAGGTCATTCGATGCGCCGGTAGTGACGGTGTCGAACACAATTTCTTCGGCGGCGCGCCCCCCCAGCATCGTGGCGATTTGCCCCCTCAGTTCAGCCTCGTTCAACAGGAAGCGATCCTCTGTCGGGAGCTGTAGCGTGTAACCTAAAGCCGCCATGCCACGGGGGATGATAGAGATTTTCTCGATGCGATCGCTGCCCGGCATCAACACACCCACCATCGCATGCCCCACCTCATGGTAAGCGACAACCGTTTTCTCCTTGTCACTGAGGGCGCGGCTCTTCTTCTCCAAACCCGCCACCACCCGTTCAATCGCTTCGCCAAAGTCTTCCTGAGCGACGGCTTGACGATTATTGCGAGCCGCCAATAGGGCGGCTTCATTCACCAGATTTTCTAGATCTGCGCCAGAAAAACCAGGGGTGCGGGCCGCCAGCGCCTCCAGATCGACATCTTCAGCCAGCTTCACCTTCTGAGCGTAAATGTCCAGAATGGCTCGGCGACCGGAAAGATCCGGACGATCCACCAGAACCTGGCGATCAAACCGCCCGGGACGCAACAAAGCCGGATCTAGCGTCTCAGGCCGATTAGTAGCTGCTAGCACAATCACGCCAATATTGGGATCAAAGCCATCCATTTCTGTCAACAGTTGGTTAAGGGTTTGTTCCCGTTCATCCCCACCACCGTAAAAACCAGCCGTAGCTCGGGACTTACCAATGGCATCCAGTTCGTCGATGAAGACGATGCAGGGGGCATGTTTCTTAGCTTGTTCGAAGAGGTCACGAACCCGGGCGGCGCCTGCGCCCACAAACAACTCAACAAACTCGGAGCCAGCAATGCTAAAGAATGTGACGCCCGCCTCGCCCGCCACTGCTTTCGCCAGGAGTGTTTTACCGGTGCCTGGGGGACCTACAAGCAAGACGCCTCGGGGAATTCGAGCCCCAATTTGGGTAAAGCGTTGTGGCGATTTAAGGAAATCGACCACCTCCACAAGTTCGGCCTTGGCTTCCTCAACCCCGGCGACATCGGCAAAGGTAACTTTAGCGGCTTCGCCTTCTACATAAATTTTGGCTTTGCTCTTAGTAATTGAGAGCGCCCCTTGGGGACCGCCCCCCATCCCTCGACCGATGAAAAACTGCCAAACAGCCACAAAAATTATTGGCGGAATCACCCACCCCAAAATATTGGTGAACCAGTTCCCTTTTGGCCGGGGAATAGCCGCAAACTCAACCCCTTTTTCTTCCAACAGTCTGGGCAACTCCAGGTCAAAGATGGGGGTGGTGGAGAGTATCTGTCCAGGTTGCCCCACCTCATCTTTGAGTTGGTAACGAATTTGATCCTGCCCTACAGAAGCCCGAGCGACTTCCTCGTCTCGCACCTGATGAATAAACATGCTGTAGGGAACTTTGGGAATCGAAGGACCAAATAGTAGCGGCGATAGCAGATTGATTAGCAGGAATAAACCGGCTACCAGAAATAAAATATTACCGATCAGGCGAGCGCGAGATGGGCCAGAATCATTTTTTATAGGCATTTTAGGACCCCTTCGAAATGTGGAGACAATCAGGGTCAGATCACTCTCAAGAACTGAACCTAGGCCGTCAGCAAATCAGCGCAGAAGACAATGATTGACTCTGAATGAGTCTTCCATCTAAGGCTAGAGAAAAAACTTGAGGAAATTGTGAAGCGGTAGGAAGCCCTACCTACTTCGATTTAGACTGGTGAAGTTTAGAAGGCTAGGAATGCGATCTCCATCACCTGTAAACTAGATTTATAGATTAATCAAGGTGACGGCCCGTGAGTAAATGGTTTCCTACTATAGGGCTCACTCTATGGCTAGGGGTTGTACCTGTGATGGGATGCAACCAGCGTCCGATCTCCCCAGGCAGCCAATCCCCTGACACTTTGCAAATTACCGTGAGTATCCTACCACAGCAGTATTTCGTAGAACGCATAGGTGGTGAGTATGTAAAGGTTGAGGTTATGGCGGGACCAGGAGATGAGCCGCACACCTACGAACCGAAACCGGAGCAACTCAGAGCCCTCAGCCAAGCAGACGCCTACTTGCGCATTCGGGTGGATTTTGAATCAGCCTGGATGGACCGAATTGCGGCAGTCAATCCTGACATGATGATTGTGGATACCACAGAGGGGATTGAGCGCTTGCCGATGGCGACTCATGCCCATCCTGGGGAAGAAAATACTGAAGTGGCGGCTCATACCGATGAGGTGGAACATCCTGATCCGCACATCTGGCTGTCTCCCCGACTCGTGAAAGTCCAGTCTCAGACTATTTACGATACCCTCGCGCAGCTCGACCCCGAGCATGAAAATGACTATCAGACTAATCTGGAACGTTTCCTGACGGATATCGACACGCTAGAGAGCCGGTCCAGTCAGCAATTGTAAATTCAAAATTTTAAGAGGTATCACCCATTGCGCGAGGCATTGGGTCATCCAACATAAACTCGATTAAATGCTCCC
>JASJDH010000476.1 GCA_030065175.1 Leptolyngbyaceae cyanobacterium MO_188.B28 | reverse complement strand
GTCTTCGCCTCATACCTTCGACATTCGAGCAGAAAAATACACGAGGAAATTTTAATGTTAGCACAGTCAGAAACAGCTCTGACTCAGAGTTATGGATCAATGCCTACCGCTGCCGACGTAACAGCGCCCTCAGATTTAAATGAGCTAATCGGCAATGACTCCAAAAATAGACTGGTGGGCTCTAATTTTGGCGACAAGATTCTAGCTTATGGCGGAAATGACATAATTAAGAGTCGATCCGGCGATGATTACATTGATGCCGGAGCGGGAAATGATCTGATATTTGCAAATCGTGGCGCAGACATTGTTGTCGCAGGTGGCGGCAAGGATACAGTCAAGGGTGGACAAGGCGATGACCAAATTTTCGGGGGTGATGGCGAAGACCACTTGCTTGGCAATAAGGGCGATGATTATCTAGTCGGGGATGCCGGAAATGATAATCTGTTCGGCGGATACGGCAATGATCGCCTGATGGGTGGTTTAGGAACGGATCATCTAACCGGAAATGCCGGTGAAGATATCTTCATTTTAAGCCCAGAAATGGGAGGGGCTAACGTTGAGACCGCCGATAAAGTTGCGGATTTTGAGCAGGGCGAGGATCTAATTCAGCTGACGAATCGAGATTATAGCGACCTCAAAATCTCTCAAGGCTCGGGCAAATACGCAAAAGACACCATTATCCAAGACAAAGGAACCGGCCAATACCTCGCTGTACTAAAGGGAATCAATCATAGCGAGATCAGCGATCTCGATTTCATTTCGTCGCCAACAGGAACCCCCATCCCTTCACCCAATCCTTCTCCATCTCCCGAACTCTCTCCAGACCCTAAGCCTTCTCCAGAACCCGAGCCTACTCCAATTCCAACCCCTTCTCCAGACCCTGTTCCTACTCCAATTCCAGCCCCTACTCCAACACCAGATCTCACTCCGACCACTTCGTCAAGCGGCGACATCTTTTCATTGAATGAGAATGTTGTTAAATTCTCACCAGATATCACCCAGGCGGAACTTGAGGCGAAGGGCGTAGCCAAAGTGCGTGTGGACGATGGAACAGTCTATATCGGCACCCAACAGGTCAGCAGTAATAATCAAGACCCCATCATGGTGTTCTTCCATGACACTGACGCCTCTCAAAACTGGGTTCGTACGGACATTGAAAAAACTGGGGCGGATGGACGAGGCGTTGCTTTATTTTGGGATAGCGAGGACCAGGAACTGTATGGCGTCTTCACGGTTGATGGAACTCAAGGAACTCCTGACCAAGATTTTCGCCGTGCCAGCCAACAGAATGAAACAGCTTGGACTCGAACATATGGTAAGGGCGGTGGCCCTAAGGCCTCAGTGATTGCCAGCTTCAACGAAGACACCGGCGAGATGGAAAACGGGGCCTACTTAACCTCCGTGCTTACTAACGGTAAGAGCAACACCTTGACAGTCAACAATATCTATGAAAATGACCAAGGCAATTTAGAGGTTGAGGCTCAAGCCTGGTATGGCCCTCGGGATGTCAATGGCGTGAGAATGATTCAGACGAATAACAGTTCGTCGTCGCCGTTTGATTACACGGTGGAGTTGACTTCCAACCTGAAGAAAGTTGTGGAAACATCGGCTGATGGCTGGGAATCTGTGTCTCCAACAGATTCAAATCCTAGTCCCTCCCCTGCACCCGAACCGGCGCCCACTCCCGCCCCAGCGCCCGCCCCAGCGCCCGCCCCAGCGCCCGCCCCAGAACCTGAACCCACACCTGCCCCCGCCCCTGAACCCCCGCCCACCCCTGAACCTACACCTGCGCCTGCGCCCGTCCCCGCCCCTGAACCCACGCCTGAACCCGTCCCCGCTCCTGCACCCGCGCCAAAATCAAATGATGACATTTTTGCCATCAACAATAGTACTGTGAAGTTCTCGCCTAAAGCTACGCAAGCTGAGCTTGAGTCGAAAGGGGCCGCCAAAATAGACATCGGCGACGGCACAGTTTATATTGGCACTCAACAAGTTTCTAGTATCAATAAAGACCCCATCATGGCTTACTTCCATGACACTGATCCATCCAAGAACTGGGTGCGCACTGATATCGAAAAAACAGGCGCAGATAGCAGCGGCGTCGCCCTATTTTGGGATGACGAAGACCAAGCCCTGTATGGCGTCTTTACAGTTGATGGCACTCAAGGGAAATCTAACCAGGACTTCCGTCGCGCCAGCAGTCAGAATACGACTAACTGGACCCGAACTTATGGAAAAGGCGGCGGTCCTGCGGCTTCAGTCATTGCTGAATTTGATGAGAATACAGGTGAAATGCTTAATGCTGCTTACTTAACCTCTGTCCTGTCTAGCGGTAAGAGCAATTCTTTGAAGGTTACCGATGTCTCTGAAAATTCCCAAGGCAATATAGAAGTTGAAGCTAAGGCGTGGTATTCGCCTCGCGATGTGAATGGTAAGGCAATGACCCAAACGGATAAAAGTAAGGATTCGCCCTTTGAATACACGGTGGAGTTAACATCTGACTTAAAGAAGGTTGTGGACACCTCTGCGGTTGGTTGGAAATAACATTAGTGAATGATTAAGTCGAAAGGTGCGCGATCGCGCACCTTTTGTTTTTTTTATCATTTCCTGCAACTCTCCTTGGCATTATCAGATTAGGCTTAATCGTATAGTCTTGGTCACTAGGTCACGATTGAAGCAGGAGGCGCCCCATTGGACATCGTCTTTAAACGTCTAACTGAGGTCAACAAGCTTGACATCATAGCGTTGATGAATCACCCGCTATTAAAGCGACACATGCCGTTGCTGAATGACCAGTTTACTGAAGCTGATTGTGACTCGTTCATTGCCGGTAAGGAGAAGTTGTGGGCTGAGCATGGTTACGGTCCGTGGGCTTTCTTGGCGGATGGTAAGTTCGTTGGTTGGGGAGGATTGCAACCCGAGAACGGAGAGGCTGATTTGGGACTGGTCTTGCATCCAGATTTTTGGGGCCTAGGTAAAACTCTCTATGACAAGATCATCACTGCAGCATTCCAGCAGATGGGTTTCGAGTCGGTAATCGTACTGCTTCCCCTCAGCCGAAGACGTGAGCGGGTATTGAAGCGTTTAGGGTTTCTCTTCGAGGGCGAGGTAGAGCTTTATGGCAAGAGATTCTTTCAATATCGCCTGCACGCGTCCATGGATGAATCTATCAATTTCACCGCTAAGTCACCTACTGGATAAAGGGGCGCACGGCGTTATTGGCAAAGACAGTAACAAAATGCTCACGAAGTTTTTGACTTATTGTTCAGCGTTATTGGCAACAGATCATTTGCGATCGCAGTCCCCAACAATACCAAACCACAGCCTAATATCATTGATACAGTTACGGCTTCTTGCAGCACGAGCGCACCCCAGAGCATGGCAAATAGGGGGATAAGATAAGCGACCGTTAGGGCTTTGGTTGAACCAATTTTTCGAATGAGCCTGAAATAGAGAATATAGGCCAAGGCGGTTGATAGTAGCGCCAGAGCCATTACTGATATTGCTACAGCCATGGACGGCGTTTGTTGAGGGACTGTAAATGGAAGCATCGGCAAGAGTACGAATGCCGCACCGAGCTGACTGCCAGTTGTGACGACTAATGAGGGGACACCGGCTAGATGTTGTTTGATATATGGGGCGGCGATCGCATACATCAAGGCGGCCAATAATCCAGCTGATACCGCCGCAAGGAAAGTAGGCGTCGTTGCAATTGCTTTCCACCCCACCAAAATGACCACCCCCGTAAATCCCAAAATGAAGCCAAGCCTGCGAGGGAAAGTGAATTTCTCCTGCAGCCAAAGCCAAGCCACAATGGCGCCAAATAGCGGGGCCGTAGCGTTCAAAATGGAGGTAAAACCGGCAGGTAGCGAAACAGACGCAAAGGCAAGGAGTAAAAATGGAATAGCAGAATTAATACAGCCAACGACAACGAGGGGAATTAAATGTCTTCGAACCTGGCTTAACAGATTTAATCGCGCCAAGATCGGCAGCAAGACTAAACCTGCCAGTAATACCCGAAACTCAATTAACCAAACTGGACCCAATACCGGGGCTGCAATACGCATAAATAGAAATGAGCCGCCCCACAGCGCCGCCAGCAGCAAAAGCTCAGCAATATCTAAGATTCTCATGATAGATTCTGCCCTAGGGTTTGATGATGACTGGCTTCCCAACTTAAAAGAATGGCCTTACGGTCTAGTCCCCATCGATAGCCGCCCATCTCGCCTGACTCCCGAATCACCCGATGGCACGGAATTAAGTACCCGACTGGATTGCTGCCCAGTGCGTTACCGACTGCTCTAGCCGCCTTTGGCCGGCCCATTGATTGAGCCAAACCTCGATAGGTCGTGATTCCTCCAAACGGAATTCTCAAAAGCGCCCGCCAAACTTGAATCTGAAAGTTAGTGCCTTTGACGTAGAGGACCAAGGGAGAACGATTGACTGCAACTCGCTGGAAGATGCGATCGCGGATTTCCCTGGTCGTCTGCTGATCGTGAATGATTTCAGCATTTGCCCATTCTGCACGAAGCTGACGTTCAGCCGCCTCTTCGTCTACTACATTCAGGAAATGCAGATTACAGACGCCGCGTGCTGTCATTGCAATCAAGCAAGAACCGAAAGGGGTTTCATGAACCCCATATCTAATCTGCAGCCCTGCGCCGCCTGTCTTAAGCTCACCTGGCGACATCGCTTCTAATTTGACAAACAGATCATGCAACCGCCCTGGACTGGATAAACCCGCCTCCGCAGTCAGCTGTAGGAGGTTTTTGGTTTCAGTAATTTTCGATTTTGCATATTCAACCGTGAGGTATTGCAAGAAACGCTTTGGACTGACGCCAGCCCATTTTGTAAACAATCGCTGAAAGTGAAACTCGCTGAGATGTACATGCTGAGCGATCGTTTTTAGGTCAGGCTGGTTCAAATGATTTTGACGCATGAACGCGATCGCTTTGGCCATGCATTCATAGGTTTCAAGATCGTAAGCCGTGGCTTCTCTCAGGGGTTTCATACTGTCAGCTCATTTGCCCATCGTGACGTATCCCAAACTAAATGTATCTGGCAGTGGCGACTCAATGCCACCCGTTTCTTGCTATCTATGTCAAAGATGTGAAGGATGTCTATCTCAGCCTGAACTCAAGAGGGCTCAAAATTGAAGAGGATGAAGGCATGAGTCTGATTGACTGACAAAATCTTTAGAATACCCATTCCATCGTAGGCTGTATATAGCTCAAGGGATATCCCAGAGGAGCGAAGCGTAATGCATCGAAAATTTTACTGGCGTTGGGTTTCATGACTTCAACCCAGCCTACGCAAGAATCTGTCAAAGATGTTGGATTAGTCTTAGTCAGGCTGTATTCAGAATTGAGGAGATTTAAGGCATGAGCTTACGGAAGAACGTTAATCAGTTTCTTAAGCAATCCTCACTTCAAAGGTATGCAGACGAACTGACGGAGCTAGTAAAGCCATCAATTCGAATCAAAACTCATGCTGATCCCTCACATCTGGATAACCATGTCATGTCGTGTTTTTATCAGAAAACCCACGGAAGATGATTGCCGAGAATTGTTGTCGCTTCACCAACGGAGTCAAACATTTCACTTCCCTTGGGTTTTCCCTCCCCTAAATGAGCAGGCTTGCAAAAGCTACATTGATCGCTGCCAAAATGATGACTTTGAAGGATTGCTGATTTGTCATTCCAGGGAAAATCGAATTATTGGCGTGGCAAATTTCAGTCAAATCTTCTATCGGACATTTCAAAACGCGTATCTTGGCTACTATGCCGATGTTGATTTTGCTGGTCAGGGATTGATGTCTGAAGGTGTGCGTTTAGCCCTTGATCATGCTTTTTACACCCTCGATTTGCATCGAGTTGAAGCCAATATCCAGCCTGAAAATAAGGCGTCAATTCTTCTGGTAAAGCGCCTGGGATTTACCCAAGAGGGGTTTTCTCAAAAATATCTGAAAGTTAATGGAGACTGGCGCGATCATGAACGGTGGGCTTTGACGGTTGAAGATTGGATGTGATGAATACTGAGGGTGCGATCGCATACCCTGAACCCAAAAGGTGTTGAAGTACACAGCAATGTCCTTCAATTTGAAGGACACTTCTAATCTGCAATATAAAAATTGGCGCGTAACTTAAGCTGGAGAACACTCAGAGGATAAGAGATACAGAATAAAGAACCCAGAAGTAAGGCAGAAGCTGGCTTAAGCGTTCTAAGTTCCACATTCTTTCCTCAGGCTAAATTTCTTGCTTTAAGTTTATAGCCTTAAAAGTTCTTTTTCAGAAAAAATTAGTTAACTTTGCACATTCGAGACAAGTTTCAGGGGGCAAAATTAGCGTGTTAGATTTTCTCAATGATTTATTGTGGGGAAAAGTACTCATTATCGTGTTAGTAGCCGTTGGACTGCTATTCACTATTTCATCTCGGTTTGTTCAATTTCGCTATTTTGGCCAGATGTTCGCCATCTTGGGCCAAGCGACCCACCATGAAGCAGGTCATCTCAGTTCGTTTCAAGCTCTGGTGTTGAGTGTGGCTGGACGGGTTGGGGCCGGCAACATTGCCGGGGTTGCGGTCGCCATCACCTTGGGCGGTCCCGGCGCTGTTTTTTGGATGTGGGTGATTGGCTTAATCGGGATGTCCACCAGTTTTTTTGAATGTACTCTGGCCCAACTTTTCAAGAATGCAGAACCCGATGGAACTTATCGCGGCGGTCCTGCCTACTATATCAATCGTGGATTGGGAAAGTGGTGGCTATCTTCACTGTTTTCGGCGCTCTTATTAGTGACCTTTGGCTTTGGCTTTAACGCTCTACAATCCTATACTGTAGCGACTTCGCTTAATGATACATTCGGCGTGCCTACCCAGATTACAGGCGTTATTTTATTGGTTGTATTGGCGTTGGTTATTTTTGGCGGTATTCAGAGAATTGCTGAAGTCGCCGAATTTGTGGTCCCGATTATGGCCGTTGGCTATTTTGCTATGGCCTTATATGTCATCTTCACCAATTTGGGTAGTATTCCTGGCGTATTGGCTTTGATCTTCAATAGCGCCTTTGGGCTAGACCAGGCCATTGGCGGGGGGATCGGCGCCGCAATTATCTTTGGCGTCAAGCGAGGCCTGTTTTCTAACGAAGCTGGATTAGGCAGCGCTCCAAATGTTGCGGCGGTGGCCTATGTGAAACACCCTGTAAATCAAGGCATCGTTCAAGCCTTTAGCGTATTTATTGACACGATTGTGCTGTGTTCCTGCACGGCGGCGATCATTTTGCTCTCAACGGTTTATGAACCCGGCAGAGACGTAGGCGGCGTCACCATGACCCAGTCCGCCATGGCTGGGTATGTTGGAGAATGGGGACGGGCCTTTGTAACCATCGCTCTGGTGCTCTTTGCCTTCACCTCAATGATTTACAACTACTATCTGGGAGAAAATAGCCTCAATTTCTTTAGCGAAGAAAACAAAATTCTGTTTAATGGCTTTCGCATTTTGACCTTGTCTCTGGTTGTCTGGGGAGCGTCGCAAGACCTCACAACCGTATTTGGTTTCGCCGATGTAACCATGGGATTTTTAGCGTTGGTGAATTTAGTCGCGCTGGTGCTGTTGTTTAAAGTGGGTCTAAAAGTCATGCGAGATTTTGACCTGCAAATTCAAG
>JASJDH010000475.1 GCA_030065175.1 Leptolyngbyaceae cyanobacterium MO_188.B28 | reverse complement strand
CTTCATCAAAACAGCTTTTCTTATATTACTCTACGGAGATTTTGAAAGGGATCCGCCCAATTTCAAAGTGTTTTCATGTTGACTTTCAGACCTTTTTGGGCAAGAAATCCGAACTCACTCTGAACTCCCTCATCTTCCCCATCTTCTCCATCTCCCCCATCCTTTCTATCCTTCTGGATGTGAAATATCACGTTTCTACATTGTTTGCCTCATTTCCCCCTATTCCATACTCTATTCACCATAACTAACTTTTTCGTCCACACCTGACGATGCTCCTATACTCTCGGTCCGCCTTCACCAAACCTTTAACTTAATCCCAAAAGTCCGAGCAGCGCGTGGAAATTCTGTTCAGTTTGGCGTTGCTTGTAATTACGCAAACTTTCAATCAGCGTCTTTTTTGAGGGTATGGACAAGACTTCTTTAAGATAGTTTCTTGTCTTGCCGCCGATAAAGAGACCTTGGGTGACTGAGGTAACGTTGGCGGCGCGCCGAAATTGGCTGGCGCTACTGAAATCGATCAAGACGGCGGATTCGTTTGAAACAATAACGTGGTCTGAAATATATCGCAGATTACCATGGTTGAGTCCCACGCTGTCTAACTTGTAACAATCTTTCAGAATCCGCCTGAGAATGGCTTGAACCGCTTTTGAGTCGTGATTGCTGACCGTTTCTTTAAGCCAATCGAAAAAGCGATCGCCTGCAACATAGCCCATGGTCAAAAAATTGCGGCTAGTGCTGATCAGCTTAGGCCCGATCTCAATCTGATTGGCGGCGGCTAGACAAGCCGCTTCTCCTCGCAAATCCGACTTTGGGGCATCAGTTCTCCTAATTTTCAACGCCACATCTTGACTTCCGAGTCTGGCTAAGATAACCACCCCGCAATACCCTAAACCCAGCACATGAAAACCCCGCAAAGACTTACCGCCGAAATCATAAACACTGTGGACCCCCAATTGTTCAAGCTCTTGAATCCGAGCGCTGACCATTTGGGCGTCTCCATGGGGATAGGCCAGAATGGTTGAGCGGGGATCCTCTTTCAGAACCGTTAAAGGAAGTAGCGTCACTTAATGTTAAATGTGATATTCAAAGACATCGATATTGTTGGTAGCGATTCCCTTCAGTGTTGTACTTTGGCTCCTCAATTCGGCAGGCGGGGCGATCGGCCCCTAGTAACACGGTTTCAGGAAATGAAATGTACTCTCCGGGTGAAATTAGCCAGAGGTTAAGTGTAGTCCTGGGGAGTTGCTCTAGGCCGCCAAGGACGCTGCTAAAATCGTTAGCTTCGGGTAGAGTTTGGAAAAATCCCCAATAGGTTTCTGTTGGCTTTGGAGCTTGCTTTTCGACTTCCAAGGCATAGGCAAGCCCTAATGTTCGGTCAAAATTTCTGGGGGCGGCCATTAAGATGACGGGAGGATGGGACCCAGAGCCTGCCAAGAGTTGAGCCGCCACCCGATCCGGCAAATAGGGCTTTAGCAGGGTAATGTTCAAATTGATCAGCACGCAGCTCACCAAACCGACGGTTATGACAATGAGTGAGCTGTGGTTTGGCGTGTGGTTTGGCGACCGGAGCGAACCGATTTGAGACGCGTGGAGTAAGAATGCGGCAGTGAGAACACAGACGGCGGGATACAGTTGAAATAGATACCTCGGGGATTGGGTAAAATCGATGCCCAGCCCATAGGTAATCATTAGGGTTTCAAATAGAATCCAGCCGGTGAAACTGATTAAGACGCTGGCCGCGACCCTGAAGGTTGGCTTAGCCCCTAGGGAAGACCAACCTTGAGCCAGTTTTACCCCTAACCATCCGATAAATCCCAACATGGCGATCGCTGATGGAATGACGATCCAAGACGGCATTCGTTCAACTGGCAGCAGGACATACATCATAATCCAGGCGGCCAACACCCGAATCAAGGGTTCAATATAGGCCGACCAATAGCTTGGATCAAAGTTCAACCAGGCGTCTTCAGCCCCTTGGGTTTGGCTGAGCAGTGTAGGTAGCCAAGGCAGATAGCTGAGACCGATTGCAGCGCTAAAGAAGCCAATTACAAACAGATTTCGGTTAGAAATGGAGCGGCGCCATCGGAGAACCGCGCCGGCTAAACATAACAGTTGGGCGAGGGTAGACAGTAGGAAAAGGTAATGGATATAGAAGCCAACGCCGTTGACGACGCACCAGCCCAGGCAAACCCAAAGGCGCAAGGAACGCGGGTGGGTTAAATCTTGGATAATGGCGATCAGCCCGGCCAACGCCAGAGTTAGCAATAGCAACGGCAGAGTATAATGGCGGGCTTCTTGAGCGAGGTAAACGCTGAAGGGGGAAACAGCAAATAGTACTGCCGCCAATAGACCTGTGGCCTGATTAAAGGCCAGACGGCCTAACCCATAGATGGCGACAATACCGCTTACCCCAATCCAAGCGGAAAACGCTCGCAGTTGGAAGGTATTGCTGCCCATCCAGTTCAACCACCCATGCATCAACATGAAGAACAACGGCGGGTGGCTGCTTTGAGAATTCAGACCCTCTACCACATCAGATAGCGTGTAAGAAGGATCCAGGGTGATTAACGATCGCAGCTGTGTCACCGGATAAACCATCGCCATGGGAATATCACTGGGGGTTTTCCCAAGGCTGTAGAGGGCGGTGTAAAGCTCATCATGCCAGAGGGGCTTAGAGTCCAGGGACCAGAAACGCAGAGCTGCTCCTAGCAGAACAATAATTAACAATAAGAGAATGCGTTGATTTTGGCGTTTCATTACCCCTGTAGCCCTTTTATCATGCTCCTAAATTGCTCCATCCATCGCTTCATCTACCGATCAGTGGGCGCCTGAAACGATAAGCTTAAGGCAATGTCTTGGCGGAGTAGCGATGCAGTTTTGTAATCGAACGGAGGCGGGTCGGCTGCTGGCTCAACAGTTGACCGCTTACGCCAACTGTGAAAATACCATTGTTTTGGGACTACCGCGAGGGGGCGTGCCAGTGGCGTTCGAAGTGGCTAAACTGCTCAATTTGCCCTTGGACGTTTGTTTAGTGCGGAAGTTAGGGGCCCCAGGACGGAAAGAATTGGCGATGGGGGCGATCGCAGCCGATGGGATTCGAATTCTCAACCATGGTGTAGTGGACTGGTTGGATATTTCTGACCAGATCATCGAACAGATTACGGCTCAAGAGAAAGTGGAGTTAGATCGGCGAGAGCGGTGTTACCGAGGCTATCGACCCTTCCCTAAGCTGCAAAATTGCACTCTTATTTTGGTGGATGACGGTGTAGCGACGGGGTCTACCCTGCGGGCGGCGATCGCAATTTTGAAACATCATCAACCCGCTAAACTGGTGGTTGCAGTTCCCATTGCTTCCCCCAGCACAGTCAAAGAATTAAAAGCGGAAGTTGATCAGGTGGTTTGCTTACAAACACCAGAGCAGCTTCAATCAATCAGCCTATGGTACAAAGACTTCACTCAAACTAGCGACGAAACTGTCTGCGCCTTACTCAACGCCATCCATTTCGAACGGGGCGCGGTTCCTGCTGATGAGGTAGAAAACAAATAGGGCCCGATCGCTAAGGATTGGCGTCAACATAAAGTTCCTAACTCGACGTCTGCCCGCTACGCCGCCCCAACTCATAGACTCCGCAGCCGATGCAAGCAATAATGCCGAAGCTTATGGCCCAACTCCGCCCTAAGCTGACTTCCATCCCATAATTGCAAATTAAGCCGACCGCCAGAAAGGGTACCGTGCTGAATAGGGAGGCGTAAAGGGCGTTTTGAGACTCTTTGCGGCGTCGAGAACGGTTAAATTCGGCGTCGGAGGCAGCGAGCGATCGCTCCGCAAAATTAAGCCAGCGATTAAGTTGCTCAATCACCCATTCACTCGTAGAAGAAAACCCCAAGTAGAGGGCGAGTGACCAGAGCGCTGCGCCAGCAATAGTCGTTGTATCCATGTAAAGCTCAATAGGCGGCAGGGTTATCAACATGGGAACAGAATTATTTCATGCCTTAAACTATCTTATTGTTTTAGCAGAAAACCTTACACAAGGTAACTTTATTCAATAAATCCCCTGCTGTAAGCATGAATCTCTGCCTCAACTCTGGGCTATTTATCTGACTGATGTTTAATCGAACGGATGACGGGTCCAATACAGTTACGGAGGCGGGCGTTGTGCTTAAGATAGGGGATGCTGCTTATATGGCCTGTCCCCAAAAACAATATGCAACTTGAATCGCATCCCCTGAAGCGGACCCCGCTGTCCCCGGTTCCCTCCTCAAGCTCGGAATCTACTGTTCCGTCGCGCCTGATCCGGCCGATTGGGGCCTACGCGCTACACGGACTTGCATTCAAGCAAGGCGATCTGTTCGCCCTAGATGTCATTCGGGGGTATCTGCTGCAGATTGATCCCACCACAGACAATACAATCATCCTCAATACGCGCCATAGTGAGCAGTATCAGGACGCGACGGGGCTAGCGATCTGGGGAGACGGGATCTGGTTTGCTCGGGGTCACGAAATCTACACGTGCTCGTTTCAAGACTTTGCGCCTGTTCCATTCACCACCCTTCCCTATGATGTGGATGGGGTTGCGGTTTGGGAATCGACAGTGTACGCCGCCAGTAAAAAGGCTGGCTACATTTTCATTCTGGATCGCGATACCGGACGACGAATTACTAAGTTCCCACTGCCGGGGATTGGGATGGAGAATATCGCCGTGGATGGGGAGCGCCTTTGGCTGTGCGATCAACTGGAGCAAACGGTGTATTGCTTGGATCGGGCCACTGGGGCGTTGCTATTTAGCGTCTTGACGCCGTTTGCTTCCCCAACCGGGATCGCGGTGCATCCAAACACATCGATGGAATCCGATACAGTGTGGCTCGCCTACGCCTATGAAGAACCCTATATTCGCGATGATCCGAATTCGGACGATCCCCATCAACTGACTTTTCGCGATCGCACCTTTATTCATCCTCTGCATTTTCACTATGACGCGGAGAAGGGCTACGCCCTGTCCAACGGATATCTGCTTGAAATGTCCTATGTGGAGGAAATATCTCCCCTAGACGCCCTCCAGCTGCACCAGCTAGAGTGGCGGATCGCCCTGCCAACGGACACTCAGCGTCAAACCGTCAAGCACATTGAACCCATCGGCCGTCCCTTTACCGAAGAATTGATGGATGGACAGCGAATCGCCCTATTTAAGTTTGACACCCTAAATCCCCACGAAACTCATATTTTCGGGTGGAAAGCCCAATTGGAAGTGCGGGGAATCAAATATCAACTGACCCCCCGAATGGTAGAAGACGCGCCGCCCCTCTCGCCAGAATTTCAGCAGCGCTATTTGGTGGATGATGATCAGCTGGCCATGGACGCGCCCAATATTCAAGCCGCGGCCCAGCAAGCTGTTGGCTCTGAAACCAACCTATTGCGTCAAGTCCTCAGCATCCGCAATTATGTCTACGATCGCCTTTCCTACGGGATCCGGCCCCAGATTGACACCCCAGATGTGGTGCTAGAGCGGGGTGTCGGCTCCTGTGGCGAGTACGTCGGACTCCTGCTGGCTTTCTGCCGACTCAACGGCATCGCCTGCCGCACCGTGGGGCGATATAAATGCCCGCCCCGCGCCGATCAAATCGGCGTCCTCCTAGAACCCGACTTTAACCATGTCTGGTTGGAATTCTACATCCCAGGGTACGGCTGGCTCCCCATGGAATCAAACGTGGATGATGTGATGGAAGGCGGGCCCTACCCGACGCGGTTCTTTATGGGACTTCCTTGGTATCACGTCGAAATGGCCAAAGGAGTTCCCTTCGAGCGAATCAAGAAAGCCGAGCAGGATCTAGAGGTGAAAATTGGGGAATTAGCAATTAACCACGTCCGCTTCAAGATTCTGGCAGAATTGCCGCCTGTGGGGAGAAATCAGGCCGAATCCGACGCCACAGCTTGATGGTTCTATCCGCACTGCCGCTGACGATGGTTGGGCTGGTCAAACTATGGGCGACCGAAGAAACAGGCCCCTGGTGTCCTTTCAGGGTGTCAATTCTGTTTCCCGTGTTGGGATCCCAAAGCTTAACGGCGCCGTCATAACCGCCGCTCACCAGGGTTTCGCCATCGGCGCTGAAGGCTAGGGACCGCACCGTATCGGCATGGCCTTGGAGGGTGGCGATTTTTTCTCCTCTAATTAAGTCCCATAATTCAATGTGCAATAATCCCCCCGCCGCCAACAGCGTTCCATCTTGGCTAAGGGCCACGGACAGCACATAACGGGATTCCCCTTGCAGGGAACGAATTAACTTGCCATCCTCTAGTTGACGAATTCGCAGGTGCTTTTCTCGACCGCCACAGGCAAAGATTTTGCCATCCCAACTGACCGCTAGGGAAAAAATCGGCCCCGCCTGGCCTTTGAGTGTGCAAATTTCTTTGCCCGTGCTCAATCGCCATAACCGAATGGTTTTATCTGCGGCGCCGCTAATCAAGATCTGTCCATCTGGGCTAAAAGCCAGGGTCTTCACCTCTTCCGAATGGCCAGAGAAGGGGCCGCCAAGGGTGCAAATCAATCGACCAGAGACAACTTCCCAAACCTTGATGGTTTTATCGCCGCTGCCGCTGGCGAATAGTTTGCTATTGGGACTGAACGCAACGCAGTTCACCTCACGCGAATGCCCGGTTACCGTTGAGAGGAGTTGTCCTGAGTTAACGCTCCAAAGTTTGACCGTTTTATCAAAACTTCCACTCACCAGCATTCTGCCGTCTCGGCTTAGGGCCACCGAGGTCACCACTTCAGTATGGCCAATAAAGGTATGGGCGCATTCCCAGAGGGACTTTAAAGGAAACGTGATGGGAGGCTGAGATGCAGCGTGAATAGGTGAAATTGCTTCCGGTTGCTTCAGTGTTTGTTCAGGGTAAGTGGAGGTAATTTTAGCAGCCGCCTCAGGTTGCTCTGGGGCTTGAAAAGTGGGAGCCGAGTTTTTTGAGGGGGGTCTTTTTGCTTTCTGCTTTAATGCAGCAACTTTATTGAAATCGTCATTGGCTCGGTTAAGATAACCCAACTGTTCTAAAGAGAAAGCTCTGGCTCGATACGCGTCTAAATAATTAGGATTGAGGCGAATCGCTTGGCTGAAGCAACCAATTGCTTCCTTATAATTGCCTTCCCGAAGCCACCGTCCCCCCTGCTCGAAACAGGCCTTAGCCGTTATTTCACGATTCAATAGATCAATGGGATCCGGCTGACTGGGTGAATGATTCGATTGATGTTGAAAGACCTGACCTTGGCGGTTGAAGTAAGCAATTAACGTATCATGGGCGATGTTTAACGCCTTGATTTTTTTCTCTGCTTCATGTCTACGTCGAGGATCGTCTAGGAAGTTCTTGGGATGCCAAATTTTTGCCAATTTCCGATAAGATCGCTCGATTTCTGCTTCAGATGTTCCGGGCTCTAATCCAAGCACTTTGAAGTGCTGAGTCAGATTTTTCATTAGCCTTAAGACTTTGCTTCCTGTCGCTTTCTTACTTATCAATGAAACCCCTCAAAACAGACTTCGTCTGAAGCAAATGCAAATCAGGATGTTCTCTAAAATATTAGACGGATTATGTGAGTTAGAAAATTGTGAAAAAAGGCGAGGAGACGTCAAGATTATCTGGTAACACACCAAAGCTTGAGGTCTCCTCATGACTATGATAGA
>JASJDH010000474.1 GCA_030065175.1 Leptolyngbyaceae cyanobacterium MO_188.B28 | reverse complement strand
CAACTGGTCGATTGTTCGAAATATCGCCATCAACATCGCCCGCCATAACGGCTGTCGTTCTTTGACCAAAGCCAAGCGGTTCTGGGCTCATGATATTCCGAAAATTCTTTCCTTTTTTGAATGAATTATCCCTGCTTCCTGAAACCGACGCTATTTTTGAGAATGTATTTCGGCAAAATCAAGTCTCAGATGACAATCCCAAATCCTTGCGGATCTCCATAGACAGCAAAGCGAAGGTGAAGATCGGCAACCTTTCGAGAGGGGGTAAGAGACGCACCCTAAAAGCGAAAGCGGCGGATGACCATGATCAGAAATGGCAGGCGACCTTAGTTCCCTTTGGCATTCTGAATATCCACAGTGATCAGCTCTCGATTTACCTGGGGCAATCGGCTGAGACCAGTGATTTTATTGTTGATTGTTTAGCGGCTTGGTGGCTTGAGAATCAAGCTGATTATCCTGAGCTTGAAGAATTGGCGATTGACCTCGATGGGGGATCCGCCAACCGCAGTAACCGCACCCAATTTATCAAACGCATGGTGAAGTTCTCTAAAGCGACCCGTTTAAGTATTCGGTTGATTTATTACCCTCCGTACCATAGCAAGTACAATCCCATAGAACGGTGTTGGGGCGTCCTGGAAAACTATTGGAATGGAGGGATTTTAGACTCGGTTGAGGCGGCTGTACAGTGGGCCGCCAATATGACTTGGAAGGGGATTAAACCCATTGTGCATCGGGTTGAAGCAGTCTACGAAAAAGCCATCAAAGTTCCGCCAGAAGAATTAGAACAATACTTACCCTTCTGGCTCCGTTCTGAATCCTTGCCCAAATGGGATATCACGATTGTCCCAGCTTGATTGGTATTTTGTTTTTCCGCAAGTTCCTTATCTTGGAAAAATGCTTCAACCGCACAGTCGTGGAGATTTACCCCTTTGTAATCTCTCCATTCACAGGGGAGTCCTTTCGGGGTGCGGAGTCGGACTTTACCCCCGTCTATACTGATCTCCTCAACGACTTGTTCCACCTTAGGTAATTCAAAGTTTTGACGATGCACTAACCGTTGTTGAGTGCTATGGGAAACGGGTATTCCAGTTAACACCTGAATATCTTCTGAGGCGCGTTTGTAAGACTCATTGGCGCTCAAGAGCAAACAACACTTTTCCAAGTAAGGACTCCATCGACTATGAGGTTGGACCCCCAGTCGTTGCGCTTGTTTTTTACTCACACTCAAGCGACCGATGATGCTGTTGATGGTGCGTTTTCGTCCGGTAGAGGCGCCACTGCTGGTTTCGATAAAAAAAAACTATTTCTGGACCCACATACTCCAGGAGGTGGTCACGAACAGTCTCTTCGATACCTTCTAGTGTTTTAACCTGCTCCGGGTCAGTTTCTTCGTAAAGCAAGGCTGCGATAGCTTGTGCGTGGGCCTGAAGTTGGGCTTTTTTCTCTGCATCCATGAGTATTATTCACTAGGGGTAGACTACTCAAAGGATACCTCTAGTGAAGATAAGCAATTCTGAGTATTTATACTTATTGCAAAATTGAGATGTACTCCTCATAAAGTAGCCTAACTGAGATATTTCGCCTTCATTGGCTCCATCAGGGCTGAGCGCATCTTCCCGTTGTCATCTGTTGCGGTAGCTGGCGTCCGAATCTATTGCTCCCAAAAAAAGGCCCTGCCGATGGCAGGGAATCAGAAAGCTCATAAACGCTAATCAACTGTTACTTATTACCCCAACAGTTTGAATTGATTTCAGCATAGGAGTGTACATTTATCTATTTTTCAAGAATTGGCACACTCAAAACGCCATAACTCGATTTAATCCTGTCCACCTTCTCGATCTGAAAACGAGACAAATCAGAATCGTATCGCATCACCAGGTATCGTTACACTTTATGCCCAGAACACTTTTTCCTCAGATGCGAGTAAAATTACCACATCCATCTAAAATGCCTTCCGATCTCAACAGATCAACTGGCCCACGACACCGGGGGAATCGACGTGATCACTGGAGCACATTCTGTAGTTTTTAGCACCAATGCTGACGCCGATCGGGCATTCCTCCGTGATGTCTTCAAGCTGCCGAACGTCGACGCCGGTGACGGTTGGTTGATCTTTGGACTGCCGCCCGCAGAAGTAGCGTTCCATCCATCCGATAAGAACGACATCCACGAGTTTTACTTATTGTGCGATGATGTGGAAGCGTTCGTTAACGAAATGCAGCAGCAAGGCGTCGAGACTACTCCGGTTGAAGACGAAGGCTGGGGATTGCTGACATACATTACATTACCAGGCGGCGGTAAATTGGGCGTTTACCAACCTCGACATCAGCGTCCAAAACCTATTGACAGAATTGGCTAATCTGATGGGCTGGAACCTCCTTAGCTAAGCTTAGAATCTGTAGTTGAAACCGTTATTGTTTGCTCCTCATCGCAGACATTAGCGGTGCTTTTTCTTTGACTTGCTCCTCTTTTTGGGGCTAGTTTGAACGCCAAATCCTTGAGGTTGTGTTTGCCGCTTGCCTCTCCTTGAGGAAGACAGCGGATCCAACGCCTTAGTGACAAGCCCAAGTGTTTCAGGATCCAAGACGTCTGACAGAGGCCCTAACACTTTTGTCGGGGTAAATCTTCTGATGGGTACCTCTTGACGGGTTTTCAATCCCAACTGGACTTGCGCCTCATCCCAATCCCCCATAATCGAAAGATCTACTAGTTTCGCGGCGAAGGCGCGTTCTATCTCAGAGGCCCTTTCGACGGCGTTAAGATCGCAGAGTCCGGAAACCAGAAACCCATTCAAGGTGGGATCGTTCTTTTCAAACTGTGCTAACTGTTGGATGAGGATATCGATGCAGCGTTCTCGCGCTTGCGGGTGACGAGTATGAAGTCGTCTGAGGCAAGTTATTGCGCCAAGGCGTCTATAGAGACTACGATTTGGATCTGCTAAGCACTGCTGGATTTGAGGGATTGATACCGGGCCAATCATACTGATGACGATTGGAATTTCTTCATTCGCCCAATCGTCATAGAGGTCATCTAGCATTTCTAATAAGGGTTCAACAGCCGCTTCAGCCCCCAGTTGTCCCAGGGCTCGCCATGCATGGGTAGGAGCCCAGACTTCAAGGCTTTCGGTATCAGCCTGGTTGAGGTCACTGTCAGTCGCCATGCGAATCAGTTCAGGGATATGAACGGTCTTTAGATGCAACTCTTCGACATAATCAGGCCAGGTTTCGACGAACCGGCGCTCACCATACTGGAGGAGCTTGGCGACCGGGGGTTGATAGGCTGAGTTGTCCATTACTTGTGTTCAGTATCTGAAGCCAGGATAGAAACTGTGAAATTGATTCATCATTTTAGCTGACTGTTGACTTGGCGATCATCCCCTGGAAAGGCTTCGAGCGGTTTTGAGGCTTGAATCAAGCTGCGATCGCAAGGAGGCTGGAACTAACCCCTCTTTGTTCTTCCGTCTCCTTGACTCTCCCCTCTCAATCGCCTACAGTAACCGATTAAGCTGTTACCTGAATTGTGTAACGGTGTGTCAACAGAACTCAAGAATCTAGCGCCACCTAGCAGCTTGTCGGAGAAATACCTCTGGTAAAACTATTGGGGAGGAATTCAGTCTACCCTAATGCCCCGACAATTTAAGACCGTTGACTATGAAGCCACCCTGGATCAGCAGGTCAGTTTGCGAGAGTGCCTGCCACCAGGTCATTTAGCCCGGTTTATAGCCCAGGTGATTAGAGAACTTGACTTAGGGGCCATTTATGGAGCCTATGGTGCTAGAGGCGGTACTGCAATCGCCCCAGAAGTATTGCTGGGACTGTTATTCTATGGTTATGCGACCGGTGTGTTCAGCTCCCGCAAGATTGAGCGAGCCTGCTATGAGTCCATCCCATTTCGGTTTTTATCGGGTCATTTACATCCAGACCATGACACCATTGCCAGCTTCCGACGACGGTTTTTAGTCCAAATCAAAGCGTTATTTGTACAAGTGCTGCTCTTGGCCGTTGAAGCAAAGGTTTTGACGCTAGAGGACATCAGCCTTGATGGGACCAAGATTCATGCGGACGCCTCCAAAAGTAAAGCCGTCAGCTACCAGCGCTTGGTAAAGCTACGCGCCGCTCTCGAATCCGATGTTGAAGCGTTGCTGAGGTTGGCTGAAGCGGCTGATACGGGCTCACTGCCAGAATCAGTGGATGTCGGGGCTGAAATCGAGCGGCGACGTCAAAAATTGGCCCAATTGGACCAAGCTGAAGCGGTGCTGAAAGCCAGAGCCCAGGAACGCTATGAGCTAGAGAAGGCGGAGTATGACGCCAAGATAGCCGAACGAACCGCCCGAGAACAACAAACGGGACGTAAACCCAAGGGACCGTCTCCCAAGCCCCCCCTTTGACCATCCGGGATAAAGACCAGTACAACTTCACTGACCCTGAGTCACGAATTATGAAAAACTCTCGCGACCAAGGCTTTGACCAACATTACAACGCCCAAGTCGGCGTCAGTCATCAGAGTATGTTGATTATCGCCGCCAGCGTTTCTAACCATCCCAATGACCAACTCGATGCACTGCCCACGGTCGATGAAATCGATCCTGGTTTGGGTAAACCCGAGCGGGCGGCTTTAGACAACGGTTACTTTAGCATCACCAATATTAAAGGACTCCAAGATCGAGGCATTGAGCCCTACATTGCCACTGGCCGCTCATCTCATTATCTGAGTTGGAAAGACTTGCTGGCGGAATTAGGAGACCCACCAGCGCCAGAAGCGTCCCAAAAACTGAAGATGGCTTACCAACTCAAGACCGATGAAGGTCAGGCGATGTATAGATTACGAAAATGTACGGTTGAACCAGCGATTGGGATAATTAAGGAGACCATGGGATTTCGTCAGTTCTCTCTACGCGGCTTGAAAAAAGTCCAAGGAGAGTGGTCTCTGGTCTGTCTAGCCTTTAACCTGAGACGATTACACGTCCTTATGGGTGGCGACTTAAGCTTTTCTCCGACAGGCTGCTAGAAAAAGAATAGACGGGGATTTAACGCTTGCAAACATCGAACGAGCGTAGTCTCCCTTTTTGGGGTCTTCGATCTTGATGATGTCAGCCCCCATATCGGCAAGATGCAGGGTGCAAATGGGACCTGGCAACAAACGGGTGAGGTCTAGCACGCGGATGCCTGCAAGGGGTTTGTTTCGCATAATTGCTGCTCCTCTGAGTCGTTCTTTATCAAGGGAGGCAACAGCAGTGGAGTTAAAACTCAGCAGGGCAGTCACCCTCCTTGCTGAGTTTAACTCCACTGCTACTCAAACCCTTTTCTCAGGTAGACCAATGGTGGCCTTAGGTTAGCGGTTTTCGCCACTGTTGGATAGATTCCGGCTTCTACAAAGTTTATGTATAGGATCGGAGAAATTTTCGCTGGTGAGATCATTGCCGGTTCTTCGCCAACGAGTTTTTAGACTTTTAGGCTTCATTGGTTTCCGAGTCAAATCTGAATGAGTAAAAACCTCATCCTTAAAGCCTTTACCAGAAAAGGGGTTAGATGTAACGACCAAATTTGCTCCATGTCTCAACAAAGGCCATATTAAGTCTCAAGAGTCAAGTAAATATACCTTGTGCCAGTTGCCCCCAAAATGGCCTATTTATTGGACTGCCTTTGAGTGTGCCAGTTTCCTCAAGACCTGATGCCGCCGTTCATCCCACCGTTCCAGACTAAGCTTCCTATTTAGGCCTGAATCCCTTGTCTATCAGGGATTTGCCCCTATAGCTTAACTTTGGATAGGTCACTCCAACGGCTGTCAGTTCCCTGCTAGGAAGCTTGGATGGCGCTATGCAAAATGACGGATAACACCCTTATGAGGATGTTCATCACGCAAAAGTGCTAAATAAGATCCCTGTTTCCCATACTTAACTATCAAAAGTGCTGGATAACACCCTACTTTCCCGAAGTTATACGGCAAAAATTCGGTATAAGCTCTGTGATAAGGGTCTTATCAGGCAGATCTGCTGGATAAGATCCATGCTTCCGGATCTTATCCAGCAGATCTGACGTTGAATTACTAGTTAGGGGTATGTGTCTACCTTTCTGCACCTCACTAAACTGAGAACCGTTGTATTTAAGTTTGTTAGGTAAAGACATCATGATTACAATTACGAACATTCCCACGCAGGTTGTAATAAATCAACCCTTTCTCATTCAAGGCAATGTATCTGACGATCTAAGAGGGGAACAAATTCGTTTATCCATAGACAGACAATTTAACTCATCTGCTGGATTCGTTTCAGATGATAGTAATTGGGAAGTTAATTTTGTATTTAACTCTCCTGGAACTCGTCGTATAACTATTAGAATTGGAAGCGAAAGTCAAACAGCTAACATTGAAGTTAATCCTGGTTCGCCTAGTATTCGTATCACTGAAATTCCAGATGAAATTAAAGTTTTAGAGGCATTCACCATACAGGGTCAGGTCGATGGCTTGGAGAATGGCGAAGAGCTGCTTATACGGATTGATAGACAATTCGATGTGGCAAGGCCAATTGTTCAAGATGGTCGTTGGTCTGCTAATCTGATTCTTAATCAAAGTGGAAATCGGCTGTTGGAAGTAATTGTTTCTGATCAAGAAAGCTTCCAAATAAATATCAATATAAAAGGTCTTGATCTTGAGATCATTACTCGACAAGTTTGGGGAGCACCACCAACTCCATCAGGGTTGCCAAATTTAAACCCTAAGCGCATTACTATACATCATACTGAGTACCCAACTTTATCCCCTAACGCTAGCCTAAACACTAAATTCAGCCGCATGCGTGAAATTCGTAGGCTGCACGTCAGGGACAATGGGTGGTTGGATTTTGGATATCACTATGCAATCATGCCTAGTGGTCGAGTTTATGAAGGTCGGTATAGTCGCAAGCGCGGAGCACATGATGTCATTAATGATGGTTTTGGGGTTGTCTTTGATGGTAGATTTCAGCTCTCAGGTAGTAGGATTACTGATGCAGCATTTGATTCAGCTGTCGCTTTGTGCACACAGCTGTGTCAAGTGATAGGTATTACAGATCCCACAACCCTTGTCCCTACACGAACAGCGGATTTTGGAACTCGCTCACTACCTCGAATTATTGGGCATCGTGATCGTGTAAACACAGACTGCCCAGGTAAGCCTAACGGAACTAGCGTACGTTTAGAGGAAATTCGACAAGCTGTTCGAGCAGCTTTGAGGTAACTGAAACGATTTACGCCTAACCATTTGCTGCAAGGGACGCTCAGTTGATACGTTACCTGCTTGTGTTTTAGGTGGTCTTTCGCGCCCCTGGGCAAAACCGTTATGCAGCTACGCCCCCGGTAATTGACCCTGGTCATGAAAGAGTGCTTGAACCAAAAACCTGAAAGTTTTGATTAGCAAAGCATATCATCTTAGAAAGTCCTGATTGCTGACCGCATTAATGTTTGATTTCCAACTCGCAACCTTATGAGAACATGATCACGAGTATGGAAAACCCAATCTCTGCATAGTGGAAAAAACCTCTGAATTTAACCTATTCGCCATTTTGCAAGAGGCCTCTTAAAGCATGAAAACGTATCTATGACTGTCTCAGCGAGACCTATTACTTCAGAACTCCCTTTCCTGGAGACCAAGCTCTACCTCCCCAAATGGTCTGCTGACCTGGTCTCGCGATTGCGACTGATCGATCTCAT